>NZ_DLOE01000005.1:0-40189 GCF_002479615.1 Arsenicicoccus sp. UBA7492 | reverse complement strand
CGGGATGTGACCACTCGGCGTGAGAGGTGGTCGGCGTCTCGCGCAGGAAGCGGGACGCGGGTCGGGGTCAGTCGTCCTGCCGGGTCGACCCGTTGGCGTCGTAGCGACCCCCGGCGGCGGGGTTGCCGATGTGCTCGTGGGGCGTCGCGGCCTCGCCCTTGAGGTGCAGGCGCGAGTGGGTCCGCGAGTACGCGAAGTAGATCAGGAAGCCGAGCGCCATCCACACGAGGAACCGCAGCCAGGTGTCGAGCGGCAGGTTGAGCATCAGGTAGAAGGAGACCAGCGCGGCGAGCCAGGGCAGGATCGGCGATCCGGGCACCTGGAAGGAGCGCTCCAGGTCGGGGCGGCTCTTGCGCAGCACCGGGACGGCGACCGACACGAGGACGAAGGCCGACAGGGTGCCGATGTTGACCATCTCCTCGAGCTTGCCGATGGGGGTCAGCGAGGCCACGAGGGCGACGAGCAGGCCGATGATGATCGTGATGCGGACCGGGGTGCCGGTGCGGTGGTTGGTGCGGCCCAGCCAGCGGGGGAGCAGCCAGTCGCGGGACATCGCGAAGACCACGCGCGTGCCACCGATCATCAGCGTCATGACGACGGTGAACAGACCGGCGACGGCGCCGGCGGAGATGAGCGTCGACGCCCACCCCTGACCGACGCTCTCGAACGCCGAGGCCAGCGCTGCCTTGGGGTTGATCTGGTCGTAGTGCACCATGCCGGTGATCACGAGCGAGACGGCCACGTAGAGGATCGTGCAGATGATCAGCGAGGCGATGATGCCGATCGGCAGGTCCTTCTGCGGGTTGCGGGCCTCCTCGGCCGTCGTCGCGACCACGTCGAAGCCGATGTAGGCGAAGAACACGAGCGAGGCGCCGGCGAGGATGCCACCCCAGCCGTAGGTCGTCGGGTTGAGGCCGAAGATCAGCTGCACGAGGGGCTGGTGCATGACGCCGGCCTCGGCGGCCTGCGGGGCGATCGCCTCCGGGATGAACGGCGAGTAGTTCTCCGGCTTGATGAAGCGGATGCCGGCGATGATCACGAACAGCACGATGAACAGCTTGATCGCGACGAAGACGAGGTTGACCCGCATCGACTCCTTGATGCCGTAGGCGATCAGGGCCGTGATGACGGCGACGAGGAGGAAGGCCGGCAGGTCGAAGCGCGAGCCGGGGGCCACGGAGGCGGGGAACGTGAGGCCGAGGTGGCCGAGGAGCACGACGAAGTACTGCGACCAGCCCTGGGCGACGACGGCGGCGCCCAGCATCATCTCCAGGAGCAGGTCCCAGCCGATGATCCAGGCGACGAGCTCACCGAGCGTCGCGTAGGAGAAGGTGTAGGCCGACCCGGACACGGGGACGGTCGAGGCGAACTCGGCGTAGCAGAGGGCGGCGAGCCCGCAGGAGAAGGCCGCGATCACGAAGGAGATGACGATGGCGGGGCCGGCGTACTGCGCGGCGGCGCGTCCGGTGAGGGTGAAGATGCCGGCTCCGATGATGACGCCGATGCCGAAGACCGTGAGGTCGACCGCCGTCAGGTTCTTCTTGAGCTGGTACTCCTCCTCGACGGTCTCGGCGATGGACGCCTCGATCGACTTCGTGCGGAACAGGCTCATCCGGTCAACTCCTCGTAGGTGTGGGCGCGGCACGTCTGGTGGGCCGTGAATGACATTGCGCGCCATAGCGTGCACCCGCACGAAGGCCGCTGGGAAGGGCACCAGGGTGGACCGTGACCGGATCGTGCCGCGTCCTGTCCGCATACTGGGAAGTACGTCAGCGCCGCAGGTCGAACCCGTATTGCAATGCCTTCGCAACAGGGAAATGATGACGGCATGCACATCCCCGACGGGTTCCTGGACGCCCCCACCTCCATCGGCACCGGCCTGCTGGCGGTGGGCGCCACGGCGCTGGCCCTGCGCCAGGCCCGGCGCGAGCTCGGCGAGACCGGGCCCGTGCTGGCGGGCCTCGTCGCGTGCTTCATCTTCGCCGTGCAGATGGTCAACTTCCCGGTCGGGGCGGGCACGAGCGGTCACCTCCTCGGCGGAGCGCTCGCCGCGGTCCTCGTCGGCCCATGGACGGGCGTGCTCGTCATGACGACGGTGCTGCTCGTGCAGGCGCTCGTCTTCGCCGACGGCGGGCTCACCGCACTCGGCGCCAACATCACCGTCATGGGCGTGGTCGGCGTCCTCGTCGGGTCGATCGTCGTGCGCGCCGTCCTCGCGGTGCTCCCTCGCCGGCCGGCCTCCGTGGTGCCCGCCGCAGCCGTCGCGGGTCTGCTCGCGGTCCCGGCCGCGGCCCTCGCCTTCGTCGGTCTGTATGCCGTGGGCGGGGCCGCCCCCATCCCGCTGGGCACCCTCACGACGGCGATGCTCGGCTGGCACCTGGTCATCGGCATCGGGGAGGCCGTCATCACCGCGGCCGTCGTGTCCGCCGTCGTGGCGTCACGACCCGACCTGGTGCACGTCGCGCGTCACCTCGTGCCGGACCTGGAGCTCGTGGACGGCGACGGACGACGGACGACGGTGCGCGCCGACGCACCCGTTGGTCGCCGCCGGGCGGGCGTCACCCCGCGCTTCGCCGGCGGGCTGCTCGCCACGTCCTTGCTGGTCGGCGGGGGGCTGAGCCTGCTGGCCAGCAGCCACCCGGACGGCCTCGAGTATGTCGGCGAGCGCCTCGGCTTCGGCTCCACCGCGGTCGACTCGGCGGCAGCCTCATCGCCGCTGGCGGACTACTCCCTCGCGTGGCTGGGCGACGGGGCGGGAGCCGCGGTCGCCGCCGGCATCATCGGCGTCCTGCTGACCCTGGCGCTCGGTATCCTGCTGTCGTCCCTGGCGCATCGTGGCGGAGCACCCGAGGAGGGCGACGACGACCGCAGCCCGGTCGGTGCGGGCGCCACCCGCCGCGATGGCTGACCTCGCTCCGGCGCCGCCGCTCCACGGTCACGAGCACGGTGGCGGGGCCCCCGAGGAGGGGCTCGTCATACCTCGCGACAGCGTCGTCCACCACCTCCCGCCGCAGGTCAAGCTGGTCTGCCTGCTCGCCTTCATGATCGTCGTGGTCGCCGCGCCGACCGGTGCCTGGGGCCTGCTGGGGCTCGACGCGCTGCTGCTCGTCGCGGTGGTGCTGGCGGCCCGGCTGCCGTGGGCGCACGTGCTGCGGCGGCTCGCGGTCGAGGCGCCGTTCGTGGTGTTCGCGGTCGTGACGCCGTTCGTCGCGACCGGCCCACGCGTCGAGGTGCTGGGCCTGTCGGTGTCGCAGCCGGGCCTCGTGGCGGCGGGCACGATGCTCGCCAAGGCCACGCTGGGCGTGCTCGCCGCTGTTGTCCTCGCGTCGAGCACGGCTCCCCGCGAGCTCGTGGCGGGTCTCGAGCGGCTGCGGCTGCCGGCGGCGTTCGTCGCCATCCTGACCTTCATGGTCCGCTACCTCGGCGTCATCACCGCCGACCTGCACCGCATGCGGGTGGCGCGGGAGTCCCGGGGCTACCGCGGTGGACGGGCGGGGCACCTCGCCGCCGTCGCGGGCGGGGCGGGGGCGTTGTTCGTGCGGTCCTACGAGCGGGGGGAGCGCGTGCACCAGGCGATGCTCGCGCGGGGCTACACCGGGCGGCTGCCCGCGGCCTCGTCGTCTCGACCCGCGTCGCTGGCCGAGTGGCTGACGGGCGCGTCCCTGCCGCTCGCCGCCGCCGTACTCTTGGCCGGATGGCACCTGCTCCCGTGACCCCACCCCCGGCGCCCGCGCCATACCCGGCACCTGCTGCGCCGCCGGCGCTCGACGTCCAGCGGCTGGCGTTCGCCTACCCGGACGGTCGCCAGGTGCTCTACGGCGTGGACCTGCAGGTCGCGGCGGGCGAGCGCGTCGCCGTCCTCGGCCCCAACGGCGCCGGCAAGACCACGCTCCTGCTGCACCTCAACGGCATCCTCGGCTCCGTCAGCGGCGGCACGGGCACGGGCAGCGTCGCCGTGGCCGGGATCCCGCTGCGCCGCGACACCCTCGGCGACGTGCGGCGGCGCGTCGGCATCGTCTTCCAGGACCCCGACGACCAGCTGTTCATGCCCACGGTCGGCGATGACGTGGCCTTCGGTCCGCACAACCTCGGCCTGCGCGGTGCGGCCCTCGACGAGCGGGTCCGCCGATCCCTGGACCTGGTCGGGATGGGGGACGTCATCGACCGCCCGCCCCACCACCTGTCCTTCGGGCAGCGCCGTCGCGTGGCCGTCGCGACCGTCCTCGCCATGGAGCCGGACGTGCTCGTGCTGGACGAGCCGTCGTCCAACCTGGACCCCGCGAGCCGCCGCGAGCTCGCGGACATCCTCACGTCCCTGGACGTGGCGATCCTCATGGTCACCCACGACCTGCCCTATGCCCTGCAGCTGTGCTCCCGGTCGGTGCTGCTCGACGAGGGCCGCATCGTGGCGGACGGCCGCACCCGAGACCTGCTCGCCGACGACACCCTCATGCGGGCCCACCGCCTCGAGCTGCCCTACGGCTTCGACCCGTTGTCGGTGCCGGGCGCCTGAGGAGGCCCCCCGCAATCGCTCGTGACGCCCCCGAAGAGCCACGAGCCCCCTGATCTCACGCGGGAGGCCTCCGGCGTCGACGGTATCAACGAGGGGTGGGCTCGACCCAGACGCGTTTCACCACTCGGCACAGTCCCGCACGCAGGGTGGTGAACAGTTGCTCACCGCGACGCTCGCGTCGGCTCCGGCAGTCGCGACCGGGGGTCGGTGGTCGTCCGGGCCAGGCATGGCCATACAGTGATGCCACCCACGTCGGAAGGCTCCACCCATGCAGATCGGTGTCCCTCTCGAGACGCTCCCCGGCGAGACCCGCGTCGCCGCCACGCCCACCAGCGTCGTGCAGCTCGTCACGCTCGGCTACGACGTCGTCGTCGAGTCCGGCGCCGGCGCCGCGGCCAGCCTGCCCGACGAGGCGTATGCCGAGGCCGGCGCCACCGTCGTCGACCGCGAGGGGGCCTGGGCCGCCGACATGGTCTACAAGGTCAACCCGCCGAGCGACGACGAGATCCAGCAGCTGCGGGAGGGCGCGACCCTCGTCAGCCTGGTGCAGCCGGCGCTGCGGCCCGAGCTGGTCGAACGCCTCGCGGCCCACCGCCTGACGGTCCTCGCCACCGACGCCGTGCCCCGCATCTCGCGGGCGCAGTCGCTGGACGTCCTGAGCTCGATGGCCAACATCGCGGGCTATCGCGCGGTGGTGGAGGCCGCCCACGAGTTCGGCCGGTTCTTCACCGGGCAGGTCACGGCGGCCGGCAAGGTCCCACCGGCCACCGTCATGGTCGCCGGTGCCGGGGTCGCCGGCCTCGCCGCCATCGGCACGGCCAACGCGCTCGGCGCCGTGGTCAAGGCCACCGACGCCCGCCCCGAGGTCGCCGAGCAGGTCGAGTCGATGGGCGCGCAGTTCCTCGCCGTCGACGTCGAGCAGCAGGTCTCCACCGACGGCTACGCGCACGGCACGACCTCGGCCTACGACGAGGCCGCCGCTCGGATGTATGCCGAGAACGTCCCCCAGAGCGACATCGTCATCACCACCGCCCTCATCCCGGGCCGGCCCGCGCCCCGGCTGATCACCGCCTCGATGGTCGCCGCCATGCGCCCCGGCTCCGTCATCGTCGACATGGCCGCGGCCACCGGCGGCAACGTCGAGGGCAGCGTCCCCGACCAGCGCGTCGTCACCGACAACGGCGTCGTCATCCTCGGATACACCGACCTGCCCGCCCGCCTGCCCGGCCAGGCCTCGCAGCTCTACGCCACCAACCTCGTCAACCTGACCAAGCTCATCACCCCCGGCAAGGACGGGCAGGTCGTCCTCGACATGGAGGACGTCGTGCAGCGCGGCATGACCGTCGTGCTGCAGGGCGAGACGCTCTGGCCCCCACCACCGATCCAGGTCTCGGCGGCGCCCCCACCCGCTGCTGCCGGGGGAGGCGCGACGGTCGCCGGGGCCGGGTCCGGGGTGACCGACGCCGAGCCGGTGACGGGCGATCGCGGCGGGCGGTCGGCATACGGCCGGGGTCTGCTGCTCCCGCTCGGGGTCGTGGCCTTCCTGCTGCTGGCCGCGTTCTCGCCGCCCGCGTTCCTCGGCCACTTCATGGTGTTCATGCTGGCCTGCGTGGTCGGCTACTACGTCATCGGCAACGTCCACCACGCCCTGCACACCCCGCTGATGTCGGTCACCAACGCCATCAGCGGCATCATCATCGTCGGCGCGCTCGCCCAGCTCGGGCGCGGTCATCTCGCCGTCGACGTCCTCGCGTTCGCCGCCGTCCTCGTCGCCAGCATCAACATCTTCGGCGGCTTCACGGTGACCCAGCGCATGCTCGCGATGTTCCGGAAGGGCTGACCCGCCGATGACCGCCGCCCTGTCCTACGCCGCGCAGATCGTCGCCGGCCTGCTGTTCATCCTCGCCCTCGCGGGCCTGTCCAAGCACGAGTCGGCCCGCCGCGGCAATGCCTTCGGCATCCTCGGTATGGCGCTGGCCCTCGTCGCCACGATCGGCCTCGTCATCTCGCTCAACGGGCTCGACGCGCTGCTCATGCTGCTCGTCGCCATGCTGATCGGTGGCGCCATCGGCGTGCACCGCGCGCAGCGCGTCGAGATGACCGGCATGCCCGAGCTCATCGCGCTGCTGCACAGCTTCGTGGGGCTGGCGGCCGTGCTCGTCGGCTTCAACTCGTGGATCCCGACGTCGGGGCGCCCGGGGCACCTCGACGCGCTCGAGCGCATCCACAACGGCGAGGTCTTCCTCGGGATCTTCATCGGCGCGGTGACGCTCACCGGGTCGATCGTGGCCTTCCTCAAGCTGTCGGCCAAGATGAAGTCCGCGCCGCTGATGCTGCCGCACCACAACCTGGTCAACCTGGCTGCGCTCGTGGTGTCGCTCGGGCTGATGGTGTGGTTCGTGCCGACCGGCCACGCCGTCCCGCTCGTGCTGATGACGGTGATCGCGCTCGCGCTGGGGTGGCACCTGGTCGCCTCGATCGGCGGTGGCGACATGCCGGTGGTCGTGTCGATGCTCAACAGCTACAGCGGATGGGCTGCTGCCGCAGCGGGATTCATGCTCAGCAATGACCTGCTGATCATCACGGGTGCGCTCGTGGGCTCGTCCGGTGCCTACCTGTCCTACATCATGTGCCGCGCCATGAACCGGTCGTTCGTGTCGGTCATCGCCGGCGGCTTCGGCTCGGACGGCGCGGTGACGGGGGAGGAGCGTGACTACGGCGAGCACCGCGAGACGAGCGCCGACGAGGTGGCCTCGCTGCTGGTCGAGGCCCGCTCGGTCGTGATCACGCCCGGCTACGGCATGGCGGTCGCGCAGGCGCAGTACGGCGTCGCCGACCTCGCCGCGCGGCTGCGCGAGCGCGGGGTGCAGGTGCGGTTCGGCATCCACCCGGTCGCCGGACGCCTCCCCGGGCACATGAACGTCCTGCTCGCCGAGGCCAAGGTCCCCTACGACATCGTGCTCGAGATGGACGAGATCAACGAGGACCTGGCGACCACCGACGTGGTGCTCGTGATCGGTGCCAACGACACGGTCAACCCCGCCGCCCTCGACGACCCGTCCAGCCCCATCGCCGGGATGCCGGTGCTCGAGGTGTGGCACGCGCACGACGTGATCGTGTTCAAGCGATCCATGTCGACGGGCTATGCCGGCGTCCAGAACCCCCTGTTCTTCAAGGACAACACCCGCATGCTGTTCGGCGACGCCAAGGAGCGCGTCGACGACATCCTGAAGGCCCTCTGACCTCACGCCCAGCGAGATCGGTGCAGCTTCCTGGTCAGATCTGACACCAGACCTGCACCGGTCTCGTGAGCGCGCGCCTGCCGTCGTCCACAGGTTCGTGGAGCGGGCTCGGCATTCCGCGTCCCCGTCCACAGGCTCACGCCATGGAACCGGCTCGGCCACGGCGGACCCGCATCCTGCTGCCATGCCCCCGAGATGCGACGTCCCCGCCGAGATCCTCGCGCGCGCTGCGGACCGTTCCGGTGTCGTCTCCCGACGTGAGCTCCTGGCGGCGGGCCTGACCCCCACGGTCGTGGCACGCATGACGCGAGCCTGGCGACGTCTCCTCCCGGGGGTCTACTGCCTGGACCTCAGGCCCGAGGCGCCGGAGGACAGCATCTCGTTCGCCCAGCGGGCCCAGGCGGGCGTGGTGCTCGCCGGTGGTGGCGCGGTGGTCGGGGGCATGGCGGCGGCCTGTCTGCTGGGGCTGGTGGACGACCCACCCGCCGTCATCGACATCGTCCTGCCTCGACGGCGGCGGCCGGCTCCACAGCCCGGCTATCGGTTCGTGCGGGTGCGACCCGGGGTGCACGCGACCCCACTCCCGCGTGACCTGCCCACGCTGAGGATCGAGGACGTGGTGCTCGACCTCGCGGCCACAGCACCCCGGGACAGAGCGATCGGTCTCGTGGCCACGGCCTGCCAACGGCGCCTGACGCATCCTTGCCGCCTCGCCGATCGTCTCGCCGCGCGGACCCGGCACCCTCGACGCGCGCTCCTGCAGGGGCTCCTGGCGGACGTGGCGTCTGGGTCGACAAGCTACCTCGAGGTCGGATATCTGCGACGGGTGGAGCGAGCCCACCGTCTGCCCGCGTCAGTTCGTCAGGTCGTCGTGCCTGCGACCGGGCACCGCAGCGACGGTGCCTATCCGGACTCGCGAGTGCTGCTCGAGCTCGACGGCACGGCCTTCCACTCAGGGGCCCAGCGCCTGAGGGATGCCGAGCTGGACGCCGCCCATCTCGTCGAGGGGTGGACGACGATCCGGATCACCTATCCGATGGTGTTCGACCAGGCGTGCGCGACCGCTCGACGCGTGATGGCCGTGCACCGTGCTCGCGGCGGCCAGGGTGCGCTTGGGCGGTGCCCCGAGTGTCCTCCTGCGGGACCGGTGCAGGTTGCTGGTCAGATCTGACACCGGACCTGCACCGATGAGGGCAGGACGAGGTGGTGTGGGTCAGGAGAGGGTGTCGTCGCCGCTGCGGTAGATGCTGGTACCGCTGTCGGGGCCGCGCTCCGGCTCGTTGTCGTAGCGCTTGGCGAACCGCTCCCAGCTGCTCAGCAGCTCACGGGCCTCGGCGTCCTGCGAGACGCGGGCGTCGACGATGGGCAGATCGGCGGTGTCGTGACCGTCGCGGGGCGCCCTGCCACCAGCAGTGCGGCCACCAGCGCCACGCCCGCCCTCACGACCGCGTTCGGCGTCACGCCCCGCAGCACGGGCCCGGTCACGCTCGGCGTCGCGGTCCTGCTGCCAGTCCTCGTCCCACCGGTCGCGGTCGCGGCGGGTCGGAGGCGCCACGCGCTGCATCCGCATCGGCCCGGGCTCGACCTGGACGACCCCGCGATAGGGGTCGTCGTCGTGCTCGTCGGGCCAGGCGTGGGCCTCGTCGACGTCGTCGTCGACCGCGGTCACGCGCTCGCGGTCCTCGACGGCGAAGATCTCGGCGCACAGCGCGCGGTAGTTGTGGTCGGGGTTGGGCACGAACCGGATCTCCGACAGCGCCTGCTGCTGACCGGCCGACTCCATGACGAAGGTCCCCCAGCCGAAGATCCGCCCCATGATCGTGCGGTGGTAGGACATGTCGGTGACCTTGGTGAGGGGCATCATCGCGACCTTGCGCACGATGAAGCCGTAGGTCAGCATCAGGCGCTTGTTGGTCGCCACCACCCACTGCTGACGCCACTCGAAGACCATCCACACGGCGCGTGCCACGGCGGCGAACCACACCCACCACAGGACGTTGACGACGCCCCCGAGCCCGGCCGACACGTTGGCGTCGACCAGGATCACGAGCACCAGGATGGCGATGGCGGTCAGGACGGGCTCGGCCACCACGACGGGGTGCTGGTGGATGGCCACGACCAGCTGCTCACCGTCGAGGACGTAGCGCCTGCGCACCGACGGCGGCAGGTGCGGCTCCTCGGACGCGTCCATCGTCAGGCCCTGGGGTCAGCTGTTGATCAGCACGTCGAAGAAGCGGCCGAGCGACTGGACGGCCTGAACGAGGATGTCCCACACGGTGCGCACGATGTCGGCGGCACGGTCGGGGGAGACGATGATCGCGTAGATCAGGAAGGCGACGAGCAGCCACAGAAAGATCTTCTTGACCTTGGGGTTCACGGTGCGTGGCTCCTTGCTGAGGGGTGGCGCGGGGGCACGGATCAGCGTCCAGTGAAGCAGCGGGCACCCGTGCGGGGCAGGGCGGCTCGCCGCGACGCGCGGTTGAGGTTGGATAACGGGGCGGCCACGGCGCGATCACGGCGGCGCCGTGGGCCGGGGCCGCCGGCATACGGCTGGGTCAGACCACGCCGTAGAGGCGGTCGCCTGCGTCGCCGAGCCCGGGGACGATGTAGCCCTGCTCGTTGAGGTGGTCGTCGATCGCGCCGACGACGAGGGTGACCGGGATGCCGATGTCCTTGACCGCCTCGCGGACCGTCTCGATGCCCTCGGGCGCGGCGATCAGGCAGACGGCGGTGATGTCGTCGGCGCCGAGGTCGCGCAGGAACTCGAAGGCCATGATCAGCGTGTGGCCGGTCGCGAGCATCGGGTCGATGACGTAGACCTGGCGGCCGTGCAGGGAGTCGGGCAGGCGGTTGGCGTAGGCGCTGACCTCGAGCGTCTCCTCGTCGCGCACCATGCCGAGGAAGCCGACCTCGGCGCTCGGCAGCAGCCGCACCATGCCCTCGAGCATGCCGAGCCCGGCGCGCAGGATGGGGACGATGACCGGCTTGGGGTTGGCGAGCTTGATGCCGGTCGTGGGCCCGACGGGCGTCTCGAGGTCGATCGGCTCGGTGCGGACCTCGCGCGTCGCCTCGTAGGCCAGCAGCGTCACGAGCTCCTCGGCCAGCCGCCGGAAGGTCGGGCTGTCCGTGCGCCGGTCGCGCAGGTAGGTGAGCTTGTGGTTGATGAGCGGGTGGTCGGCCACGTGAACCTGCATGGGGGAAACTTATCCCGTGACCGACCCCAGCGCCCCACCGGCGGCCCGCAGCGAGCCGGACGACGGCTTCCCCGTCGACCCGCGCTGGGCCGGGTGGATGGGCGAGGCGCTCGAGCTCGCGGCCGGTTGCGGCGAGGACGTGCCGGTCGGGGCCTGCCTGTATGACGAGAGCGGCACCCTGGTCGGGCGTGGCCGCAACGAGCGCGAGCGACGGCACGACCCGACCGCCCACGCGGAGGTGGAGGCGCTGCGCGAGGCCGCCGCCACGCGGGGCTCCTGGCGCCTGGACGGCTGCACCCTCGTGGTGACGCTCGAGCCCTGCGTCATGTGCGCCGGTGCGATCGCGGCGAGCCGGGTCTCGCGGGTGGTCATGGGGGCCTGGGACGCCAAGGCCGGGGCGGTCGGATCGGTGTGGGACCTGCTGCGCGACCCCCGTGTCCTGCACCAGGTCGAGGTGGTGGGCGGCGTGCGCGAGCAGGAGTGTTCACGCGTACTTTCCGATTTCTTCGCGCGGCGCCGCTCCGTGTAAAGTCTCCGGCGGTGGCGTGTCCGAGCGGCCGAAGGAGTACGCCTCGAAAGCGTATGAGGGTTTACGCCCTCCGTGGGTTCAAATCCCACCGCCACCGCCAACGGTCCTCCAGCAGGACCTGACGAAGCCCCCGCCGGCCACATGGTCGGCGGGGGCTTCGTCGTCGTGCGCGTGGATGCGGTCGTCAGCCGGCCTCGGGGAAGGACTCGGTGTCGACGTCCGCCGCCGCACCGGCGCCGTAGCGTGGGCCGTGGACGGTGCGCTCGTTCATCAGCGCGGACGCCCGCTCGAGGACGTCCGCGGGCAGCGACACGGTCGCGGCGCCCAGGTCCTCCTCGAGGTGCTCGATGCTGCGCGTCCCCGGGATCGCGACGACGTGCTCGCCACGGGACAGGACCCAGGCCAGCGCCAGCTGGGCGAGCGTCACCCCGGCCTCCTGCGCCAGGGCGTCGAGCTCGCGCACGATGGCCAGGTTGGCGGCATAGGCCTCGCCCTGGAAGCGCGGCATCGAGACCCGGAGGTCCTGCTGCGGCAGCGACGCGACGTCCGGCGGGGTCGAGGTGAGGATGCCGCGCCCGAGCGGGCTGAACGCCACCAGCGTGATGCCGAGCTCGGCGCAGACCTCCAGGACCCCGAGCTCGGGGTTGCGGGTCCACAGGCTGTACTCGTTCTGCACGGCGGCGATCGGGTGCACCGCATGGGCGCGCCGGATGGTCGCCGCCGAGACCTCGGAGAGGCCGATCGCGCGGATCTTGCCCTCCTGCACGAGCTGAGCCATGGCCCCGACGCTCTCCTCGACCGGCACGCCCGGATCGACGCGGTGCAGGTAGTAGAGGTCGATGACGTCCGTGCGCAGGCTGGTCAGCGCCTCCTGGCAGGTGCGGCGGATCGTGACAGGGCTGCCGTCGATGACGCGCTTGCCGTCGACGCCCGTCATACCGCACTTGCTGGCGAGGGTGAGCTCGTCGCGACGTGACCCGAGGGTGGACCCGACGAGTCGCTCGTTGGCGCCGAAGCCGTAGAGCGCCGCGGTGTCCAGGTGGTCGACGCCGAGGTCGAGGGCGGCGCGCAGGACCGCGGCGCCCTGCTCCTCGTCCGGGATGGGGTGGTAGACGTGGCTGAGGTTCATGCAGCCCAGGCCGACGGGGGCGACCTCGAAGGGCCCGAGCCGGCGGCGGGCAGCGTCCGCGAGCGCCATCAGGACCGGGCCTCGAGCTGCTGCTCCAGGCCGTCCAGCACGCGGTAGCAGTCGATGACCGACGCGATCGAGGCGTTGGGCTCGCGGCCCTCGCGGATCGCGGCGACGAGCTCGCGGTCCTGCAGCTCGATGCCGTCCATGGAGACGTCGACGTCGCTGACGTCGATCTCCTCCTCCTTGCCGGTCACCAGGTCGTCGTAGCGCGCGATGTAGGTGCCGGTGTCGCCGATGTAGCGGAAGAAGGTGCCGAGGGGGCCGTCGTTGTTGAACGACAGGGACAGGGTGCAGATCGCGCCGTTCTCGGCCCGCAGCTGGATCGACATGTCCATCGCGATGCCGAGCTCGGGGTGCATCGGGCCCTGGACGGCGTTGGCCTGCACGATGGGGCTGCCGGTCTGGTAGGCGAACAGGTCCACCGTGTGGGCCGCGTGGTGCCACAGGAGGTGATCGGTCCAGCTGCGCGGCTGGCCGAGGGCGTTGAGGTTCTTGCGACGGAAGAAGAACGTCTGGACGTCCATCTGCTGTATGGCGAAGTCGCCCGCCGTGATCGCGTTGTGGACCCACTGGTGGCTGGGGTTGAACCGACGCGTGTGGCCCACCATGCCGACCAGGCCGCTCGCGCGCTGGACCGCGAGGCACTCCTCGGCGTCTGCCAACGAGTCGGCGAGCGGGATCTCGACCATGACGTGCTTGCCGGCGCGCAGGCACTCCAGCGTCTGCGAGGCGTGGAGCGGGGTCGGCGTCGCGAGGATGACGGCGTCGACGTCGTCGCGCTGCAGGGACTCCTCGAGGCTGCCGACGGCGGTGCCGACGCCGTGCTCGTCCGCGAACGCCTGAGCGGACTCGAGGCTGGCGCTGATGATCGTGGTCACCTCGACCCCCTCGATGCGCTTGAGGGCGTTGACGTGCTTCGCGCCGAAGGCGCCGCCCCCCGCGAGGGCGATCCGGACGGTGTCGGTGGTAGCCATGGTCACTCCTTGGTGTGGTTGGCCAGGACGAGGTGCCCGACCGCCGTGTTGGAGGCGGGCACATGGTAGAACCGGTGCAGGACCTCGATCGAGCCCGTCTCGTTCACGTCGCTCATGGCCCCGCGGGCGATGAACCACATGACGAGCTCGATGCCCTCGGAGCCGGCCTCGTCGACGTACTCCAGGTGCGGCACCCGGGACAGGCCCTGGGGGTCCTCGACGAGGCGGTCGAGGAAGGCGTTGTCCCACTCCGCGTTGATCAGCCCGGCCCGCGGGCCCTGGAGCTGGTGCGACATGCCGCCCGTGCCCCAGACCTGGACCGTGATGTCCTCGTCCCACGTGTCCAGGGCTCGGCGCAGGGCCTTGCCGAGCGCCAGGCAGCGCGCACCTGAGGGCACGGGGTACTGCACCACGTTGACCGCCAGGGGGATGACCTTGAACGGCCACTCCTCGACGTCGCCGCACAGCAGCGACAGGGGGACCGTCAGGCCGTGGTCGACGTCCATCTCGTTGACGAGCGTGAGGTCGAAGTCGTCGATGATGAGCGACTGCGCGAGGTGCGCGGCGAGCTCGGGGTAGCCGTGGACCGGCGGGACGGGCCGCCGACCGTAGCCCTCGTCGGCCGGCGGGTAGTAGGCGCCGGTGCCGAGGGCGAACGTCGGGATCATCGTGAGGTCGAAGGCCGTCGCGTGGTCGTTGTAGACGAGGATCACGACGTCGGGGGTGTTGTCCTTCAGCCACTGCCGGGACTCGACGTAGCCGTCGAACACCTTCTTCCAGTAGGGCTCCTCGGTCTTGCCGAGGTCCATGGCCGCGCCGATCGCCGGGACGTGCGAGGTGAAGACGGTCGCGGCGAGGGTCACGTGGTGCTCCTGCTGGGCGTCGCCGGCCGCCGCCTCGATCACGGCGGCCGCCATCTCGTCGCCGCCGGCGGCGTCCGTGGCCGCACCCTCGGCGCCCAGCTCCTCGCCCGCGGCCGCGGCGTCGGCGAGCCGGTTGCCGTCGGCGGACCGGCCGCCGCTCTCCATCATCGCGCGGTAGTCCTCCTCGGACATGCCCGTCATCGAGCCCGCCATCTGCTGGAAGGACAGGCCGAAGGTGGCGCCGATCTTGGACAGGAAGTAGATGTTGCCGCCCAGCCGCATCGCCGCGTTGAGGTCGAGGTCCAGGACGGCCTGCTTCTGCTCCTCCGACAGGGGCCACTCGTCGAGGTAGGCGCGCTGGTCGGCGACGAACCGCTCGCGGTTCTCCGCCTTCATCAAGGACATGCAGAACTGGTTGAGGTGGTAGCCCTTGGCGCTCTGCGCCGCGTCGAAGATCGTGGTGCCGGGGACGTTGCGGTAGGACTTGTCGTTGCTCATCGGGCCTCCTCGGGCCAGTACAGACGCAGGGGGTTGTCCACGAGCAGCCGCTGCTGCTTGTCGGGGGTGTCGGCGATCCGGGGGATCCAGTCGACGAGGAGCCCGTCGTCGGGCATGTGCTTCTTGAGGTTGGGGTGCGGCCAGTCCGTGCCCCAGATGACGCGGTCGGGGAAGGTGTCGACGATCCGCTTAGCGAAGGGCACGACGTCGTCATACGCCCGCTGCTCGCCGTCGAGGGCGGCCGGACCGCTCTCGGACAGGCGCTCCGGGCAGGTGGTCTTGCACCACACGTCGTCGCGCGACCGCATGAGGTCCACGAAGGCGTCGAACTCGGGGCCGGCCGGGTCCTTGGTCACGTCGGGGCGCCCCATGTGGTCGATGACGACCGGCACGGTGATGGCCTCGACCAGGCCGCCGACCTCGTCGATGTCGGGGGCCTCGAAGTAGACGACGACGTGCCAGCCGAGTGGCGCGATCTTGTCGACCACCCGGAGGAGCTGGTCCTTGGGGGTGATGTCGACGAGGCGCTTGACGAAGTTGAACCGGACTCCACGCACGCCTGCCTCGTCGAGCTCGGCCAGGGTGTCCTGGCTGACGTCGGCGCGGACGGTCGCGATCCCGCGGGCCCGGCCCTCGGCGCGGCGGACGGCGTCCGCCATCGCGCGGTTGTCGTCGCCGTGGCAGGTCGCCTGCACGATGACGTTGCGGCTGAAGCCGAGGTGGTCCCGCAGCGCGAAGAGCTGGTCGGCGGACGCGTCGCAAGGGGTGTACTTGCGCTCGGGGGCGAAGGGGAACAGGTCACCGGGCCCGAACACGTGGCAGTGCGCGTCGACGGCACCCTCGGGCACCTGGAACGCCGGGGTCGACGGGTCGGAGTACCAGTCGAGCCAGCCCGGGGTCTTGGTGAACGTCTCGCTCATCGAACCCCCTCGTCGAGCCGGCCGGTCCGGATCGGTCGCGGTGCACGGTCCATCGTCGGACCTCCTTCGGCGAGGCGCGCACCCGGTGCGCGTCGTGGCAGGTGGGGGGGTGGATCTCCAGGTCCAAAACTCCCACGGGGACCGGCGGGGCGTCTGCGGCCCTTCCACGGGGCGGAAGGGGGATCGAGCGGGTCGCACCTGCTCGCGCGGACCGCGTCAGGACGGGCGGGGGACCCTCGCGCCGAGCGCGTCGGAGATGGCCTGCGCCGACCCCAGGACGGCCGGGCGCAGCCCGCCGATCCGGTCGGTGGCCGGGGCGCTGGCCACGACGACGCCGAGCGCCGCGTGCACGGGCCCCGAGCGCCCCATCCGGATGGGCGCGGCGACCGCCACGGTGGTCTCCGACAGCTGCCGGTCGCTGACGAACACCTGCTCGCGCCGGATGGCGCGGAGCTGCTCCTGCACCGTGACCGGGTCGGTGACCGTGAACGGCGTGCGCCGCGGGATGGGCTCGGCGAGCACAGCCTCCTGGATCTCGGGCGGTGCGTAGGCGAGCAGGACGCGCCCCATGCCCGTGGCGGTGATCGGGAACCGGCCACCGACCATCGTGAGCAGCTCGACGGACCGGTGCCCGGCGATGCGCTCGACGAAGACCAGCTCGGTGCCCTCCCGGACCGCGAGCTGGATGTTCTCGTGCGTCGCCTCGTAGAGGTCCTGCAGGAAGGGCAGGGCGATCTCGCGCAGGATCTGTCCCCGGGGGCAGCCGGACGCGACCTCCCACAGCCGCAGCCCGACGTGCCACGAGGCGTCGTCGCCGCGCTCGAGCGCGCCCCACTCCTCCATCTCGCGCACCACCCGGTGCACCGTGCTCAGGGCGAGGCCGCTCGACCGGGCGATCTGCGTCAGGGTCTGGCTGGGGCGCTCGCGGCTGAAGGTCGCGAGGACCGCCATCACCTTGCCGGCGGCCGACACCTGCCCCGGGACGCGCGGGGCCCGCGGACGCCGGTCGGAGGAAGCGACAGGATCCGAAACGTCCGGACGAGGCGTCATCGGGTCTCCGTCAGTCGACGTAGCGCAGGCCTGCCTGGTCGAGGCCCTCGCGCATCTCGTAGTAGTCGAGCCCCAGCGTGCCCGATGCGAAGAGCTCGCGCTTGGCGCCCTCGTTGGCCTCGCGCTTGCGCGCCGCCTCCAGGACCTCGGTGACGCGGTCGGCGGGGACGCAGACGATCCCGTCGTCGTCGGCCACGATCGCGTCACCGGGGTGGACGATCATGCCGCCGCAGACGAGCGGCACGTTGACCGACCCCAGGGTGGCCTTGATGGTGCCCTTGATCGAGATCGCCCGGCTCCAGACCGGGAAGCCGATCTCCTCGAGGGTGCGCACGTCGCGGCAGCCGGCGTCGATGACCAGGCCGCGGGCGCCCTGCGCCTGGAAGGACGTGGCCAGCAGGTCGCCGAAGTAGCCGTCCGTGCAGGGAGAGGTGGGGGCGGCGACGACGACGTCACCTGGGCGGATCTGCTCGGCCGCGACGTGCATCATCCAGTTGTCACCGGGCTGGAGCAGCACGGTCACGGCGGTGCCCGAGATCCGGGCCCCGGGATAGATGGGGCGCAGGGAGGGCTGGAGCTGACCGACCCGCCCGAGGGCCTCGTGGACGGTGGCGCTGCCGAGCTCCGCCAGCGCGTCGGTGGCCTCGCGGTCGGCGCGGGTGATCTGCGTGTGGACGACTCCGAGCTCGTGCATGGGTGGATCCTCTCAGGCGGGTGGCGATCAGGAGATGGCTGCGTCGAGCCGGGGGTAGACGCGGCGGGCGTTGTGCTCGAACACGGCGGCGCGACCGGCGTCGTCGAGGTGCGGGGTGCCGTCGACATACCGGCGGGTGTCGTCGTAGCCGTGCCCGGTGAGCGGGTCGATGCCGCGGACCGCGCCGATCATCTCGGAGGCGAACAGGATGTTGTCCGTGGGGATGACCTGGGTGAGCAGGTCGACGCCGGGCTGGTGGTAGACGCAGGTGTCGAAGTAGACGTTGCGGAGCAGCTCCTCGGCCGGGGGCCGCTCCAGCTGCTGCGCCAGGCCACGGAAGCGTCCCCAGTGGTAGGGCACGGCGCCGCCGCCGTGGGGGATCACGAACCGCAGCGTCGGGAAGTCGGCGAACAGGTCACCCTGGATCAGCTGCATGAACGCCGTGGTGTCGGCGCCCAGGTAGTAGGCGCCGGTCGTGTGGACGGCCGGCACGCAGCTCGTCGACACGTGGATCATCCCGGGGATGTCGTGCTCGACCATCTTCTCGTAGAGGGGGTACCAGTAACGGTCCGTCAGCGGCGGGCTCGACCACCGGCCGCCGGAGGGGTCGGGGTTGACGTTGACGCCGACGAAGCCGTACTCGGTGACGGCCTTGTCGAGCTCGGGCAGCGAGCGCTCGATCGGGACGCCCGGCGACTGCGGGAGCATGGCGGCTCCGATGAAGCTGTCGGGGAACAGGCGGCTGACCCGGTGGCAGAGCTCGTTGCAGATGGCCGCCCAGGCCTCCGAGACCGCCGCGTCGCCGAGGTGGTGCGCCATGAAGCTTGCCCGCGGGCTGAACACCGTGAGGTCGATCCCGCGCTCGCGCATCGTGGCGAGCTGCTGGGTCTGGATCGTCTCGCGGATCTCGTCGTCGCTCATCACCAGCTCGCTGCTCGCGGGGGCTGCACCGCCGGTGTCGTATGCCGCGACCTGCCGGTCCCGCCACGCGCCGAGCTGCGGCGGAGCCGTCGTGTAGTGACCGTGGATGTCGATGATCATGCGGGGCTCCTTGTGGCGGGGCGGGGCTGGCGTAGACGGGGCTGGCGTGGACGGGGCTGGCGTGGACGGGGCGGGCGTGGACGGGACGACGTGTGCAGGACGAGGGTCGGGTCGGGGAGGCGGGGTCAGTCGCAGGACCGGGCGAGGCGCGCGATGCCGGCGAGGACGGCGGCCGCGGCCTCGGGCTGGTCGGAGGCGGAGACCACCGCGCCGACGAACCTGCTCGTGAGCGCCAGGTCCCCCGGGAGCGGGCCGACGACGGCGACGCCCGTCATGCCCTCCAGCTCGGTGCGCTGCTGGACGACGAGGTCGGCGGTGCCGTCGGCGAGCATGGACCCGACGGGGACGCCGGGCGGGGCCACCACGGTGCGGTCGGCAAGACCCCACGCGTCGAGGATGCGGCGGACGGCGTCGCCGCTGGGGCCGGTGGAGATGCCCACGGCGCGGGCCCGCTCGACGGCCGCCCGCAACGCCTCGGGGGTCGAGACGTCCGGGAGGTCGGCGCCGTCGGCGCCCGCCATACGGCTGGAGCCGTCGGCGACCGCCACGACGGCCTCGGTGGCGAGGACGAGCTCCTGCGGCTCGGGCAGGACGTGGCCCTGCGCGGCGAGGCGCTCGATGGCTCCGGAGGCCAGGACGACGACGTCCACGCCGGCGCCCGAGGCCACCTGCTGCTCGACGTCGACCCCACCGGCGGCGTCCGCGACGACGTCGTCAGCGCCGCCCTGCGCCGCGGGCTCGGCCCCGAGCTCCGTCACGAGCCGGGCCAGGAGCGGCGCGGGAGCCTTGGACGAGAGGATGCGAATGGTCATGGGGCACCACCGGATTCGAGGGAGCAATGGGCGCAGGCGCGTGATGACGATGGTGGCACGGCGGATCCGACCCTGCCTCAGGTGGTCTCGATCGTGACGACGGCGGGCCGCTCGGGCGAGCGCGGCGGCGCGTCGTCCGGCTCGTCCGTGTCCCCGATCCGGGGGGTGCCGTGGGCGACGGCGCGGGAGACGCAGGCGCAGAGGCGGTCGTCGCCGGCCTTCTCGTCGGCGGAGAGGAAGACGTCGCGGTGGTCGACCTGGCCGTCCAGGGCGGTCACCTTGACCTGGCACAGGCCGCACTCGCCCTTGCGGCAGTCCCACATCATGTCGACGCCCGCCCGCTCCAGGGCCTCGAGCATCGTCGTGCTGGCGTCGACCCGCACCTCGACCCCGGCCGCGGGGACGCGGACGACGAAGTCCTGCGGGGCCCAGGACCCTGAGTTGCCGAAGGTCTCGAAGCGCAGGTTGGTCACCGGCAGCCCGCGGCGCTCCCACCCGCGCCGCACGGCGTCCATCAGCCGGATCGGTCCGCACATGTAGAGCTCGGTGGACGCGGCCCGCTCGTCGCCGGCGATGTCGTCGAGCAGGCCCTCGACGTCCAGCGGCGTGCCCTCGGCGTCGACGGCGAGGCGGACGCGGTCACCGTGCTCGGCGGCGAGCTGGTCGACGTAGGCCATGGCGGCGCGGGTGCGGCCGACGTAGTGGACGTCGTAGTCGGACCGGCGGGCCCTGAGGGCACGTGCCATGCTCAGGACGGCCGTGATGCCGATGCCGCCCGCGAGGACGACATACCGGCTCGCACCCACCCCCAGGGGGAAGTTCTGCAGGGGCTGGGTGGCCCGCAGCCGGTCACCCGGGACGAGGGCGTGCATGGCGACCGAGCCACCGCGGCTGGCCGCCGACCGGTGGACCGACAGGGCGAGGCGGCGACCGCCGTCCAGCGACTCGACGACGCTGTAGGAGCGCGTGAGGGTGCCGCGGTCCGGTGTGGGGACCCGGACGTCGACGTGCGCCCCGGGGCGGGCGACCTGCGGCTCGGCATACCGCAGGACCACCCGACGGATCCCGTCGGCCGCGTCGTCGACCTCGACGACGTCGACCTCCTGCCAGTGGGCGACCTGGTCGACCGCCATCAGCCTCGTCCCTCCGCTGCGAGCATGCGCTCGATGATGCGGCGGGCCCACATGCCACCCATGTCGATGTTGAGGCTGTAGAACTCGTGCTCGGGGTTGGCGTCGATGGCCTCCTGCTGCGCCTTGAGCATGACCTCGTCCTCGCCGAAGACGCCGTGCACCCCGTTGCGGAGCTGGGTCGTGATCGTCTGGCTCTCGAGGCGGTAGTTGCGCACGAAGGCCCAGAAGTAGTGGCTCGTGCGGTCGGTCTCGGGGGTCATGGTGTTCATGACATAGCCGTTGACGCCCTCGCTGCGGTCACCCTCGGCCGCCCCGGTGCCGGCCTTGGCGACGCCCACGTCGATGCACACCGTCGACGGCGCCTGGAAGTGGATGATCTGCCAGCGGTCGACCTTGCCGGAGAACCCGGGGAACTTGTCGTTCATGTTCTTGAGCCAGAACGGCGGCGGGTCGATGTCGCTCATGTGCCGCGTCACCGTGACGGTGGTGTCCGTGTGGGTGGTGTCGAAGCCGGCCTCGCTCAGCTCCTCCTGCCCGATCGACGACGAGTGGACGAACTCCTCGTGGGTGAGGTCCATGAGGTTGTCGACGACGAGCTGGTAGTTGCAGTCGGCGTGGATCGTCTCGCCGTCGCCCGCCCACTCCGGGGAGGTCATCTGGTGCATGTCGGGGATGGTGTCCGGGTCGGCCAGGTCCGGGTCGCCGAGCCAGACCCAGATGAAGCGATAGCGCTCCACGGCGGGGTATGACGGGACCGCGGCGCTCGGGTTGATCGTCCGCTGCGCCGGCATGTGGGTGCAGCGGCCCGCCGCGTCGTAGCGCATCCCGTGGTAGGGGCACTGGATCTCGTCCCCGACCACGGCGCCGTGGCTGAGCGGGGCGAGGCGGTGCCAGCACGCGTCGGCCAGCACCACCACGCGGCCGTCCGTGGTCCGCCAGAGCGCGAGGGGCTTGTCGCAGACGCGGCGCGACAGCGGTGCCTTGTTGGTGACCTCGTGGTCCCACGCGGCGACGTACCAGGTGTTGAGGGGGAAGGACAGGATCTTGGCGGTGGCCGGGCCCGGGTTGCCGGCGGGCTGGGCGACAGACGTGTGCTCGGTGACGGACATGCGGGACTCCTTCGTCTCCTGGCCGGTGGTGCCGGCCGGTCATCAGTCTTGTGCGTTGTCGGTGCTGCCGCCCAGCCACAGGGCCGAACGCCGAGGGCCGGTCCTGCGGCCGGTCCCTCAGGGCCGCAGCATCAGAGGGCGGACTCCCGGGTGGTGCGCAGGCCCAGCAGGCAGACCGCGCCGATGATCGAGCCCATGGCCATGGCGATGGCCACGCCCTGCAGGCCCATGCCGCTCTGGAAGAGCAGGCCGGCGAGGACGGGACCCAGCGCGGCGCCGGCGCGGCCGACACCGATCACGAAGCCAGTGCCGCCGGCGCGGACCGCCGACGGGAACGAGTGCGCGACGAGGGCGTAGAGCCCGGAGACGGCGCCGTTGGTGAAGAAGCCACCGATGGCCGCGAGGAAGGACAGCCCGGCGAGACCGTCGGCGCCGTGGCCGAAGAAGATGACGGCCGCGGTGGACGCCAGCATGGCGCCGATGACCAGCAGGCGGGTCGAGAGCCGGACCGACAGGAAGCTGAGCGTCAGGGCGCCGATGAGGCCACCGACGTTGGCCCACACCAGGACGCCACCGGCGGACGCGGGCGAGAAGCCCATGTCGACGACGATCTTGGGGACCCACTTGAGGATGAAGTAGAAGGTCATGATGTGGGCGAAGTAGGCCGCGGTCAGCAGGATCGTGATCCGGCCGAGGCCGCCGGAGAAGAGCTGCTTGACCGAGGTGCGCGGCTCGTCGGCGGTCATCGGGGGCAGGCTCGCGACGGTGCGGTGACCGAGCTTGGTCATCGTGTCGTTGATCCGCTCCAGCGCGCCGTGCGGACGCTTCTGGACGAGGTAGCCGACCGACTCCGGCAGGACGAAGTACACGACCGGGAGCATCACGACGGACATGACGACTCCGAAGTAGAAGACCGAGCGCCAGTCGCCCGTGGAGGCGAGCAGGCCGGAGGCGATCGAGCCTCCGACGATGGCGCCGACCGGGTATCCCGCGGACATGATCGCGACGAACATGCTCTTGAGCTTGGCGTTGGAGAACTCGGCGACGACGGCGTTGGTCACCGCGAGCATGCCCCCGATGCCGAGGCCGGTGAGCAGCCGGTATGCCGAGAGGACCACGACGCCGGTGGCATGCGTCGCGAGATACATCCCGAGGCCCATGATGACGAGCGAGACCATCAGCGTCTTGCGGCGACCGATCCGGTCGGCGATGTTGCCGAGGATGATCGAGCCGACCGCCATGCCGATGAGCTCCATCGACAGGACCAGGCCGAGCGCGGCCCGGCTGACGCCCCACTCCTTGGCGATGCCGGGCGAGGCGAAGCTGATGGACAGGACGTCGAAGCCGTCGAGGGCGTTGAGGGTGGTCGCGATGGCGACGGCGAGGTACTGCCGCCCGCCCATCCGGCCCTTGGCGAGGATCTGGCGCGGATCCTCATCAAAGCGAGTCGACTCTGACACGTTGGGGGACCTCCGTCTAGTTGCCAGGATTCCTGGCAGGGAGCCCCACAGTGACAGAGGCCACGACGCGGGGGCCAGAGCCCTTCCGCCTGGCAGAAGACCCAGGGTGAGCGGGGGCGGTGGCTCCCCTCAGGAGGCTGCTGCGTCCGCCGCGCGATCCGGGGCGTGGCCAGGCGCGTGGTCGGCCGGGGGCTGGGGCGCGCAGGCGGTCATCAGCACGACCAGCGGCACGATCAGGATCGAGCCGGCGGGCGGGATCGAGGTGCCGGAGTCGTTGGTGAGGAAGCCGACGATCCAGCAGAGCACGATGGCGGTGAAGCCGATGCGCAGCAGGGGGATCTGGCGCTCGAGACGGGTGAGGGGGCGCCCGAGCGAGGAGAGCGGGCGGCGGGCGGCCCAGGCGGCGAGGAGGAGCAGGACGGGCACGCCGAGGTTGACCCACTGCGAGGTGAGCATGGACCAGTTGTTGACGAAGGTGCTGCGCACGACCGAGGTGAGGTCGCCGGTCTCGATCAGGGTGGCGAGGAAGTCACCGATGTGGCTGCGCTCGTAGCGCGGTCGCAGCATGTCGAGGGTCGCCATGACCAGCGCGGTGAAGGCGCTGAGGGCCGCGATCAGGGCCACGCCCCGCCAGGTCGTGCGTCGCCCCGAGGCCTTGAGGGCGAGGTAGCCGAAGCCCCAGACCAGCGCCAGGGACCCGCCGGCCTCGTCCCCGAGGGCGTAGTGCCCGTCGACCGCGACCGTGACGATGCCCATGGCCGCGATCACCCGGGCCGCCCGGCTGGGGTCGCGGCGGGACAGGCGCCCCGTGAGCAGGGAGGCGGCGAGCAGGGCTCCGCTGGCCGTGAGGGCGAACCCGACGTTGCCGAGCCCGTGCAGGCGCCCGCCGTAGACGGGCTGCAACCCCATCATGGTCATCAGCTGCAGGTGACCGCCGAGCACGAGGTCGACGGCGAGGACGAGAGCCGTCGTCGCCGCGAGGAATCCTGCGGGTCCGGCTCGCCGGCTCCGCCAGGGTCCCCGCAGCGCGACCGTGGCGAGCACCGCCGCCCACCCCAGGACCGAGATCACCAGGCCCAGCGTCGGGTGGTCCCACCGCCACCACGGCACCAGTCCGGCGAGGATGGTCGAGACGGGGACGGCGGCCACCGCGGCGGAGGCGATGCGCAGGGCCCGCCCGGCCGAGGACCGACGGATCGTCTGGCCCCGGCTGCGGTCCCGCTGCAGCACGAGCAGGATGACGCCGATGGTGACGAGCGAGACGAGGACGTAGGTCGTGAAGAACGGCCGCACGAGGTGGTGCTGCACGTCCAGGGCCCGGGCGGTGCCGGCCAGCTCGGCGCGCACGTCGTCGCCGCTCGCCCCGGGCAGCACCACGGGGATGCGACCCTCGTAGCTCGTGCCGGGCAGCGCCGAGACGCGCGAGGTCACCAGGGCGGTGAGGTCGGTGGTGCGGATCAGCCCGGGCTGGCGCGACGAGGCCGACGTCAGCCGCCCCTCGGGGATGCCGGGGCCCCTCATCAGGACCGCGCGCAACGACTCGGGCGCCTGGTCGTCGGCGTGCCCCGTGACGACCAGGGTCGCCTCGCGCGGCAGCCGGTCGATGATCCGCGCCAGCCCGGCGTCGTCGACGCCGTCGAAGGACACGAAGGTGATGGGGCAGCGCCGCAGGTCGGCGCGCCGGGGGTCGGGCTCGTACGACGCCACGGTGCCGTCCTTGCGCACCGCCCCGACCGCCGCTCCAGCCCCGGCCGCGGCGATGCACTGGCGCCGCTCGAGCAGCTGCGTGCCGAGGAGGCCGAGCTCGGCGGGCACGGGCTGGGCCAGCAGCTCGGCCCGCCAGCGCGGGAAGTCCGGGAAGCGCGCCGGGCCGCCCAGCTCGCCGAGGCCGCCGGTCGGGACCGGGCGGGGGATCGGTGGGCAGGGCACGACGGGACCGCTTGCCGGTGCCTCGGGCGTGCCGTCGTCGAGGGAGACGCGGAACCCGGACGACAGGGTGGCCCAGACCGACCCGGAGCAGCTGTGCCCGGCCACGGCGTGGGTGGCGAGGTTGCCGATGGCGGCGTCGTCGGCGAGCCGGTCCAGGGTGGGGGTGCGGCGCTCGTCGACGTCGGCCCAGCGCAGGGTGGGCATCGAGACGACCACGAGGGGGCCGGGCTGCGCCACGGGCTCGGTGCGCGGGCGCAGCAGCGGGGTGAGGAGGGTGACGAGGGCGATCACGAGGATCCCGAAGGCCGTCAGGCGAAGGAAGGACCTGCGTGACGGCATCGCTCCAGGGTAGTTGACCGGCGGGGGAGGTGCGTCCCTCGGGCCGGTCCTGTGGTGGGGTGGTGCCATGACGACCGTCGAGGGGCTCAGCACGTATGTCGACGGCGGGGTCGCCCGCCTCGTCCTGGACCGTCCCGCCAAGCGAAACGCGATGAGCCTCGAGATGTGGCAACGGTTTCCGCACGTCCTGGGGGACCTGGTCGAGGACCCGGCGGTCCGGGTCGTGGTGGTCGTGGGAGCCGGGGACCACTTCTGTGCCGGTGCCGACATCGGCGACCTCCTGTCGGGCCCTGACCCGGCCGATCCGATGGTGCCGGTCCGCGAGGCGGACCTCGCCGCTCAGCGGGCCCTGCTGGACTGCCGCAAGCCGACGGTGGCCGCCGTGCGGGGCAGCTGCATCGGGGGCGGGCTGGAACTGGCCGCGTCGTGCGACCTGCGGGTGGCCGAGGAGGGTGCGCGGTTCGGGGTGACGCCCGCCCGGCTGGGGGTGGCCTACGCGCCGACCGGCATACGGACCCTGCTGGACCTGGTCGGACCGGCGACGACCCGGCGGCTGCTCCTGACCGCCGGCCTGATCGACGCGCTCGAGGCGCACCGGGTGGGCCTGGTCGACGTGCTGACCGGGCCGGGCGAGCTGGACGACGCGGTCGCGGGGCTGACCGACGAGCTGTGCAGCCGCTCGCAGCTCACGATCGCGGCGGTCAAGGAGACGGTGCGGCTGCTGCTCGACGGCGAGGACCCGGAGCCCGCGGCGCAGGCGCGCTACCGCGAGACGATCGCGTCCGGCGAGCTGGCGGAGGGTGTGCTGGCGTTCACCGAGCGGCGGGACCCTCGCTTCCCCTGGGCGGGCGGGCCCGCCTGACGGGTTGCGCCGAACGGGTGGGCTTCGGCGTCGAACGCGTCACGCTGATACCATCCACGGTGTGACGCATGGTCAGGCGACGTAACGTTCTGTGACCGCGTGGTGCGAACCCTGCTCCCGTGCCCTCGTCGAAGGACCCCTCCACCATGCAGACCCGTGCTCGCGCCGGCGTCGTGATCGCCGCCCTCGCCGCCCTCGCGCCGGCGGTCGGCAGCCCCGTCGCCGCCCATGCCTCGGGCGTCGCCCCCGCCGTCGCCGCTGGGGCGTCCGCGCACGCGACCTGGGCCCGACCGTTCGCTCCGGGTCCGGCTCCCGCTCCGGGTCCGGCCCTGGCTCCGGCGGAGGGTCGACCGCAGGGGTGGGCGGCCCGCACCACCTCGGTCACCAGCGCCCCCGGCGCCGTGGCCGCCCCGGCGCTCGCCACCGGCGCCTCGCGGATCCGCGTCGTCACGACCCGGGTCGTCTCCGGCCAGCCCGTCATCAGCACGGCGACCGTCCCGGCAGCCCAGGCCGTCGGCGCCGTCGACCGCGCCCAGGACACGCCCGGCGCCGTGGCCGTCACCGTGGACACGAGGGTGCGCGCGACGGCATACAACGATCCGCTGCGCCCCCAGCAGTGGAGCCTCAGCGCCCTCGGCGGCGAGACCTTCCACGCACGGGTGAGCACCACCGGCGTCACGGTCGCCGTCGTCGACACAGGGGTGGACGGCAGCCACCCCGACCTGCGCGGGGTGCTCGTGCCGGGCGCGCAGTTCCTCGAGCCCTCGGCGGGCGGGACCCGGGGCGCCGGCGCTGTCGACCTCGACGGGCACGGCACGCACGTCGCCGGCATCATCGCGGCCGTCGCGCACAACCGTCTGGGCATCGCGGGTCTCGCGCCCGGCACGCGCATCATGCCGATCAGGGTGCTCGACGCCAACGGTGAGGGGTGGTCGTCCGACATCGCCCGCGGCATCATCCACGCCGCCAACCGCGGCGCCAAGGTCATCAACCTGTCCCTCGGCGGCACCCGCGACGCCGCGGTGGACAAGGCCGTCCAGTACGCCAACGCCAAGGGGGCAGTGGTCGTCGCGGCCGCCGGCAACGAGCGGGCCCAGGGCAACCCGGTGACCTACCCGGCGGCGTACGCCAACGTCATCGGCGTGGCTGCCACCACCAGCGCCCGACGAGCGGCGCCGTACTCCAGCACCGGGTCCTACGTCGACATCGCGGCCCCCGGCGACCGCATCGTCTCGACCTATCCCCGGGCCATGGTCCGCTCGGGCTACGTCCGGATGAGCGGCACCTCCATGGCCGCGCCCGCCGTGTCGGCCGCGGTCGCCGGTCTCAAGGCGGCTCGGCCCACGCTGACCACCTCGCAGGTGCAGGCGCTGCTGAGCCGCACCGCGGCCGATCTCGGCACGCGGGGCCGAGACAACACGTACGGCGCCGGCCTCCTCGACCCCAACAAGGCGCTCTGCGCGGTCAAGGCCTGCCCCGCGGCACTCAGCTGGTCGGGCGTGCGCTCGTGGGCCCCGGTCGTCGGCACCATGGCCACCGGCACGGTGACCGCCCGCACGGTCAACGGCTCCGTCCTCGCCAACGCGCCCGTCCGCACCTGCTGGGCGATGTCGCACCTGCGCGGCCGGCTGCAGTGCTCGGACCGTCGCACCGACGCCGCCGGTCGGGTGCCGACGAGCTTCACCGTGCGCAGCACGACCTCCGTGACCGTCCGCTTCCTGGGGACGTCGGCGGCCACCTCGTCGTCGACGACGGTCACCTACCGGCCTCGCGCGGCCCGCTGAGGGCCGTATGACGCCGGGCGCTCGTCATACGGCCGTCAACCGTCAGCCGAGGAGCAGGCGGTAGTCCCAGGGACCCAGCTCCACGGGCTCACCCTCCACGATCTCGACGGTCTGCTCGTCGGACCCGTCAGACCCGTCGGACCCGAAGAAGTCGCGGTAGCGGCCCGGCGCGGGGGACTCGCGGAAGGCCACCGAGACCGGCTCGGGGGACAGGTTGAAGGCCGCGAAGACCTTGGTGTCGTCGTCCTGGCGCACGAACGCCAGCACCCGGTCGTCCGCCGTCGTGGGCACCGGCACCATCGGGGCGCCGTGCTTGCCGCTCCAGAGCGCGCGGGTGTCGCGCCGCAGCCGGATCAGCCGGGCGTAGAGGTCGCGCATCGGGTGCTCTGCCCAGACGATCTCGTCCTTGTCGAAGAAGGACAGCCGCTTGTCCATGCCCGCCTCCTGGCCGTTGTGGATCAGGGGCATCCCCTTGCCGGCCACCGAGAGCACGATCGCGGCCTCGAGGGCGTCGCCGAACTGCTCGTACTCCGTTCCCTCCCAGGCGTTCTTGTCGTGGTTGGAGACGAACAGCATGCGGATGGAGTCGCGCTGGTAGGCCTTGGCGTCCCACGCGTAGTAGACGCGCAGCGCCTCCAGGTCGGCCTTGCCGTGGGCGATCTTGTGCAGCGCGTCGTTCCAGCTCCAGCCGTAGGTCATGTCGAAGGCGCGGTGGTGCAGGTCGCGCGCCTCCCACTCGGCGAGCAGGAAGACGGGCTTGATCTCGTCGAGCACCGCGCGGACCGTCTCCCAGAAGTCCGTCGGCACCATCCCGGCGACGTCGCAGCGGTAGCCGTCGACGTCGACCTCGCGCACCCACCAGGCCATGGCCTCGGTCATCCACTCGCGCAGCTCGGCGTGGGAGTAGTCCAGGTCGATGATGTCGTCCCAGTCCCACCACGGGGTGGGGCGGAAGTCGCCCTTCCAGTCCCGGGCGTACCACTCGGGGTGCTGCTCGACGAGCACGTTGTCCCAGGCGGTGTGGTTGGCGACCCAGTCCAGGATGACCTTGAGGCCGAGGTCGTGCGCCGCGGCGACGAAGTCCTTGAGGTCCTCGACCGTGCCCAGCTCGGCGCTCACGGAGTAGTAGTCGCGCACCGCGTAGGGGGAGCCGAGCCCACCCTTGCGGTTGACCTCGCCGATCTCGTGGACCGGCATCAACCACAGGATCCCGACGCCCAGCTCGGCGAGCCGGGGCAGGTGCGCCATGGCGGCCCGCAGGGTGCCCTCGGGCGTGAAGTGTCTCGTGTTGATCTGGTAGATCGTGGCGTTCACCGACCACGACGGGTGCTCGAAGGGGTTCTCGGGGGCGGGCTCGAAGCTGTGGGTCACGCCCTCCAGGCTAGAGCTCGCGCAGCGGCTCGCCGACCGGAGCACCGGGGGCGTCGAGGTTGAGGACCCGCGCGTGCAGGTGCGGGCGCTGCTGGAGGGCGGCGCGCAGAGCCCGGTGCAGCCCGTCCTCGAGATAGAGCGTGTCCTGCCACTTGACGACGTGCGCGAACAGGTCGCCGTAGAACGTGGAGTCCTCGGACAGCAGCTGGTGCAGGTCGAGGGTGGAGCGCGTCGTGACCAGCTGGTCCAGGCGGACCAGGCTCGGCGCCACGCCGGCCCAGTCGCGGGTCGTCACCTTGGCGTGCTCGGGGTAAGGGCGGGCCTCACCGATGGCCTTGAAGATCACGCTCCGTAGTCTAGGTGTCCGTCCGCGGTGCACGGGGGTTGCCGCACGCTGGTCGGTGGGCGCTGGTCGGCGCACCAGGCGTGCACCACGGCTGCCGCGCGGATCAGGGCCAGGCGACCCAGCCACCGCTATCGTCGGACGCGTGACCGACTCGACCTCGCAGCTCGACCAGATCCGTTCCGGCTATGCCTTCGAGGGCCCCGCCCTGGACTTCGGCGCGGCCGTCGTCGACGGCACCGCCCACCCGGACGTGCCCGTGCGCATCCCGCTCGCCGTGATGAACCGTCACGGTCTGGTCGCGGGCGCCACCGGCACCGGCAAGACCAAGACGCTGCAGCTGATGGCCGAGCAGCTGTCGACCGGGGGAGTGCCGGTCTTCCTCGCCGACATCAAGGGTGACCTGTCGGGGCTCGCGTCCCCCGGCGTCAGCAACGACAGGCTCGCCTCGCGGGCCGCGGACGTCGGTCAGACCTGGGAGGCCACGGGCTTCCCCACTCAGCTGCTCACGCTCGGCGGGCTCGGCAAGGGCGCCCCGATCCGCTCGACGATCACGAGCTTCGGTCCCACCCTGCTGTCGAAGGTGCTGGGGCTCAACGACACCCAGGAGTCCAGCCTCGGGCTGATCTTCCACTACGCCGACACCAAGGGCCTGCTGCTCGACGACCTCAAGGACCTGCGCGAGGTCATCACGCACCTCACCAGCGACGAGGGCAAGGCCGAGCTCAAGACCATCGGCGGGCTGTCCAAGGCGACCGCCGGCGTCATCCTGCGCGAGCTCGTGACCTTCGAGAACCAAGGCGCCGCAGCGTTCTTCGGGATGCCGGAGTTCGACACCGCCGACCTGCTGCAGGTCGGGGCCGACGGTCGGGGCGTCATCTCCTGCCTCGAGCTGCCCGCCGTCCAGGACCGCCCCGCGCTGTTCTCGACCTTCCTCATGTGGCTGCTCGCCGACCTGTTCCACGACCTGCCCGAGGTCGGCGACGTCGACAAGCCCAAGCTCGTGTTCTTCTTCGACGAGGCGCACCTGCTCTTCGACGACGCGTCGGACGCCTTCCTCGACGCGATCGAGCAGACCGTCCGGCTGATCCGGTCCAAGGGCGTCGGCGTCTTCTTCGTGACCCAGTCGCCCAAGGACGTCCCCGCCGGCGTGCTCGGCCAGCTCGGCAACCGCGTGCAGCACGCGCTGCGCGCCTTCACCCCGGACGACGCCAAGGCGCTCAAGGCGGCGGTCTCCACCTACCCGCGCTCGGGCTACGACCTGCAGGCGCTGCTGACCCAGCTCGGCACCGGCGAGGCCGTCGTCACCGTGCTGTCCGAGACCGGCGCGCCGACGCCCGTGGCCTGGACCCGGATGCGTGCGCCGCAGTCGCTGATGGCCCCCACCCCGGACGCCGAGCTGGACCGGCTGGTGGCGGCGTCGCCGCTGACGGCGCGCTACGCCGCGGCGCAGGACCGCGAGTCGGCGTACGAGAAGCTGACGGCGGCCCAGCAGGCGTCCGCGCCGGCCCCGTCGCCGGCTCCCGCGCCCGCTCCTGCCCCGGCGGAGCAGCCCCAGAAGCCGGAGAAGGACGACCCCGGCCTCGTCGAGCAGGTCGTGCAGTCCTCGGCGTTCCGGTCGATGCTGCGGTCCGCCGGCACGCAGATCGGCCGCGAGATCACGCGCTCGCTGTTCGGCACCGCCCGCCGCCGCCGCTGACCTACCTCAGGTAGTCACATCCGCCTGAGCTAGCACGCGAGGTCGATGTGCCTACCTGAGGTAGGAACATCAGCCCGGGTCGGCACCGCAGGTCGACGTGCCGGACCCAGGTCGATGTGCCGGACCCTTGCGGATGTGCCTGACCGGGCTGACCTTCGCCGGTCGTATGGCGGCCCGGTCGCCGCCAGATGGTGACGCTCCGTGAGGTCGGGCGGATCGGCATACCGGCGGGTAGCCCTCTGACCTGCGCATCTGTGATCGATCGGGTCTCATGCTGGTCAGGGTCTTCCCAGGAACGATTGCGGGACGTAGATTCCCCGCACCCGTTGCTCGACGGGTCGATGGCCCCCGCTCCGCCCCCGCGGAGATCCATCGACGACCCCCTGGAGGATCCATGTCTCGCGCACGCACCGCTGCTGCCCTGACCGCCCCGCTGGCCCTGGCGCTCGCCGCCATCCTCGCCCCCGCGACGTCGTCGGCCGCCCCCGCCGCCCCCTCCGACGCCGCCGGGGCCACCGCGCGGGCGCTCGGCCTCGGCTCCGGAGAGCAGCTCATCCAGCGCACCGTCGGCCGCACCCCCGACGGCGTGACCCACACGCGCTACGACCGTCGCGTCGACGGACTGCGCGTCGTCGGCGGCGACATCGTCGTCCACTCCGACGCCAAGGGCGCCGTGCAGCGCACCGCCTGGGGGCGCGGTCGTGCGGTTGCCCTCTCTGACAAGACGCCCAAGGTCAGCGCCGCCGCCGCCCAGGCCACGGCTCGCGCCACCGCGACCGGCCTGGCCGGCACCCCCACGGTCAGCAGCGAGCTCGTGATCCACAACGGCGACGCCGGCCCGCGCCTGGCCCACGAGGTCGTCGTCAAGGGCATCCGCACCGACCAGACCCCCACCGCGCTGCACGTCGCCGTCGACGCCAAGACCGGTGCGGTGCTGGAGAGCTGGGACACCGTCACCCCCGGCACGGGCAACGGCATCCACGTCGGCAACGTCACCGTCGGCACCAGCGGATCGGCGCCGAGCTTCCAGATGGTCGACGCCCTCGGGCACCGGACCGCCGACCTCAAGGGCACCACCACCGGCGCGGGCACGGTCCTCACCGACGCCGACGACGTCTGGGGCAACGGGACGATGTCCGACCGCGCGTCGGTCGGGGTCGACGCCCAGTTCGGCGCGCAGAAGACCTACGACTACTTCTTCACGACCTTCGGCCGCAAGGGCATCTGGGACACCGGCAAGGGGGCGCCCTCGCGGGTCCACTACGGCAACGCCTACGACAACGCCTTCTGGGACGGCACGCAGATGACTTATGGCGACGGTGCGGGCAACGCCAACCCGCTCACCTCGCTGGACGTGTCCGGCCACGAGATGACCCACGGCGTGACCGAGAACACCGCCGGCCTGGCCTACCGCGCGGAGTCCGGCGGCCTCAACGAGGCGACCTCGGACATCTTCGGCACCATGGTCGAGTTCTACGCCGCCAGCCCGGTCGACGCCGGCGACTACCTGATCGGCGAGGAGCTGGGCAGCGCGCCCTTCCGCTACATGGACAAGCCGAGCAAGGACGGTCGCAGCCCTGACTGCTACTCCTCCAAGGTCGGCCGGCTCAACGTCCACTACTCGTCGGGCCCGCTCAACCACTGGTTCTACCTCGCCTCGGAGGGCTCTGGCGCCAAGTCGGTCGGCGGCGTCAGCTACAACAGCCCCACCTGCAACAGCAAGGCCGTCGTCGGCGCGGGCCGCGACGTCGCTGCCAAGGTCTGGTACGCCACCCTCACCAACGAGCTGACCTCCCGCTCCGGCTACGCCGACGCCCGCGAGGGTGCGATCCGCCAGGCCAAGGCGATCTACGGCAAGGGCTCCGCGCAGTGCTCGTCGGTCGCCGCGGCCTTCGACGGGATCGCGGTCCCGGCCGGGACGCAGACCTGCAGCAACTGAGGCGGGTGAACCTCCGGCGACGGGGCGGTGACGCTCGATTGTGAGCCGGGCCTCCCCATCCGGTACATTGCTCGGCGGAGGATTCGCATAGTGGCCTAGTGCGCACGATTGGAAATCGTGTTGGGATAAAACCCTCGGGGGTTCAAATCCCCCATCCTCCGCCACAGCAGGGGCCCCGCACCGACGTCGTTCGGTGCGGGGCCTCTGCACATGTCCGGGCAGTCTGCTCCTGCCGTATGCCGACAAGCCCGCTGCCGGCGCCGCCGCTGGCCTGGTGCCTCGGCCCGGCGCCTCGCGGACAGGAGGGGTCAGGCGGGGGTGACCAGCTCGGCATACGTGGTCGAGCGCTGACGCAGCGGCCGCCCAATGCCGTCGGTGATCTCGCGCAGCTCCTCGACGGTCTTGGCCGACCCGTGCTCCGAGCCCGCCATGCGGCTGATCGTCTCCTCCATCAGCGTGCCGCCGAGGTCGTCGGCGCCGCCGCGCAGCATCAGCCGGGCGCCGTCGACGCCGAGCTTGACCCAGGACGTCTGTACGTGGCGGATGCGGCCGTGCAGCAGGATGCGGGCCACCGCGTGCACGGCGCGGTTGTCCCGCAGCGTCGGCCCGGGACGGGCGACCCCGGCGAGATAGACCGGTGCGTTGGTGTGCACGAACGGCAGTGGCACGAACTCCGTGAATCCCCCTGTGCGGTCCTGGATCCCGGCGAGCGTGCGCAGGTGGCCGACCCAGTGTCGGGGGTGGTCGACGTGGCCGTACATCATGGTCGAGGAGCTGGGGATCCCCAGCGTGTGGGCGGTCTCGACGATCTCGATCCACTGCGCGGTGGGCAGCTTGCCCTTGGTCAGCACCCAGCGGACCTCGTCGTCGAGGATCTCGGCGGCCGTCCCGGGGATCGAGTCCAGCCCGGCCTCGCGGAGCTCCTCGAGCCACGCGCGCGGGGAGACGCCGGCCTTGGCGGAGGCGGTGGCGATCTCCATGGGGGAGAAGGCGTGCACGTGCAGCTGGGGCTGGACGTCCTTGATCGCCCGCACGATCCGCGCGTAGTCCCCGGGCCGGAGGTCGGGGCTGATCCCGCCCTGCAGGCACACCTCGGTGGCGCCGAGCGTCACGGCCTCCGTGGCGCGAGAGGCGATCTCGTCCAGGGACAGCGTGAACGCGTCGGCGTCGGTCTTGCGCTGGGCGAACGCGCAGAACCGGCACCCGACGTAGCAGACGTTGGTGAAGTTGATGTTGCGGTTGAGGACGTAGGTGACCTCGTCGCCGACCGTCTCGCGCCGCAGGTCGTCGGCGAGCCGGGTCACCTGCTCGAGGTCGTCGCCCTCGCTCGTGAGCAGCGCGAGGTAGTCCTCGTCGGACAGCCCCGCCGGGTCCGCCTCGGCGCGTGCCAGCGCCTGCCGGGCGTCGGACGGGGTCGAGACGCCGCTCCCGTGTGCCGCGACTGCCGCGCTCGTGGTCGCCCGCTCGGCGACGGCCGCCCAGTCGCCGTAGACCTCGTCGAAGTCGCTCCTCCGGTCCTCGGACCGGCCGGTCGTGTCGATGGAGGCGTGCAGGTCGACGCGACCCCGGCTCTGCGTCAGGCCGCCGCTCTCGGCCCCGCCGTCCGGCTCCTGCCAGGTCCGGCCCTCCGGCCGCACGCCCTCGCGCGCCAGCCCCGTCGCCGGGTCGGCCAGGGCGGCGACGTGCGGGTGCAGCCGCGGATCGATCCACGCCTCGTCCCGCCCGAGCGCGCCCTGCACGAAGCGCGGGTGAGCCGTCAGGCGCTCGCGCAGCTCGAGCCCGGCGGCCTCCGTGACCGTCCGCAACAGCTCGATCTCGGGCCAGGGACGCTCGGGGTTGACGTGGTCGGGCGTGACGGGCGAGACCCCGCCCCAGTCGTCGACCCCCGCGGCCAGCAGGCGCCCGCAGTCCTCGATGTCGCTGAGGTTGGGCGGCGCCTGCACGCTCGTGCCCGGGCCGAGCAGGACGCGGGTCACCGCGATCGTCGCGAGGTACTCCTCGAGCCCGACGTCCTCGGAGGCCCGCATGGCGGTGTCGTCCTTGGCGCGGAAGTTCTGGACGATCACCTCCTGCACGTGGTGGTACTCCCGGGCGAGGCGCCTGATCGCGAGGATCGACTCCACGCGGTCGGCCGGCGTCTCGCCGATGCCGACGAGGATCCCCGTCGTGAAGGGCACGCCGACCCGGCCCGCGTCCTCGACCACGCGCAGGCGCACGGCCGGGTCCTTGTCGGGCGAGCCGAAGTGGGGTCCGCCCGGCTCGGTCAGCCGCGTCGAGGTGGACTCGAGCATCATCCCCATCGAGGGTGCGACCGGCTTGAGGCGCTGCAGGTCGGACCAGCTCATGACGCCGGGGTTGAGGTGGGGGAGCAGCCCGGTCTCCTCCAGCACCCGGATCGCGGCGGCGCGGACATACGCCAGGGTGTCGTCATACCCCTTGCTGTCCAACCACTCTCGTGCCGCCGGCCACCGGTCCTCGGGGCGGTCGCCGAGGGTGAACAGGGCCTCCTTGCAGCCCTGCGCCGCGCCCTCGCGGGCGATCTCGACCACCTCGTCGAGCGACAGGTAGGGAGCCTCGACGCGTCCTGGCGTGGTCGCGAACGTGCAGTAGTGGCAGCGGTCGCGGCACAGGCGCGTCAGCGGGACGAAGACCTTGCGGGAGTAGGTGACCGTGCCGGGTCGCCCCGCCTGGACCATCGCGGCGTCGCGGACCCGTCCGGCCACCGAGCACAGCGCCTCGAGGTCCGTCCCTCGCGCCCCGAGCAGCACCTCGGCCTCGGCGGCGTCGAGCGCCTTGCCTTCCCGCGCTCGGGCGAGCGAACGCCGCATCGCGTTGCTGGACCTGGTCTCCTCCGTCATGCGCTGCAGGCTACGTCAGGGGTCCGACAGACCCCTCGGGCGGTCCGCGGGGCGGCGAACGGGCTGCCCGGCGGGATTGGCTGATGGGGTGGGGGCTGCACTAGCATGAGGACCGGCCCCCCGCGTGGTGGTACCTCTCCCAACTCCCCCAGGGCAGGAATGCAGCAAGGGCAAGAGAGCTCTTCCAGGTGCGCGGGGGGTCTTCTCATGCCCCCCTCCTGCCGGTGGACCAGCGCGTATGCCGCCACGGCCACCGCAGGCCGGCGCGACGGCATACCCCTTGTCAGAGGCGACCACTAGGGTCGTTCTCGTGAGCACAGCCCTCTACCGCCGCTACCGCCCCGAGACGTTCGCCGACGTCATCGGGCAGGAGCACGTGACCGAGCCCCTGATGCAGGCCCTGCGATCGGGCCGGGCCAGCCATGCCTACCTGTTCAGCGGTCCGCGCGGCTGCGGCAAGACGACCTCCGCCCGCATCCTCGCGCGCTGCCTCAACTGCGAGCAGGGACCGACCGACACCCCCTGCGGCACGTGCGAGTCGTGCGTGGCCCTGGCGCGCGGTGGCGCGGGATCGGTCGACGTGATCGAGATCGACGCGGCGAGCCACGGTGGTGTCGACGACGCCCGTGACCTGCGGGAGAAGGCGTCGTACGGCCCGGCGCGCTCGCGCTACAAGGTCTACATCATCGACGAGGCGCACATGGTGACGCCGCAGGGCTTCAACGCGCTGCTCAAGATCGTCGAGGAGCCGCCCGAGCACGTGAAGTTCGTCTTCGCGACCACCGAGCCGGACAAGGTGATCGGCACCATCCGCTCGCGCACCCACCACTACCCGTTCAGGCTGGTGCCGCCCGCCCGGCTGACCGACTACCTGCAGGAGCTGTGCGACGCCGAGGGCGTGCAGGTGGCGCAGGGCGTGCTGTCCTTCGTCGTGCGCGCGGGTGGCGGCTCGGTCCGTGACTCCCTCTCCGTGCTCGACCAGCTCATGGCGGGCGCCGGCGACGAGGGGCTGACCTACGACCGGGCCGCGGCGCTGCTCGGCTTCACCGAGGTCGAGCTGCTCGACGCCACCGTCGACGCGCTCGCCGCCGCAGATGGGGCCGCCGTGTTCCGTCAGATCGACAAGGTCATCGAGTCGGGCCAGGACCCGCGCCGCTTCCTCGAGGACCTGCTCGAGCGGCTGCGCGACCTGATCATCGTCCTCGCCACCGACCAGGGCGCGGCCGCAGTGCTGCGCGGCGTGCCCGAGGACCAGCTCGAGCGGATGCGCTCGCAGGCGGCCGGCTTCGGCGCCGGGGCCCTCTCCCGGGCCGCCGACGTCGTCAACACCGGACTCACGGAGATGACCGGCGCCACCTCGCCGCGCCTGCAGCTCGAGCTCATCTGCGCCCGGCTGCTGCTGCCCGGCGCCGCCGGCGAGCAGGGGTATGCCGCGCGCATCGACCGCCTCGAGCGGCGCATGGACCTCGGTGGCGGTCACGTCGCGTCCGCCGAGCCGGGTGCCGACCCGCGTGGGGTCTCGGACTCGCGTGGGGTCTCGGACTCGCGCCAAGGGGGTCTGAGCGGTGCCGAGGCCGCACGCGCCGCCGCCCGGCGTCCCGCCGACTCCTCCGCTCCGGCAGCCGCGGCTGCAGCCCCCCCGTCACGAGCCCAGTCCTCGTCCCAGGCGCAGGGGCAGCCCCATTCCCAGCCGCAGGCGCCTGCTGTGCCTGCACCGTCGTCCCCGTCGTCGAGCTCGGCCCCCTCGCCGACCGTGAGCTCGTCGCCGTCCCCCGTTGCCGAGCAGGGGGAGGAGCGTCGCGAGCAGGTGGCGGCCGACGCCTCGAGGGTCAGCGACGAGCCGCCGCCCGCCCAGCCCACCCCGGGTGACGTGCCTCGCAGCGGTGGCGTCTCGGCCGAGGAGCGCGAGGCGCTGCAGCAGGAGCAGGTGCGCGAGACCCGGCCGGCAGCCGCACACCCGCAGAGCGCACCCCAGACTCACGGCGGGGTCGACGCCGACATGCTCCGTCGCGCCTGGCCCGACGTGCTGGCGACCGTGTTCAAGGAGAAGCGCGTGACCTGGACGATGCTGTCCGAGCACGCCCAGATCATGGAGTTCGACGGCCGCCGCGTGGTGCTCGGCATCAACAATCCCGGAGTGGCCCAACGCTTCGCGACCAGCAAGGTCCACGCCGAGGTGGTGCGTCAGGCGCTCATCGACGTGATCGGCGTGGACGCCCAGGTCGAGGGCGTGCCCCTGGCGTCGCACGCCAGCGGCGGCGGTGGTGGCCACGGCGCACCGCGTCAGCAGGCGCCCCGCCCGGCGACGGCCGAGCCTTCGGCGCCACCGGACCACGCTGGCTCCGGGCCCGCAGCTCCGGCGCACGGGGGCGGTCGGTCACAAGGGGGCTCACCGGCCCACGACGATGCCCCCTCCCCGGAGATGCGCGAAGCCATGGGGATGGGCGGTGCGCCGTCCCGCGGCGACGACAGCTCGGGAGGCTGGGCGGCAGGTTCCCCTGCTCCTGACTGGGCGACGCCCTCCCCTTCGGCGGCGGAGTCGGATCCGGCGACCGGCCCCTCGTCGGCATCACCCCCAGCAGCAGCCGCACCGGGATCACGCGCCCCCGGCGGTGGAGAGACCGGAGATTCACGCGGCCCAGGGCAGGCCGGAGACTCACGCGGCTCCGGTCAGACCTCCGACCGGCCCGCGCGACCTTCCGCAGCTGGTGAGCCGCGCGACGAGGACGAGCCGGTCGACGCCGAGTGGGTTCCGGTCGACGAGGCGTCGTTGTCGCCCTACCAGCGCGCGATGCGCCGGGCCGCTGCCCAGGAGGGACGTCAGGGCCAGGGTCGTCAGGTCAAGCGGGTCTCCGACGAGGACGTCAGCACCGACGACGAGAGCGTCGACGGGGGTGCCGCCGGGCCGGCGGTCATCGCCAGCATCCTCGGCGGCAAGGTCATCGAGGAGCGCACCCCCTGACGGTGGCGCGCATGGCGGTGGGACCGGCATACGGACGCGGTGCGCGCCAGCAGGTCTGTCCCCACGCACGGGACCGCTAGGCTCGGCCCGCACGCCCGTTCCGTCGACTGCGAGGGTCCATGTTCTACCGACTCGTCCACTCGGTGCTCAAGCCGGTGACCCACGCGATCTATCGACCGCACATCGACGGCATCGACAACGTCCCCCGGCGTGGGCCGGTGATCCTGGCGAGCAACCACCTGTCCTTCATCGACAGCTTCGTGATCCCGCTGGCCGCGCCGCGTCAGGTGGCCTTCCTCGCCAAGGCGGAGTACTTCACGGGCACGGGCGTCGCCGGGGCGATCCGTCGCGAGATGTTCGAGGCCGTCGGCGCGATCCCGGTCGACCGCGACTCGTCCCGCGCCGCGCAGCAGTCGCTCGAGGCGCAGCTGGAGGTCCTCCGCCGCGGCGGTGCCACCGGCATCTACCCGGAGGGCACGCGATCGCGCGACGGTCGTCTCTACAAGGGCAAGACCGGAGCGGCCTGGCTGGCGCTGCAGGCGGGCTGCCCGATCGTGCCGGTCGGCCTGATCGGCACCCCCGACATCCAGCCCGTCGGCGCCCGGTGGCCCCGGATCGCCAAGGTCACCGTCAAGTTCGGCACCCCCATCGAGGTGGCGGGGCGCTTCGTCGGCGTCCCCGCGGCCAAGGCCCGCCGCCAGGTCACGGACGAGGTGATGGCGGCGATCCACGCGCTGACCGGCCAGGAGCTCGCGGGCACGACCAACGACCGCTCCGCCCAGGCCTGACCAGCACCGCCGCGGGCCAGCGTTCGTGAGCTGGGAGCGCACGATGTGCGGGTTGGGGGCGCCAGGAGCGTGCGTTTGTGAGCTGCGAGCG
>NZ_DLOE01000008.1:0-15170 GCF_002479615.1 Arsenicicoccus sp. UBA7492 | reverse complement strand
GTTCTCCGCTCTTCGGTTCCTGTTCCTCAACAGCTCAGAAACCTAGACAGGGAACGGCGTGCTCAACTCTCAGTCGCGCTCAACCACCCACGGATGCGTCAGAAGGGCCAGTTTTCAGCCGTCGACATCCGCTCAGTTTTCACCCGTCGTTGACACCAGGATCTCGGCCCGGCTGCCTGCGGGAAGCGTGTGCTCGCAGCGGTCCAGCAGGGCAAGGACGGCGTCTGCGGTCGCCCTGTCCGACGGGTCGGCGCGCAGCCGGGCCAGCTGGAGCCGGACCACCGTCAGCTGCTCGTACGACGCCAGGTAGGAGCACTCGTCCGTGACCCGCACGCCCGTCTCGTCCGCCCAGGCCTGGGCCCCGGACAGGTCGCCGGAGGCGATCCGGATCCGGGCTCTCATGGCAGGGATGGGTCGCAGCTCGGGGTAGAAACCCCGCCGATAGAGCCCCTCCGCCTGGTCGAGCTGCGACAGCGCGGTCTCGTGGTCGCCGTCGGCGGCCAGCACCTGCGCCATCACCACGAACCACCGGTGGCGGTTCTCGGTGATCGACGCCCGCTCGCGCAGCTCGCGAGCCACCTCCAGGTGATCCAGCGCCTCCGGACGGGCACCACGGCGGTGGTCGAGCTCGGCCAGGGCCACGTGAAGGTCGGAGACGGACCGGGCGTGCGGGCCGCCCCGCAGGGGCGCCTCGCGCAAGCTCTCCTCGCACACCCTCCGCGCTCTGGCCGGGTGACCCGCCGCCACCCGCAGGTCGGCGAGCACGACCCCGCCGTCCAGCACGTCCACCACGTTGCCGGCCCTGCGCAGGCAGTCGAGGGCGAGCCCGTATGTCGACAGCGCCTCGTCCATCTCCCCTGCGGCCCAGGCCGCCAGGGCCAGCAGGCCGGTGGCAGCGCCGCGCGTGAGGTGGTCGTCGGGCAGGGCGAGGGCGAGGGCGCCGCGCGCGTGATAGGCCGCCCCGACCAGGTCGCCGCGAGCCTGGGCGAGCGCAGCGCGATACACCGACACCGTCGCGGGCGCCGAGCGCAGGTCGTCGGTCGGGGCCCACCCGGCCGCCAGGGATGCGTCTGCTCGTCCTGCAGCCAGGACGGCGTCAGCGTCGTCCAGCCGGGCGTCGGCGCCCTCGAGGTCGCCCTCCAGCATCAACGACCACGCGCAGACCAGAGAGAGGACGGGGCTGACGCGAACGCGGGCCCGTGGGAGAGCCCGGATCCAGCCGAGCAGGAGGCTGTCCTGGCGGCTCCGTCGCAGCAGGGGAACGGCGTCCTCGACCAGGTAGGCGGCGCGCTCGTCGTCCGAGCCCGCCAACGCCTGCCCCACGGCCTCCACGAGGTATCCGTTGGCGGCGAACCATCGGCTGGCCAGCCGGTGCAGGTCCGCCACCAGGTCAGGCTCCTGGGCGCTCAGTCGTGCGCGTAGAACGTCGGCGAACAGGTGGTGGTAGCGGTACCACGAGCGATCGTCGTCGAGGGAGACGAGGAACAGGTTGTCGGCCCAGACCCGTTCGAGCATCGCGGTGCCGTCGGTCCGGCCCGTGAGTGCGTCGCACGCGGGGCCGCACAGCCGGTCCAGGACTGCCGTGCGCAGCAGGAACTCCCGCACCGGGGCGGGCTGACGGTCGAGCACCTCGTCGGTGAGGTAGTCGAGGACGAAGCGGTGGCTGCCCGCGAAGTCACGGACGAAGTCGTGGGCCTGGCCACCACCCGACCGGCCACCCAGGGCCAGGGACACCAGCTGCAGACCGGCGATCCAGCCCTCCGTCCGGCCCTCGAGGGCATCCACGTCGTGGGCGTCCAGGGTCAGCCCCATCGCCGCGACCAGGAAGTCCTCCGCCTCGGCCCGGGTGAAGCGGAGATCGGCCGCACGCAGCTCGATGAGCTCGCCGCGTGCGCGCAGCCGCGCCAGGGCGAGAGGCGGGTCGGAGCGGGTCGAGAGGACCAGGTGCAGCCCCGCGGGCAGGTGGTCCACGAGGAAGGCGACCGCCTGGTGCACCTCGGGGGCGCGCACGAGGTGGACGTCATCCATCACCAGCACCCGCACGGCGCCCGGCCTGAGGGCGTCGGCACGGACCACGGCATCGATCACGGCGGATGCCGCCGCCGTCGCGTCACGGTGCCGCCCCAGGGCCGAACCGTCGACCTGGATGTCCAGGCCCGCCAGCGAGGCCGCCAGCAAAGCGAGGAAGGCGGCGAGATCGTCGTCCTCGTCGCCAAGGCTCATCCACCCGACCCGGACCGGCGGCTCCCGCCGCGCCAGCTGCGCCGCCCAGTCCGCGAGCAGGCTCGACTTGCCGAAACCCGCCGGCGCGGACACCAGCGTCAGGCGATGACCGCCCTCGAGAGAGCCGTCCAGCCGCGCTGCCAGCCGTGGGCGCGGGACCAGCCTCGGGCGCCGCGCCGGCACGAACAGCTTCGTCGCGAGGACGGGGGACGACACCCGTCGAGCATAGGCCTGGCCGTTGGGGGACGGCGGGGTCCGAGGTGCGCCGGGATCTAGGAGGCCTCAGCCTCCAGGGCGGTGATCGCCTCGTGCATGGTGAGCACGCGCTGGGCGGACTCGACGTGGAGGTTCTCGATCATCCTGCCGTTGTAGGTCACGACGCCGGAGCCTTGGCCGTCCTCCCACGCCTGCAGGATGCCGCGGGCGTCCTCGACCGCCTGCGACGACGGGGCGAAGGCCTCGTTGGCGCCGGCGACCTGACCGGGGTGGATGAGCGTCTTGCCGTCGAAGCCCAGCTGACGACCCTGCGCGCACTCCGCGAGGAAGCCCTCGGTGTCCTTGACGTCGTTGTAGACGCCGTCGAGGATCGCCTTGCCCGCGGCGCGTGCACCGAGCAGCGCGAGCCCGAGACCGGCCAGCAGCGGCTGGCGTCCGGGCACGTGCTCGGCATACAGCTCCTTGACCAGGTCGTTGGTGCCCATGACGAGCACGCTGAGCCGGTCGGACGCCGAGGCGATCTCCTCGACGCGCAGCATGGCCCCCGGGGTCTCGACCATGGCCCACAACGTGGTGCGGTCGGGTGCCCCGGCGTCCTCCATCGCCGCCACGAGCGTGCGGACCTCGTCGGCGGAGCCGACCTTGGGCACGACGATCGCGTCGGGCCCAGCAGCAGCGGCGGCGCGCAGGTCATCCTCGTGCCAGGGCATGCCGATGCCGTTGATGCGGATGGTCAGCTCGCGGCGGGCGTACTCCCCCGAGCGTGCCGCGGCACACGCGGCCTCGCGCGCAGCCTCCTTGGCGTCGGGAGCGACGGCGTCCTCCAGGTCGAGGATCAGCGCGTCGCACGGCAGGGTCTTGGCCTTGTCCAGCGCCCGCGCGTTGGAGGAGGGCATGTAGAGCACGGACCGGCGGGGGCGGAAGACGGTGTCAGCCATGGGATCTCACTTCTCCTGCTGGTCGGGTCCGCCGACGGACGCGGCGCGGGCTTCGTCGTACGCGCTCTTGAGGTCGGGGTCTATCGCCGCGAGCTGCTCGGCGAGCTCGACCATGACCAGGCACTGCTTGAGGGACGCGTCGTCCTCCATCTTGCCGTCGACCATGACCGCGCCCGTGCCGTCGCCCATGGCCTCCTTGACCTTGTAGGCGTGGGCGATGTCCTCGACCGACGGGCTGAACACGCGCCGCGCGATCTCGATCTGCTTGGGGTGCAGCGTCCAGGTGCCGACGCAGCCGAGCAGGAACGCGTTGCGGAACTGGTCCTCGCAGGCGACGACGTCGGTGATGTCGCCGAACGGCCCGTAGTAGGCGTAGATCCCGTGCATCGCGCAGGCGTCGACCATGCGCGCGATCGTGTAGTGCCACAGGTCCTGCTGGTAGGTGCTGCGGTCGGCGTCGACCTGCGAGGTGCCGTCGGCGCCGCGTGGCGGGTCCTGCCGGACGAGGTAGCCGGGGTGGCCGCCACCGACGCGCGTCGTCTTCATGCGGCGGTCGGCGGCGAGGTCGGCGGGGCCGAGGGAGATGCCCTGCATGCGCGGGGAGGCGCCGCAGATCTCCTCGACGTTGGCCATGCCGCGCGCGGTCTCGAGGATCGCGTGGACGAGGATCGGGCGCTGCAGCCCGGCCTTGGCCTCGAGCTGGGCGAGCAGCCGGTCGACGTAGTGGATGTCCTCGGCGCCCTGCACCTTGGGGATCATGACGACGTCGAGCCTGTCGCCGATCTCGGCCACGAGGGTGGTGATGTCGTCCAGGAACCATGGCGAGTCGAGGGCGTTGAGGCGCGTCCACAGCTGGGTCGGCCCGAAGTCCGTCGCCTTGCCGATGTCCACCAGGCCCTGGCGCGCGGCCTCCTTGTTGTCGGCCTTGACCGCGTCCTCGAGGTTGCCGAGCAGGACGTCGACCTGCCCCACCATCGCGGGGATCTTGGCGGCCATCTTGGCGTTGCTCGGGTCGAAGAAGTGGATCGCCCGCGAGGGTCGCGCGGGCACCTCCCGCAGGGGTGCGGGCGCCCCCACGGCGAGGGGGGCGAAGAAGTCCTTGGCGCTGCGCATGTCGCTCCTTGGCTGACGGCGTCGTCGGTCTGGCTCGGTCTCATCGCGGACGCTAGCAGCGAGGACCGACAGGCCGGTATGACGGACGCCACGCTGCCTCGCGGGGACGCCGCAGGAGGGGCGCCGCAGCCCCCAGACCTCCCCCGCCTATCCTGTGGAGGATCTGTGCCACCCGGGAGGCCCTCTTGACCAGCCAGTCCAGCCCGCCGCGCCGCTCCGCCACGCGCAGCCGTGAGGTCGTCGTCCTGTCGGTCCTGCTCGTCGTCGCCGTCGTGATCATCGGCATGCTGCTCCTGCGCCCCCCGGCCCAGCAGGCAGCGGCCCCGGCCCAGCCGGGCGCCACGCAGCAGTCCGGCTCTCGACCAGCGACGCCGTCGACCCCCACCACCCAGGGCAAGGTCACCGACACGGCCCGCCGCATCCCGGGCGACCCGCTCGCCCTGGGCAAGGTCGACGCCCCGGTCGTGATGATCGAGTACGCCGACTACGCCTGCCCCTTCTGCGCGAAGTTCGCCATGGAGACCCAGCCCGAGCTGGTCAAGAAGTACGTCGACGCCGGCGTGCTGCGCATCGAGTGGCACGACCTCGTGATCTTCGGCGACAAGTCGCAGCGGGCGGCCCAGGCCGCGCGGGCCGCGGGCGCGCAGGGCAGGTTCTGGCAGTTCCACCACGCGCTGTTCGCGGCCTCGCCCACCTCAGGTCACCCTGACCTCACCGACGACAGGCTCCTCGGCTTCGCCAGGACGGCGGGGGTGCGCGACCTCGCTGCCTTCCAGAAGGCCATGACGTCCTCCGCCGTCGAGGAGGCGGTGGGCCGCGAGACCCAGGTCGCCCGCCAGCTGGGCGCGACGAGCACGCCGGTCTTCGTGATCAACGGCACACCCGTGGTGGGGGCGCAGCCCGCAGAGGTCTTCACCCAGGTGATCGACCAGGCCGCGGCCGCCGCCCAGCAGGGCTGAGCCTCACCCGTGACCGGCATCGGACTGCTGGGCGCCCTCCTGGGCGGGCTGCTGTCCCTGGTCAGCCCCTGCTCGGCGCTGCTGCTCCCGTCCTTCTTCGCCCTCGCGTTCGAGCGTCCGGTGGTGCTGCTGCGCCGCGTCCTCGCGTTCTACCTCGGGCTGGTGCTCGTCCTCGCACCCCTCGGGGCTGGTGTCGGCGCGGTGGGCAGCCTGCTCACCGTCCACCGCACGACCGCCACCCGCGTCGGTGGCCTCGTCGTCATCGCCCTCGGCCTGCTCGTGGCTGCGGGCGGCGGCTTCGAGCTCGGGGCGGCCCAGCGCGCCAGGGGTCGCCTGCGCCTGGGGCCGGCCGGCTCCACCGTGTCGGTCCTGGCGCTCGGCGCGCTCTACGGCCTGTCGGGGTTCTGCTCCGGTCCCCTGCTCGGGTCCATCCTCACCATCTCGATGGCGGGCGGTTCCCCGGCATACGGCGCCCTGCTCATGGCCACCTATGCCGCCGGTATGACGATCCCCCTGGCCGTCCTCGCGCTGCTGTGGGACCGGGCGGGGCTGCGCGACCAGCGCTGGCTGCGGGGCCGCCCCGTCACGCTGGGGCCGCTGCGCACGCACACGACGAGCCTGCTGGCGGGCGGCGTCTTCGTGCTGATCGGCCTGACCTTCGTCCTCAGCGACGGGACGACGCTGCTGCCGGCGCTCACGGACAGCGGCACGCAGCTCGCGTGGCAGTCACGCGTCCAGGGCTGGCAGGCGCAGGTCACCGACCTGCACGTGCTCCTCACCGTCGTGCTCGCGGCGATCGTGGTCGTCGCGACGAGGCTGGTCCGCAGCCGCGGCGACCACGGCCGCTGACCTCAGCTCGCGCAGGGGCGGGAGACCGTGGGCACGACCTTGGGCGGCTCCGGCGGGATCGGGGGGACCTGGTCCTGCGGGGTCAGGCCCTTCCACTTCATGCCGAGCAGCAGGTCGACCGAGGCGTCCTTGCGGTCGTCGCGCAGCAGGGTGCTGCCGGGCACGTGCTGCTGCACGAGCTTGGCGTTGAGGTCGCCGTTCTCGCCGTAGCGGATGACCGCGACCTCGGTGACCCAGGACTTCTGCGGGTCGGCGGAGACGCCGCCCTGCTTGAACCCGCGCCTCACCATGTCGTTCATGGTGTTGGTGGCGAGGTTCTCGTAGTAGGTCGTGTTGTAGACGTTGAGCGTGAACTGGCCGGGGCGGGCCGGCGGACGCGGCGGACGCGGGGCCAGCCCGCGGAAGTCCGTGCCGATCACGACGTCCACGACGGTGTCGAAGCGCTCGGGCAGCTCAACCATGCGGGCCCCCGGCACCTGCTGCTGGATGAGCAGCGCCTGGTCGTATCCCTTGCGCCCGTAGCGGATCTCGCCCTCCGGGGTCACCGCGCGCAGCTCGGTGTCGTTGCCCAGCCGACCGACCTTGAAGCCGCGCTTGCCGAGCTCGGCGTGGACCGGGCCGGCCACGCCGGACTTGCCCGACGCGTTGAGGACGTTGGTCGCGAAGGACGCTCGGGCGGGTGCCGGCACCACGGTCGGCTGGCAGGTGTCCCGCTGGGGGGCGTCGAGCCAGCCCATGCCGGCGGCGCTGCCCACGCCGGCGGTGGCGATCAGCACGGCGGGGAAGGTCACGAAGGCCGTCACGCGACGACGGCGACGACGACGCATTCGCTCTGCATCGGTCAGCTGGTGCATGCCGTTGACCCCCCGGAGTCCCTCGGGACCGCTCGTCCATCCTGTGCGGACAGCGGTCGTGTGGTGTCACAGTGACGGGTGTGACAGGTCGATTGTCCTGCCGTCCGGGGGCCACGGAAGGCGCTCGGGCGCGGCGTGATCATTCCGTGTCCAACTCGTCACCTTCTGTCAATCTTAGGGGGTCTTCAGTGGGGTTCGTTCCACCGTTCGGCCGTGCGCTCCTGCCGGGTCAGCGGAGCGTCGTGTGGCTGCACGACGTCGTCGACGACACTCGTCGCGTCCTGCTCGAGAGCGACGAGCTCGTGCTGGAGGCGCCGAGCTTCGCGCCGGACGGGCGGCACCTGGTCGTCAACGCCGCCGGGCGCCTGCACGTGCTGCCGCTGACCCGGTCGTTGCGCCCCGACGGCCCGCTCGCCGAGGTCGACACGGGCTCGATCCGCAACGCCAACAACGACCATCTCGTCTCCCCCGACGGCCGCCACCACCTGCTCACCGCGGACGGCCACGTCTATCGCGTGCCCTGGCAGGGCGGGGAGCCGCAGCGGCTCACCCCCGACCCGGGCTCCGAGCCGCTGCGCTACTACCTGCACGGGCAGAGCCGGGACGGGCGGGTGCTCGGGCTGACCGTGCTGAGCGGCCGGCTGGGCAGCGGGGACGTCATACGGACCAATGTCGGGCTGCTGGACCTCGACTCGGGCGAGCTGACCCTGCTCACCGACACCACGGCCTGCGACGGCACCGAGCTCGGTCCCGGCGGGCCCGGCGAGGGCCACGACGACCGGGTGTGGTTCAACAGCGAGCTGCGCGCCACGCGACCCGGCCACTCCCAGGTCTATCGCGTCCGCCCCGACGGCACCGACCTCGAACAGCTCACCCACGACGAGCGGGTCAGCTGGTTCCCGCACCCGTCGCCGGACGGTCGCTGGCTGGCCTATCTCGCCTACGAGCCCGGGGTGGAGCAGCACCCCCCCAACCTGCCGGCCCAGATGCGGCTCCTCGACCTCGCCGACCCCCGCGTCGGCACCCCCGCGCTGCCAGTGCACGTCCTCGCCGACATCTTCGGCGGGCAGGGCGCCACCAACGTCAACGGCTGGGCGCCGGACTCGCGACACCTGGCGTATGTCGACCATCCCGTGGGTAAGGGGACCGCATGACTAACGACAAGAAGATCACCGTCCAGCGGACCATCGACGCGCCGGCCAAGGACATCTTCGAGGTCCTGACGCTGCCGTCGCGGCACGCCGAGCTCGACGGCTCGGGCTTCGTCCGCAGCGACTCCAAGACCGACCGCATCACCGCCACCGGCCAGGTGTTCACGATGAACATGCACGGCGACCACATGGGCGGCGACTACCAGACCGACAACCACGTCACGGGCTACCTCGACAACAAGCTCGTGGCCTGGCAGACCGCCCCCGCCGGCACCGAGCCCAAGGGCTGGGAGTGGATGTGGGAGCTCGAGCCCCAGGGCCAGGACAGCACCCTCGTGACGCTGACCTACGACTGGAGCAAGGTCACCGACAAGCAGCTCCTGCAGAAGATCCACTTCCCGCTGGTCCCGCAGCACGACCTCGAGGAGTCCCTCGAGAAGCTCGCGAGCGCCGTCTCCGGCGGCTGACCGAGCGGATCCTGCACGCGGATCCTGCACGCAGACGATCCCGTCGCCCTCCTCGGGCGGCGGGATCGTCTGCGTCTGGTGGCCGGTGCGCGCTCAGCCCTCGCGGCTGACCACCCGGGTGATCCGCAGGGGCTTGCCCTGCATGCAGGTCGTCATGACGCCCTTGGCCTCGTGCCCCTCGACGGTGACCCGGTCACCGACCTTGAGACCGCCGCCCATCGGCTGGTAGGTCTCACCGGTGGCCTGGTCGGTCAGGACGAGGCAGCGGGGCTCGACGCCCTCGGTGACGGCGCCGGTGACGGTGAGCGTCGCGGTGGGCTTGCCGTTGTCGGAGACGTCGGTCGTGGGGACGAGGGGCGAGGTCATGGTGCCTCCCGGGCTGGTGGTCGGTGCACTGGTGGTCGCTGTCGCGCTGGTGGTGGCGCTGGTCGAGGTCGGCCGGCTGGTGGGGCCGCTCGTCGCCGGCGGCGAGCCCGTGTCGGCGCCGCAGGCGGTGAGGACGAGCGCGAGCAGCGCCGTGCCGACGGCAGCGGCGGCAGGGCGGGTGGTGGTCGTCATACCTCGTATGACGCCCCGCCGCAGGCGTGCGTTCCGGCGCGGCGCTCCCGCACCGGTCACGCCGTGGGGCCGTCGTTGGCCTCGTCGCCGGGCTGCTCGCCCCCGGCCGGGTCGCCCTCCCAGGTCAGGCAGGTCCACCCGAGGTCGGGCCCGCCCTCGAGCACGATCACGCCGGTGTTGCTGATGAGCCGGTCGGCCAGGAACTCGCCCGTCAGGTTGGCGCAGCGCATCGCGGTCCACAGCCGCAGCACCGCCCCGTGGCTGACCACGACGGGGCACTCGGCGCCGGAGTCCGCCACCTCCTCCACCGCCGCGTCGAACCGGCCGAGGACCTCGTGACCCGACTCGGCACCGGGCATCCCGGCGTCGAGGTCGCCGCGCGCCCAGGAGTAGAGGACCTCGAGATAGGTCCGGACCGCCTCGCGGTCGCCGCGCATCTCGACGTCGCCGGCGCTGATCTCGCGCAGGTCGTCGAGTTGGATCGGCGTGATCCCCCGCGCGGCCGCCAGCGGGGCCGCGGTCTGGTGGGTGCGCACGAGGCTGGAGACATAGATGGCGTCGACGGGCTCGTCGGCGAGCGCGGGGACGACGGCCTCCGCCTGCTCGCGCCCACGGTCGGTGAGGTCCGCCCCGGGGCGCGCCGTGTCCAGCAGGCCGTCGACGTTGGACGTGGTCTGCCCGTGGCGGACGAGGATGAGACGCATAGGTCGCACGGTACTGCCCCGACGTGACGTCGTGGCGTCGACCCCGGTCAGGGGATCCGGTGCGTCCACGCCGGCGTGCTGAACTTGGTCTCCACGAGCGTCGCGGCCGCGTCCAGCTCGGTCTGCGTGTAGGTCCGGCGCGTCACGGCATACCGGCTCTCGAAGGAGCGCAGGAAGGAGTCGATGATCTGCTCCCGCGGCAGCCCGGTCTGCGAACGCATCGGGTCGACGCGCTTGTTGGCGGAGCGAGTCCCCTTGTCCGACATCTTCTCCCGACCGATGCGCAGCACCTCGAGCATCTTGTCGGCGTCGATGTCGTAGGCCATCGTCACGTGGTGCAGCACGACCCCTCCGGCGAGCCGGCGCTGCGCGGCGCCCGCGATCTTGCCCTGGTCGGAGGCGATGTCGTTGATCGGCACGTAGCGTGCCCGGATGCCGAGCTCGGCCAGCGCGCCCATCACCCAGTCGTCGAGGAACTCGTAGGAGCGCTGGAAGCTCAGCCCCTCGACGAGCGAGGCCGGCACGACGAGGGAGTAGGTGATGCAGTTGCCCGGCTCCATGAACATCGCGCCGCCGCCCGTGATCCGCCGCACGACGTCGATCCCGTGCCGTCGGCGGCCCTCCTCGTCGATCTCGTTGCGGTAGGACTGGAAGCTGCCCATGACGACCAGCGGCCGGTCCCAGTCCCAGAAGCGCAGGCTCGGCCCGGCCTCGCCGCGAGCCACCTCGCCCGCCAGCACCTCGTCGAGCGCGACGTGCATGCGCGGGTCCAGCGTCACGGGCGCGATGAGGTCGAAGGTGTGGTCCTCCCAGCGGGAGGCGTGACCCAGCGCGCGTCGGACCGCGATGCCGACCGCCTCGGGCGAGAAGCCGATGAGCTGGGCGTCGTCGGGGAGCCGCGACGCGATCGACGCGGCGACGTCGTCCGCCCTGGCGTCGGCGGGGAGCCCCACCAGGGCGGCGTTGATGTCCTCGAGGGCCTCGTCGGGCTCGAGGAAGAAGTCCCCGGAGACGTGGGCCTCGCTGATCCTCCCGTCGTCGGTCTCGAGCTCGACCGCGACCAGCTTGCCGCCTGGGACCTTGTACTCGCCTCGCATGGTGCTCGAGCCTAAGCGGTGACGGGCGGGGCGATCAGGGCGTCGAGACCTCGTCATACAGCTGCCAGGCCACCCGGGCCCCCTCGGCGTCGCCCGCCAAGGTCAGGTCGCGCGCCGCGGACAGGGCCTCGAGCGCCACCTCCTCCTGGTCGCCGGCGCTGCGCAGGGTCCGCGCCCGGTCGAGCCGCAGCCGCCCCCGCGCGAGCCCGGCCAGCCCCGGGAGCCGCAGCGCGTCGTCGAGCACCCGGCGCGCGTCCTCGTGCCGGTCGTGCTGCTCGTGCCACTGCGCCTCGGTGCGCGCGAGGTCGGCGAGCTCGTCGGTGCAGCCCAGCCAGGTCAGGTGCTGGCGGGCCAGGGTGATCAGCTCGGGCACGTCGTCGTCCACGCGGCGGCTCACCCGCATCCAGCACGTCGCGCCCACGAAGCGCGCCCAGTCGCGGTGGTCGACGTCGGGGTTGACCTCGGTCGCGGCGACCTTGTGCCACCGCAGCCCGTCCCGCACGTCGCCGCTCTCGAAGGCGTGCGTGCCGATGGTCCAGGCGACGAGCCCACCGAGGTGGGTGCCGGCGAGCCGGTGGTGCAGCGTCTCGAGCTCGACGAGCAGGCCGTCGCCGGGCAGGGCCTGCGTGGCCAGCGCCGCGATGACGGCCTCGGCGCGCAGGGCGGGGTCCCCGACGTCGGCGCTGGCCTCGAGCGCCCGGTGCGCGTGGTGGGTCGCCGAGGTGCGGTCGACCGCCCGCCGGCTCGTCTTGCTGGCCAGCGTGTGCGCCTCGGCCGCGAGCGCGGGCTGCGACTGCACCCAGGGGTGGGCCGTGAGGGCCGTGGCCGCGTCCGCCGCCGCCGTGTAGTCACCGATGTGCATCAGGGCCCTGACCTCGACGATCGTCATGGCCCACCACATCTCGGGCCGGTCGTGGCCCAGCGCCAGCTCCGCGGCGCGGCGGGCCTCGGCCGCGAGGTCCTCCGTCGACGAGCCGGACCGCATCCGCCCCACCCGTGACGCGAGGGCTGCCAGATCTGCCGTGGACACCTCGGGCACCTCCTCGTCGCGCCCCTGCCCCCAGGACTCCCCCGCCAGGTAGCCACGGGGCAGCTCCAGCCGCCGCTCGAACAGCGAGGTGAGCCGTGGCGTCGGCTCGCGACGACCCGCCTCGAGGTGGGACACATAGCTGATGGAGAGGTCCTGCCCGGCCAGCTCGCCCTGAGAAAGCCCGGCCTCGAGCCGAGCACGTCGCAACCGGCTCGCGAAGGACGTCTCGTCGGCGTCCGTCATGGCACCTCTCCGATCCGCGGATGGGCCGTTCGGGGCCCAGGGCTGTCAACCTCCTTGACACTAAGGTCAACGGCCGTCCGTGTCATCCCACGACACGGTCGCCGAGGGACCAGGCCGGTGCCGCTGTGCGAGGGTGCCGCCATGCCCACGATGACCCCCGCCGTGCGCATGGGGCTGTCCATCGCCGCCGCGACCGGGCTCTACGGCCTGTCCTTCGGCGCGCTGGGCGTCGGCGCGGGCCTGAGCATCTGGCAGACGTGCGCGCTGTCGCTGCTGATGTTCACCGGCGGGTCGCAGTTCGGGTTCATCGGGGTGGTCGGTGCGGGTGGCTCGACCGTGACGGCGCTGTCGACCGCCGCCCTGCTCGGTGTCCGCAACGCGCTGTACGGCATACAGATGAATGCCCTGCTCAAGCCCCCGTGGGCGCTGCGCCCCCTCCAGGCGCACGTCACGATCGACGAGTCCACCGCCACGGCCGTCGCCCAGGAGGGCGACCCCGACGAGACGCGGCGCGGGTTCTGGGCCGCCGGGCTCGGAATCTACGTCCTGTGGAACGCCTTCACGCTGGCTGGCGCGCTGCTCGGCGACGCGATCGGCGACCCGGGGACCTACGGGCTGGACGGGGCCGCGGTGGCGGGCTTCCTCGGGCTGCTGTGGCCACGCCTGCGACGCCGGGACGGGCGGGCGGTCGCGGTCGTCTGCGCGCTCGCCACCGTCCTCGCGACACCCGCCCTGCCCTCGGGGCTGCCGATCATCCTCGCCGCGGCCGTCGCGCTGATCATCGCCCTGGTGACCCGACGGGCCGTCGACGCGAGCGACGAGGGGGAGGCCGCGTGACCCTCACCGCCGCCGTCCTGCTCGCCGCCCTCGTCTGCTACCTCACCAAGCTGTCGGGCTATCTCGTGCCGAGCCACCACCTCGAGCACCCCCTCGTGGCCCGCATCGCCTCGACCATGACCGTCGGGCTGCTCGCGGCCCTCGTCGCCGCCAACACCGTCGTCACCGGCCGGGCGATCGTCCTCGACGCCCGCTTGGGCGCGCTCGCGGTGGCAGCGGTGGCCCTGTGGAGGCGGCTACCCTTCATCGTTGTCGTCATCCTGGGCGCCGCCGCTGCCGCCCTCCTCCGCCACCTCGGGATCGGGTAGCCCTCTGTCGTCGTTCACCTCCGCCTACGGGATCCTCTTCCGGATCCCCGGGGCGCGCCGCTTCATGCTGTCCGCCTACCTCGCCCGCTTCGGCGCGGCCATGATGGGCGTCAGCATCATCGCCATGCTCTCCTCGCGCCGCGGGTCCTACGGCCTCGCCGGCGCCATCTCCTCGGTCGGCCTGGTCGGCATGGCCCTCGCCGGGCCGTCCATCGGGCGCCTCATCGACCGCCACGGCCAGCGGCGGGTCGCCCTGCCCCTCGGCCTCGTGTCGGTCGGGGCGCTCGGCATACTCCTCGTGGCCACCTGGCTCGGCGCACCCGTCTGGCTGCTGGTCCTCGCCAACCTCGGCAACGCCGTGATGCCACAGGTCGGCACCCTGGTCCGAGCCCGGTGGGCGCACCTGCTCGGCGGCGACGCCCGCGCGCTGCACACCGCCAACTCGTTCGAGCAGGTCGCCGAGGAGTCCTGCTTCATGCTCGGCCCCGCGCTCGGGGGCGCGCTCGCCACCCTGGCCTTCCCCGAGGCCGGGCTGCTCGTCGCGCTCGTGCTGTATGCCGTCGGCGTGGTCGGCCTCACGGTCCAGACCTCCACCGAGCCGCCGATCCACGCGGTGCACGAGCACCACGCCGGACGCGCCTGGCGGGCCCCGGGCCTGCTGCTGCTCGCCGTCACGCTGGCCCTCACCGGCGCGATCTTCGGATCGATGGACATCGTGGCGCTGGCGTTCGCGGAGGCGCACGACGCCAAGTCTTTCGGCGGGGTGGCGCTCGGCATGTTCGCCGGCGGCTCGCTGATCGGGTCCCTCGTGTATGGCGCCCTGCCCGTCACCGGCGCCATCGCCAGGCGCCTCCGCTGGGGCACGGCCGCGATGTTCGTGCTGCTGCTGCCGGTGCTGATGGTCGACCACGTGTGGACCTTCGCGGTGGTCGTGCTGATCGCGGGCGGCGCCATCGCCCCCACCCTGATCACCGCGACGATGCTGGCACAACGCCTCGTGCCGCCGTCGCAGATCAACGAGGGCATGACGATCGTCATGACGGGGCTGCTGATCGGGGTGTCGCTGGGGTCCTTCGCCGGCGGGACGGCGGTCGAGGCGCTGGGTGCGTCGCGGGCCTTCCTCGTGCCGTGCGGTGCGGCGATGGTGGCGTTCGTGCTGGCGCTGGTCGGCGGTGGCCGGGTGGCGCGGGCGGAGAAGCGCGCGCTGTCGCTGTGGGGGTCACCTGCCGTGGGCGGCCCCGAGGCTGCGGGAACCCCGCCGGCCTGAGCGCCGTGGTGGTGAGCGCCGGCCAACGTGGTGGGGCCAACGGGTGGAGAACGCCACCGTCATGGGTGGCCTTCTCCACCCGTTCGTCATGGCGGCGACCCGCGAGCTGCGTGCCTAGTGGTTTGCCGAGTCGCGCGCGGCACCTTGGCGCCCGAAACTGACCCGACGGGGCAGGTCGAACGTCCTCACGGCGTCCCAGGCGGCTGAAAGTGACCCGACAGGGCAGGTTGAACGTTCTCACGGCGTCCCAGGCGGCTGAAAGCGACCCGGCGGGGCAGGTTGAACGTCCTCACGGCGCCCGGGGCGACCCAACGCGCCCCGACGGGTCACTTCGTGTAAGAGTCCCGTGGAGTGGT
>NZ_DLOE01000010.1:0-41668 GCF_002479615.1 Arsenicicoccus sp. UBA7492 | reverse complement strand
ACCAAACCCGGGGCGGTTCAGCCCGTCTGTGGTTGGTCGAGGCCGCCGCCGCGGGCACGCCGCGGATGCGGGTCAAGATGACCGAGGCGCTCAGCCTGGCCAAGCTGTTCGACCCCGTCGAGTTCGACTGGGCGCTGGGACACGCCGCGGTCCATGGCCGGTTCGCCGAAGCAGACCTCTGTTCGATCCTGGACCACCACGCCCGGCAGCCCGGCACCGGTGAGCACCGTGCCAGCGAGGAGTCCTCGCTGACCCAGGGCACCGCCGCGTGGGCACGGCTCGGCCAGCGATCCACCGCGGACAGCGACGGCGAGGTGGCCCGATGACGACCAGGAGCCCCATCAGCACCGCGCCGCCGTTACCGGTCGAGTTGGAGGAGCTGCTGCGCAAGCTGCGGCTGCCGCACATCCGTCGTCACGCCCCGAGGTCGTCGCGACCGCGAAGGCCCAGCGGTGGGAACCGGCTGAGGTTCTCAAGGCGCTGTTCGCTGAGGAGGTCGCTGGCAGAGAACGCTCCGCCCTGGCCACCAGGCGGGCGGCCGCGGGGTTCCCGACCGGGAAGACCTTCAATGCGTGGCAGCCCGAGATCTCCTCGATCCCGGCCCCGACCCAGCAGGCCATGCGGACCTTGGAATGGGTCCACCGGCGAGAGAACCTCGTGGTGTGCGGGCCGTCAGGGACCGGGAAGACGTTCCTGCTGGAGGCGCTCGGGCAGCAGGCCGTCGAACAGGGACTCAACGTCGCCTGGTTCACCCTGGAAGACCTCGGGGTCCTGCTGCGCCGCCACCGTGCCGACGACACCGTGTCGAAGGCGATCGCCCGGGTCCTGCGTGCAGACCTCGTGGTGGTCGATGACATCGGCCTGCTGCCCGTCGCCGCCGATGCCGCCGATGCCGCCGAAGGGCTCTACCGACTCGTCGACGCCGCATACGAGAAACGCTCCGTCGCGATCAGTTCGAACCTGCACCCGTCCGGATTCGACGAACTGATGCCCAAGACGCTGGCCACCGCGACCGTCGACCGGCTGCTGCACCACGCCCACGTCTGCCAGACCAGCGGAGACAGTGTGCGACTTACTCAAGCACTCGCCGGCCAAGGGGTGAGCCCGTTGAGCTGACTGCCCTGGTCGGTGGTGGCCACAGCCCCCTGGGCAGATCCCATGGCCACCACCTGGCGGTTCTCGTGGCCGTCAGCGGGCAGGTTTCATATCCGCCCCCGGGCAGTTCCTACTGTCCCTTGACATTCGTCACGGCGGTCACCCTAGGCGCGCTGTCAATCGGCCCTGACTCACAATGCGGAGGGTGCGGCACGAGGCATGACATCAAAGGGGCGTCTCGGACGTGGTTCTGAGGCTCCTCTCCGTCATGCCTGATGCCTGGGTGAGCTGAGGGGCGGAGTCGACCGTCGTACGTCTCAGACGCGGCATCCAGTTTCAGTGTCCAGGCACCGCGATTCAGTTCACGCGGCTATCGACGGGCCTTCTCGACCCGGGGACCCGCCTCCAACGTCTCGAAGGGCGGTCTCTCAGCCGTGACGACTCGACGCTCGGTCCACGTGCGATCACGCCCAAGTCGCGGCAGAACGATCTCGTCGGGCTGTTGCAGGCGACGGCGGCGATCCGCTACGGCCAGGATCTCGGTGGCCATAGCACCAAGGTCGTGCAGGTTCTGGTGGGAGTGCGCCCGATGCCCGAGGTCTACCTGCGCGATGGCATTCACCCCGTGTCGCGACTCGGTATCGAGGAGGGTCGCAAGCTCCACGCCATACCCGTAGGGGATCGACAGGGAGGCGAGGTGCGATCGCCGGGTGGCCCACTCACCGGCCAAGGGCTGAACGACGCACGACAAGGAGGGTCGGTTCAGCGCCAGCCAGGGGCGCGCCACCAGCTCCGTCACCCGACCCCCTTCTGACGAGATCCCATCGCCCATGTCGAGGATTCGATCGTAGAACCCCTTCACCAGCAACGAGTCCGGGTCCGAGAGCAACGGGCCGAGGAGGGCGGAGACGAAGTGCGTGCCCCAGCCAGTCAGGTCTGCGTCGATGAAGACGACGATCTCGGACGACGTCACGAACTGCGACTTCCAGAGGGCTTCGCCCTTGCCGGCCCTCACCCCCAGATCGGGCCTGATGTCTTCGACTGACCACACCGTGGCGCCTGCGGCGCGGGCCACGCTGGCGGTCCGGTCGGAGGACAGCGAATCGAGGACCAGGAGCTCATCCACGAGGCCAGACAGGTCGTTGGCAATCTCACCCACGACCTGACCAACCGTCTGCTGCTCGTCCCGCGCCGGGATGACCACAGCGATCGTCGTCGACTCCTTCAGCGACAGCAGTCGCGCCAGCGGCCAGTCCTGCGTTGATGACGTGTTGCGCGCGAACCACCCTTGGTGCACAGGGTTCATGCCGCGGCCGAGAGCCTGAGCCGGTCCGGCAGCCGGTAGTCGGGCAAGAGGTCTCTAGATCCCATCAGCGACTCGACCGTGGCAATGACGTCCTGCACAAGGGCCTCTCCCATCCACAGCAAACTGCATCCGCTTACTCATTATGCTGCATCACGGCGCGGGGGCGGGGCAGCAGCAGCGTGGGGGTCATCGGGTGCGACGGGGGGAGCTGGCCAGCCCCACCTCTCGGAGCGTCCCGTATGTCGAAGTCCGCCCGGAGTCCGCGTCCCGGTCCCTGTTCCCTGCGGCACCCAAGCCGAAAGCGCCCTGCACCGAGCGCGCACGAAGGCGACCTGGAGGTAGGTCTTCTCCTGGTCAAGAGCTGGAGAAGGGACTCGAACCCTCAACCACCTGTTGGTGTTCCGCGTGGTTCGGGGGCGTGTGCTTGGTTAGGCCGGATACTCCGCGACCTGCTGCGATGTGCCCGGGGTCTCGTTGTCGGCCAGGGCCAGTCACGGCAGGTTCGACGCGAAAAGCGTGAGGAAAGAGGTGACCGCGCTCGTGCTGGCCGGCTCACTCGTCCGGGCCTGGCGGTTCGGGATCGGGGCGCCTGTCCCATGCGGCTCCCCCTGTGGGGTATCTCGTCGGGTCGGCGCGTCAGCCGTGATCGTGCCTGCCTCGGGGTGGCAAGCCCCTGCCTGGATGGCCGGCTCTTCGCATGTGCGGGAGCACGTACCTCGATCCCGGGTACAGCTCGGGCTTGCCGTCCCGTGGTGGGCGCGATAGCCCGTAGGGGCCGAGGCGATGGGATGCCCCTGGTGACCCTGTCCCCTATCTCAGAGGAGAGGCCGGGGGCCCGGGGGCGGAGCCCCCTCGGTGTCCTCCCCGTCGTGGTCCGCGCCTTCCTCCTCATCCTGGCCGTGCTGCGGTTCGTCGGCCCAGATCGCGTCGGGTTCACGAGTCCGGCCTGCGAGCCCGGTGGACCTGGGTGGGCGCCTCGGCGTCTTGTCGGCTACTTCTGGCGGCGCTTGTTCACGAGGAAGAGGAAGACGGCGAAGACGTCGACGGCGATGACCAACCAGATGCGCGTACTGGTGCTGCGTACCGTGACGGCGTTCGCGACCATGACAAGCACGACGACGGCGACGAGGGCGATCACGGCGCGGCCGCCGTTCTTGGTCGGCGTGCGGTCCATGTGTTGAGGGTAGACCTTCGGTGGTCGTGGGGCGTCTGGGCTTCGGTCTGGGCGCCCCTTCTGTGTGCTTGGGGGCCTGGGGAGTTTGCGGCGTCCGAGCGCGAGAACGGCCGGAGGCCGCAGCGCAGCGCTCGGGCGCCGTGGGCGCCCGGCCCCGCGCGCCGGAGGCGCGCCTTGAACCAGTACAGAAACTCTCAACCACGCCGAGGCACGACACGTTTGAACGCCACCTTCACTGCTCCCCCGAGTCCCCGCGCGTATGGGATGACGTGCGGCTGTCTGATTCGGGCGAGGACGCGCGGAAGCGGTGGGGTTACGCCGCCTGCGGTGCCACAATGAGGGCTATGAGCGAGGAAGTGTGGCGCCCTCTCGGTGTCGAGTCACCTGAAGAGGTGGCTCGCTACGACGCGTTGCACGATGGCGTGCCGCCGTGGATGGAGGCTGCTCTCTGGAACTGGGTGAAGGTCGCGATATCCAGGATGTTCACGGATAGCTATGGGACGAGAAGGCCCGGACTGGATATTGAGATCTTCGAACAAATGTGCCAAAGGCTCCACATAGCAGCACCAGACTTGCGTATGAAAGTTTGGGATGGCGAGAGCTCAGAACACCAGAGGCGCGAGGCCATGATGGTACTGCGGGCAGCCGACTGTGCGCTCCAGATCGCGGATTATTTGCTTGCCTTCGGTAAGAACGGTGGAGCAGATGAATTGCAGGCGATTCTGGAGCGCAGTGGGTCTGCATACAGGGTCGGTCGCCGGGCGCAGAAGCCGGGGCTTTTGCGCCGTGTTCCCGAAAGCGTGCAGGCGGCGGCGGATGCGATCATGGATCGATCCGAGCGGGGAGGTACTCGCCTTGCCGAGGCTTGGGAGAAGCTGTACGGCCTTGACAGGGACTTCAGCGGTGCCTACTCGCTGGCTATAAAGGCGGTGGAGGACGCGTGCATACCCGTAGTCTCGCCGAATAATGGGAGGGCTACTCTGGGCACGGTAATTAGGGACATGCGTGGCCAGCCTGGCTGGTCCTTGCCCATGAAGCGAGCCCCTGAATATGCTCCTCCTGGTCACGTGGTCGTCGGTATGCTCCAGGTACTTTGGACCGGGCAGCTTGATCGCCATGGGGGGGCGGAGGTAGAGGGAACCGAGGTGTCAGAAGACGAGGCGAGGGTTGCGGTTGACTTGGCGGTGATCCTTGTTGATTGGTTCTCCGGAGGTCTAGTGACGCGAGTTAATCCTGACTAGTCCAGAGTGACTGCGGCCGGAGCGGAGTCAGCATGCCTGCGGATGGGAGTCTTCGCCGGACAACTAGTTCTTGGCAACTTGCCAGAGGCCGGCGCGGGTGGTCAATGTGGTTCGGGGGCCGCGTTTCGACATGCACAGCCCGCTCCCTGGTGGTAGGAAATAGGTATGCCTGAGATTCGTTTTCCCGCGTATAGAGATTACGTCTCGAAGCGGGTAGAGGTCAACAATGCAATGATGGCCTTGCTTGCCGGTTCGCGACTTGCCGCCCACACTCTACAGCTCACCAGCGGCGCTCCGCTTACCCTGGGTCAGCTATTTCCCGCCGTCCCACATATAGAGCGTTTTAACCTCCCCAACGACGAAGCCCGTCATTTCCTGGGGAACGCGGACTCCCACCTCGCCTCTGTGGCGATACCTTACGCGCTTGCTACACATGAGGCGTTCCTCACGGATCAACTAGATTACATAAAGAATGAGGGTGTCGCGCTCGCAAACAATGGAAAACCCATTAAGGCATGGAACATGCACAGCGTGTTCTTCGCGACAGCTGGCACGCCAGAGCCGGCGAGTGACCTGCAAATCTTTCACGTGTTACGCCAAACGCGCAATTGCATAATTCACAATCAGGGGCGTTCCGACGAGGGGCTGAGCGATGCCCTCTCCCGAATGGGAGAGACCGCCACGGAAAGCTGGTCGCGCCTAAACGGCGGGGATACGCCCTCTGACATTATTGGCCCAGATGGGCAACTAATCCTAACCGCCAAGCATATATTTACGGCTTTCGCGAACACCAAGGCACTGGGTCGTTCCATCAATAAAGCCCTTATTTCGGCCTTGCCTTTAGAATCTTGGGCCCGCCTCGCAATGGAGGACTTTGCATCCGCAACGACGAAGACTCGAAACTCCAGTCAGTGGCGCCGATCGGCCAGTGGCTACGTCCGGGAGAACTACGCGGCGATAGGTCTCAGCAACGCGGAACTCGAAAAAGCCGCCCGTTCGCTGGGTGTGTGGACGGGCGGCGCCTGGAGGTGAAGTTTAAAAGGGGGCTCTATGCCTATTGAGCTACACCAAGCAACACTTGGGCCGGGACTCGAACCCGGGTCTCCCACTTTCTGTGAAGGCCTCAGTCTCGAACTGACGACACCGATTTTGTGTAGACCTCCTGCTTACGGCGCCTATGCTACGTCGTCGTGGTCACCGGGTCAACCCGGCGGGAGTGCCCGCCGTAGCACCGCCCAGACCTAAAGGGACCAACGCTCCGGGGCCGACGCCTGGAGGTCGCCTAGTTGTTCGGATGGGATGCGGACATCCACTGCATATGCCTCCGCTGGCTCCGAACGGTCTTCTCCATACTGGTGATCCACTGCCCCCAGCCGTTTCCAGCCCATGGCTTGGTAGGTGCGGATAGCGGCACGGTCCTTGCACATCACGTCGAGAACCGCAACGCGGTTAGCCAAGGTCGCCGCATCCATGGCCGTCCCCACGAGCCGTCGCCCCAGTCGCAGGCCGCGCGCTCGGGGTGAGATGAACAGGCGCCCGAGGACGGCCGTTCGCTCGGTGGGGGTGCCGGTCTGCTCTGACCACATGCGGGGCGCATCATCGTGAGAACCGGGTTCGGTGAGGGCGACGTGGCCGACGGGTTTGCCGTTGAGTTCGGCGACCCAGGCGCCGAGGGGGTTGGTGAGGGTGAGCCAGGCGTGGGGGTCGGCGACGCCTTCGACGGGGTAGCCGTCGAGCTCGTGGACTTGGACGAGGATGCGGGCGAGTTCGTCGAGGTCGTCGTCGCGGCGGGGGCGGATGATCGCTTCGGGTTTGGTGGTCATGGGTCAGTCCTCCACGGGCATGCGGTAGTCGAGGCCGTTGTAGTCGGCGCGCATGACGAACTCGGTGACTTCGAAGGGCCGGCCTTGGTCGTCGTAGCCGGTGTGCAGCACGTCGAGGACGGGCACGCCGTCCGGGATGCGCAGCGTGGTGACCTCCTCGGGGGTGGGCATCCGTGCGGAGATCTCCTCGCGAATGGTCGTGATGGGGTGGCCCTTTTCCTCGAAGCGTGCGTAGAGCGACCCCTTGCCTAGGTGGGTGGAGTCCGCGAGGGGGGTGCCGTCCACGATGTCCCAGGGGACGTAGGTGACGCCGATCTGCATGGGTTCGTCGTCGGCGTAGTAGTGGTTCTCGCGGCGCACGACCGTGTTCGCGTCGGGGTCGAGTCCTAGCCGCTCGGCCACGAGCTGCGGGGCCAGCTCGCGGGTGATGCTGGTGCACTCCACGCGGGGGGTGCGGCCCTGGGCCTCGACCTCGGCCCGGTACGGGGATAGGCCGGTGTTCTCGCGCAGGGTGCGCGCGTAGCGGTGCTGGCCGAAGCGCATGAGTCGGGGCTTGGCGCGCACGAACACGCCTCGGCCGTGCTCGGCGGTGACCAGTCCTTGCTCTGCGAGGAGGCGGACGGCTTCGCGGGCGGTGTTGCGGGCGACGGCGTGGGTCTCGGCCAGTGCGCGCTCGGACGGCAGCTTGTCCCCGGGTGCGAGTTCTCCGGTGTCGATCTGGGCGCGCAGGACCGTTGCTACGCGGCGGCTGGCCGGCTCGGTGGTCGGGGTTCCTTGGCTCGTCATGCCCCGATTCTAGTAACTGGCGTAAGCCACCGCTTGACACGACTGGCTCAAGCCACTTGAATGGCCTCACTAACTGGCTCAAGCCAGTTCTGATGAGAGGACCAGACATGGCGATTCATAAGCGGATTGCGTTCGGACACGCGGGGGTGTTCCCGGCTGGGGCGTTCCTGGCGGGGCCGGTGGAGCCGGTGGGTGACTTCAACGCTCCGGCTCGCCCGGACGGCAGCCGTCCTCAGCAGGTGGACAAGGACACGGGTCTGCCGTTGTGGCAGGTGCAGGTGATCGACCCTGATCCGGAGGCGGGGAAGAAGGACAAGGCGGTGACGGTGAAGATCGCCGCTGCTCATCAGCCGGTCCCGCCGGTGAACGAGACGCCGTTTCCGTTCACGCCGGTGGAGTTCGTGGGGCTGACGGCTCTGCCGTGGATCGAGGACACCGGCAACGGCCGCGCCCGTATCTCGTGGTCGTTGAAGGCGGACGGGCTAGCCAAGCCCGGCACCACGGCCACTGCGGGGCGTCGGTCTGGTGAAGATGGCAAGGCGGGCCCGGCATGATCACCACCACCACGACGGCCACCACCCGCCCCCCGGGCGCTACCCGGGTCGTGGTCGCCCGCCCGGAAGACCGTGAGCCCACGTGGGGTGTGGCGGGGGCGTTCGTGTTCGGGTGCCTGGACATCGCCACCGGCCTAACCGTGGCTGCTTGGCGTGCGCCCCTGCTCGCGGGCGCGCTGGCCTGGGTGCTCGCGGACGTGTGGCCCTGGTGCCAGCACGCCTGGGTCCCCGCTGTGCTCGTCCTTCTCGTGCCCCTGGTCGTGCTCGGGCTCGTCGCGTGGAAGCGGCCGGGATCGCTCAGCCGCCTGCGTACGGTCGTGGTGGGTCAGTGGTACCGGGTCACCGTGTACCGGCCTCGCTGGCAGACCGCGTGCGACGCCGCCAGCCTCACCAAGCGGGTCGGCGACGAGGTCCACGCGCCGGGTTTGGCGCGTCATCGTCGGGTCGGGACCGTGGACCGGCTCACCGTCCGCTTGGGCCCCGGGCAGACCGTCGCGGACGTGTCGAAGGCATGCCCGGCTTTGGCGTCGACGTTCACCGCGCACAGCGTGACCGCGCGTGCCGGGCAGCGTCCCGGGTGGGTCGTCCTGGATGTGCTGCGGCGTGACCCGCTGACCGCCGAACGCACCTCGCCCGACCCCGCCCGCCGCCCGCACACAGGGCCCGTGGTGTTGGGGGTGGACGAGCACGGGCAAGACTTCACCCTCGACCCCTACGCGACGCCACACGCCGCGATCCAAGGCGCCACCCGGTCGGGGAAGTCCTCGACGTGCTACACGCTCCTCGCCGCGTTGGCGCACCGCCCGGATGTGGTCGTGGCCGGGGTGGACCCGTCCGGCATCCTGCTCGACCCCTTCACCGGTGGCCGGGGCTCCCCCTACATCGCGACCGGCACCCGACCCGTCGACCTCGACCGGGCCGTCACCGTGCTGCGTGACCTGGTCGCGCTGATGGACGAGCGGGTGCGGGACCTGCTCGCGGCCCACCTGGACAAGCTGGATCACTTCGCCCCGGCCGTGCCGGTGGTGTGGGTGGTGTTGGAGGAGTACCCCGGCCTCCTGGCCGCCGCACGGGCCCTGGACGCCGAACGCGGCGCCAAGCCTGGCGACCGGCTCGCGCCCCGGATCGAGGCCGCCGTAGGCCGCTTGGTGAAGGAGGGCGCGAAGGTCGGGGTGCTCGTCCTGGTGCTGGCGCAGCGGATGAGCGCCGACGCGATCAAGACCGACGACCGCATGAACCTCGGCCTCAGGGTCACTCACCGTGTGGACAACGCGGACGCGGTCGCCATGCTGCACGACGGCCTCGACCGGGCCCAGACCGCCGCCGTGCGCGAGTTCCACCCCGGCGTCGCCCTCACCGAAGCCCCCGGCACTTCCCTGCGGCGCGTGCGGATGCACTACACGACATACGAGAAGTACCGGTCCCGCGTCACCGCCGGCCTCGGGTTGCAGGACGCGCCCGCGCTCGGGGCCGACCTCGTCGGCGAAGTCATCCCCCTCAACCCCACCACCGACCCCACAACCGACCCGGAGTCGGGGGACGCGGCATGACCACCCACGACACGACCTGGATGCGCGGTGCGGCGTGCGCGGCTCGTCCCGAGCTGCCCTGGCTCACCGACACCACCAACCTGTCCGCGTGGGACGCGGAGACCATGCGCACCGTCTGCGACTCCTGCCCGGTCCTGCTCGACTGCCTCGCAGCCGTCGATGACCTGGACGTGACCGGCGGCTGGTGGGCCGGGCAGGACCGCGACCCCCACGCCGCACCCGCACCCGCCGCACCCGCGTGGGTGCCCGCTCGCACCCGCCGCCACGGCCTCGTGGCCCTCCAAGGCACCCTGAACCTCGGCGGTCTCGGTGTGCTGGGTGGTGCGGCGTGACCCTGCTGGACAGCCACAATGGCGCACCCACCCGCTACGACCTGGGGGCGCACTCGTTCCCCGGTTACGGGGAGGGTGCACCGCTGGAGCTGCCCAGCACCCCCGACGTACAGGCCTCGATCCTGTCCCGGTTCCTCGACGGCACCCACCACGCCCTCAGCGACGCGCTGGTGTCGGTCGGGAACTGCGCCCGCCCCATCCGGCTGACCGGCTCCTCAGCCACCGTCGATGCGGCTACGGGTGAGGTCGTCTCGTCCTTCTCCTCGGCGGATGCGCCGTTGGGTGAGCTGTTGGTGCCGTGCGGCAACCGCCGGGCCCACGTCTGCCCCGCCTGCAGCCGGGTCTACGCCCGGGACACCTTCGAACTCGTCCGCGCAGGAGTCGTCGGCGGCAAGACCATCCCCGCAAGCGTGGCTCAGTCGCCGTTGCTGTTCGTGACGCTCACCGCGCCGTCCTTCGGGCTGGTGCACGGGGTGCGGGAGAAGGGGAAGCGGTGCCGGCCCCGCTCGTCGGACCGCGTCGAGACCTGCCCGCACGGGGTGCGCCTCGCCTGCCAGCGCGTGCATGACGAGGACGACCCGACCGTCGGCGCGCCCCTCTGCTCGGAGTGCTACGACTGGACCTCGGCGGTGGTGTGGCAGTGGCACGCCCCCGCCCTGTGGTCCCGCACCACCACCTACCTACGCCGTGCCCTCGCGGATCGCCTCGGGGTGCCCCGGTCCCGGTTGCGAGAGGTGGCGGCGGTCCAGTTCGCCAAGGTCGCCGAATACCAAGCCCGCGGCCTGGTGCACTTCCACGCCATGATCCGCCTGGACGGGCCGGACGGCCCCGGCAGCACCCCGCCCCTGACGGGCGATGACCTCGCGGCGGTCGTGCGTGACGTGATCCCGACCGTCACCGTGACCGCCCCGCCCGCCTGGGAGACCGACACCCCGCGTGTCCTGGCGTGGGGTGCCCAGGTCGACGTGCGGACCATCACCAACGGCCCGGCTGACCTACGCTCATCCGACGAGCTATCAGCCGAGCAGGTCGCAGGCTACCTCGCCAAGTACGCCACCAAAGACGTCACCAACGTCAAAGGCGACAACCTCCACTCGCGCCCCCAACTCGCCCGCATGCGGCAGACCTGCGACGAGCTGCACGCCATCGCGGTCACCCGCGCCGAGCACCGCCGCGCCGGCCAACCCAGCGTCGTGCAGGTCGACGGGCACGGGCGTGACCCTTATGCGCTGCTGGGGCAGCGGGCCCACATGCTCGGCTTCCGCGGCCACTTCTCCACCAAGTCCCGCCGCTACAGCGTCACCTTGGGTCGGCTGCGGCGGGCGCGGCAACGCTTCCAACGCCTCACCGCACAGGCCCAGCGTGAAGGCCGGCCCCTGGACACCCGAGACCTCGAACGCCGACTGCTCGCCGACGACGAGGACGAAACCACGTTGGTCATCGGCTCGTGGGTCTACGCCGGGACCGGCTGGCCCCGCCCCGGAGACGCCGCCCTCGCCACCGCCGCCGCAGCACGAGCCCGCGAGTACGACCTATGGCGCGTCGCCCGACGCAAGACCACCACCACCCATTGAAAGGAAACGTCATGTGTCACCGTCTCGACCCCCTGTGGACCCCCAGGCAGCTTGCCGAGTACCTCTGCATCCCCCTGCAGACCTTGTACGACTGGAACTGGAAGGGGCATGGCCCTGCCCCGTTGAAGATCGGCAGGCACCTGCGCTATCGAGAGAGCGACATCATGGCGTGGCTCGACGTGAAGACGGCGGCCTGAGATGCCAAGGCGTTCCCTGGAACCGGGCACGTGGGGTGATGTCACCACCACGCGGGAGGTGGGCGAGCCGGGGACTCTGTGGCGGTGCCGCGCCAAATTCCGGGGCTTCGATGGCCGCGCGCGTGTCATCCAGCGGTCGGCCTCGACGCGCAAAGCTGCACGTCAGGCGCTTGACGATGCCTTGAGGGAGGCAGCGTCGCAGGGTCAGAACGCCCTGACATCGCAGGACACCTTCGACACCGCAGTGACGACGTGGCTGGACGACCTCGCCGAGCTGGTGGCGATGGGCGAGCGGTCGCCGTCGACCTTGGATCACTACCGCCACACGTGGACCAAGCACGTCTCCCCTGCCCTGGGCAGGCTCCGTCTGGCGCAGGTGACGGTGCCCGTGGTGGACCGGTTCGTGGTGGGGCTTCATCGGAAGGTGGGTCCGGCGACTGCGCGCACGGCCCGTGCCATCGTGTCCGGCGCGATGGGTCGTGCCGTTCGTGAGGGCGCGGTCCCCGCGAATCCGGCCCGCGAGGTCCGGCGTCTGAGCGCGCGGCCCAAGCACGCGCCCCGAGCGCTCACCGACGAGGAACGCGCCCGCTGGTTCCTGACCCTCGCCAACGACGAAGCTGCGGTGCGACACGAGCTCCCGCAGCTCTCGGCGTTCATGCTGGCGACGGGTGTGCGGATCGGTGAGGCGCTGGCTCTTGTGTGGCGGGAGGTCGACCTCGATGCCGGGACGGCGCACATCACGTCCACGATCATCCGCGTCAAGGGGCGGGGTCTGGTCCGCAAGCCGACCAAGACACAGGCCGGGGACCGGCCGCTGGTGCTGCCGGTGTGGTGCGTGCGGATGCTCGGGGAGCGTGCGGCGGTCGGCGTCGGGCCGGACGAGCCAGTCTTCGGCACGATCGACGGTACCTTCCGCGACCCCCGGAATGTCACTCGGTGGTTCGCCGCTGCTCGGAGGGAGGCGGGGTTGGAGTGGATGACCTCGCACTCCTGGCGCAAGACCACGGCCTCGGTCCTCGACGGCTCCGGGCTGTCGGCCCGGCTCATCGCCGACCAGCTCGGGCACTCCCGCGTGTCCATGACCCAGGACGTCTACCTGGGTCGACGGCTGGCGGACCCCCGTGTCGTCCAGGCCCTGGAGATGGTGGACCCAAGACTCGGGCGCGGTCGCGAAAAGAGTGACGAAAGGAATGGCTTGACCATCACGGGAGAGGTACTGTGACGCGTTGTCGCTGGTCAGAGAGCTGGAGAAGGGACTCGAACCCTCAACCACCTGTTTACAAGACAGGTGCGCTACCGATTGCGCCACTCCAGCGGGATGGCGGCGGCTCCGTCGCGCGGCGGGCTCCGTCATACCTGCCGTCAGATCCTAGTCGGGTCGCCCGACGTGCCCTAAACGACGTCCCGAACGCCGCACTCGCACCCCGCAGCGAGGGCGTCTCGCCCTGCAGCACGAGACAGGCGAGGCACCAGCGCAGGTGCAACCGTCGGCGAGGGCGTCTCGCCCTGCAGCACGAGACAGGTGAGGCGTCAGCGCAGCACGTGCGTCCGGGCATGACGGAGGGCCGGCATCCCCCTCGGAGATATGCCGGCCCTCGATGTCACGGGCTGGGGCAGGGCGTGCGCGACGCCCCGCGATCAGCGGCGGACGTAGACGCGCACGTAGTAGCGCTTGCCCGAGCGGGTGTAGCGCTTCTTGAGCACGTAACGCTTCTTGGCGACGTAGCGCTTCTTCTTGACGACGCGCTTCTTCTTGACGACCTTGCGGACCGTGGAGCGGGAGGCCGGAGCGGCGCCGCCGCGGGTCAGGCCGGCGCGACGGGAGCAGACGGGCCAGGCGCCCGGGCCCTGGCCGGCGAGGACGCGCTCGGCGATGGCGATCTGCTGGGCCTTGGAGGCGCGGTTGGCGGTCGGGGCGTAGGCGCCACCGCCGTAGCCGAGCCAGGTGGAGCGGGAGAACTGCAGGCCACCGTAGTAGCCGTTGCCCGTGGCGATGTTCCAGCGACCGCCGGACTCGCAGGCGGCAACCTTGTCCCAGGTGCCGACGGAGGCGGCGTTGGCGGAGCCGGCGGCGGCGATGCCGCCACCCATCGCGAGGGCGGCCGTGGTGAGGCCGACGGTGGCGATGCGCTTGACGCGCTTGGGCACGCCGGAATGACGGGGGGTGTAACGCATGGGGGGAGTTCCTCTCCTGACGACGCCTGTGAAGTGAGCTGTCGGGTTCGGGCGGTCAGGTGCCCGGCCGCTGCTGCGGCTTCACCCCAAGACCCGCGAGGCGGGTCGAATTGGGTCCTCCACTGTCATCCTGCGCTCGGAGCTGGTGTGTCCGACGGGGTTGCCCTCTGGATGACGCTCGGCGTAGGGGGCATGCGCTGCTGAATTTCGGGGGTATGTAGTTGTGCCCGAGACGGAGAGGTTCTCTCCGCGACAAGCCGCCGGGCCCGGAGGGGCGGCGGCGACGTCAAGGAGGACTCTAGGGCCCGTTATACGTTCGAGACAAACCACAGGTTCGACTCAGGCTTCGGTGGTGGTCGCTCACAGTGACCAATCGCCCCCGTTAATGTCCGCTCTGGTCCCGGATGTCCCCTTGTTTCCGTTACGTACGGTGCGTCTTTGTGGGATGCGTCACATCTACGTCGTGAGCGTGTCAGTTCGCGTCGGAAACCACATGTTCGGACGCGCACAAGCGTGTGGGGGTCGACCCGATCGGGTCGACCCCCACACGTGAGGTGATGCGTGCCTGAGGCTCGCGTCAGCTGGCCGGGGCCATGAGCTTGGCCCAGGTGACCGGACCGGGGTAGCCGCTCACGTCGGAGCCGCTCCAGCCCAGGGACTTCTGGAAGGCCGCGACCGCCGCCTTGTCCACCTGGGTGAACGTCGGGCCGGCGCCGACCTTGTAGAAGCTGCCGAAGCCGTGAGCCTGCAGGCGCTTGCCCAGCAGGGTCACCGCGGGATCCTTGTGACCCAGCACGAACGCGCTGGCGCCGGGGTAGGACGAGGCCGAGCCCTGCGAGGTGGCCTTGGTGGTCGAGCGCTTGGTGGTCGCGCGCTTCGGCGCGGCCTGCTCGACGACCTTCTTGGAGGTGGAGCGCTTGGTGCTGCGCGGCTCCGAGGAGGACACGACCTTGCGCTCGGTGGAGCGCGAGGCGCGCGAGGTCGTGGCCGGGCTGCTGCTGTCGGCGCCGCCGCCGCTGCGGGTCAGACCCGCCTTGCGGGAGCAGACGGGCCAGGCGCCGGGGCCCTGAGCGGCCAGGACGCGCTTGGCGACCCGGATCTGCTCGGCCTTGGAGGCCGAGGCGGCCGAGCCGGAGCCGCCGTAGGCGCGCCAGGTGCTGCCCTTGAACTGCAGCCCACCCTGGTAGCCGTTGCCGGTGTTGATGGACCAGTTGCCGCCGGACTCGCAGGCAGCGACGCGGTCCCAGACGCCGTCTGCGGCCTGAGCGTTGCCGGCGGTGGCGATGCCGCCGCCGACGGTGAGGGCAGCGGTGGCGAGGCCCGTCGTGGCCCAGCGGGCGGTGCGACGGGTCGAGGAGATGGCGTGACGAGGTGCGTAGCGCACAGAGATCCTTTCCTGACGACGCCTGTGAAGTGAGCTGTCGGGTTCGGACGGTCAGGTGTCCGGCCGCAGTAGCGGCTTCACCCCAAGACCTGCTCGCGCAGGTCGGCACACGCTGCTCTCGCAGCTCGTGAGTGGGTCCTCCACCAGCACCCCAGGACCCGGACGATGGATGGTGTCCGGCGACGATGCCCGTCGGGTGCTGCTCGGCGCAGCGGGCATGTCCTACATGTGAATTCGGGTCTATACAGTTGTGCCCCGAGACGGGGGATGGCCCCCGCGACACACCTCGACCGGGTCCTGCGGACGTCGGCCTACGGCGCTCGTCGACCATAGGCACGTCGCGCCGGCGATCCCAAACCCAGGCCCCCGTCTCGGCGTGTTTACCCCCCACCTGGTGGATCGGGACGACGACGTCTCCACCCCACCTGGACGCCGACCAGGGGTGTTATCACCCGCGCGGCGCCGGCTCGGACCTCAGAACTGCCAGTCCACCGTGCGGCCGGTCAGCGGGTCGCCCTGCAGCGGCCACCACACCGGCACGCCGTGCCGCAGGAGCGCCCACAGCCCCAGCCCGAGCACGGCGGCCACGAGCAGCGCCGTCACGATCTCCCGGGTGAGCTGCCCCGGGGTGAGGCCTCGCATGAGCATGCGCGAGCCGCGTCGCAGCGACACCCCGCCCGCGCCCCACCAGCAGGACCAGCACCCCACGAGGGCTCCGACCGCCAGCGGCACGGCCCCGGTCGGCGCCTGCGGGACACCGACGAGCGAGCTGCCCAACGACACCGCGAACATCACGGCCACGGTCACGAGGATCCCGAGCAGCCCGGTGGCGAGCGTACTCACGGCGGCGGCCAGCAGCTGGAAGGGGCTGCGGGCGACCGCCACCGCGACGTCGGTCCCGCGCGCCCCGCCCGCCTCGTGGCGCCGCAGCACGGTCGCGGTGACCGAACGGTCGACCGTGCGCGCCAGCACCGACCACACCAGCGCCAGCCCCACGGCGATCATCGGCCAGGTCGTAGCCAGCGCCGCGACGGCTCCGGTGAGGCCGATCAGCTGGGCCGTGCGGGCCGGCTTGCCGACGCGCGGGTCTCCCACCGGCACCGGCGGCCGCTGGTCCTGACGGGGCTCCAGGCCGTATGCCGATCCCCCGGCGCCAGGCGGGGTCGTCGCAGCAGCGGGAGGGAAGGTCTGGGCGACGGGCTGGCCCGCGGGGTGGACCGAGGCAGCAGGACGCGACGGCGCCAGGCTCGGCGGTGCCGAGGCCGGCGGCGCCATCCGCGGCGTGCGACGGATCGGTGCGTAGGGCGACGCTCCGGCGAGAGGCCGACCCGCCTGCCCCTCGCCTGCCAGACCCGCGGCGAGCCCTGCCGCACCGCCGGCGGCACCACCCAGCGGGACGGCCGGCATCACGCGCGTCGACCCCTGGCGCGGTGGCTGCTGTCCCGCGAGCTCCGTTCGGGCAGCGAGGGACTCGGTGGGCGGCGCGATGGTCTGGGTCACGGCGGGGAGCACCTCGGTGCGGCCGCTCGGGCCGGTCGCCAGGTGCGGGGCCTCCCCGTGCGCGAGCTGCTCCAGGGCAGCCAGCACCGTGCCTGCCGACGGCCGGTGGGCGGGGTCGGGCGCGAGCGCCGCGGCCAGCAGCGGTCGCATCCGCTCGTCGACCCCCGTGAGGTCGTGCTGCCCGGACCGCACGCGGTCGAGGATGACGTCGACCCGGCCTCGCCCGAACGGCGGGGCGCCGGTGGCGGCATACGCGAGGGTGGACGCCCAGCCCCACCAGTCCGTGGCCTCGGTGACCGGCGCGCCCTCGAGCACCTCCGGGGAGAGATAGCCGGGGGTCCCCATGACGAGCCCGGTGCTGGTGAGCCGCACGTCGTCCGCGACGTGCGCGATGCCGAAGTCGATGACCACCGGGTCGTCGTCGACGACCAGCACGTTGCCGGGCTTGAGGTCGCGGTGGACCACACCGGCGGCGTGGATGGCGCCGAGCGCCTCGTGCAGCCCGCGCGCCAGGCGCAGCAGGGCCTCGCCACGGAACGGTCCGTGAGCGGTGACGTAGTCGTCGAGCGGCGGCCCGGGCGCGTAGCGCGTCACGATGTAGGGCCGCGCCCCCTCGGGATCGGCGTCGAGCACCGCAGCCACGCGGGGGTGCTGCACCCGCTCCAGCGTCGTGACCTCGCGCGCCAACCGGGCCCGCGCGTCGGGGTCACCGGCGATGTGCGGGCGCAGGGCCTTGATGGCGACGGCCCGGCCCGCGCGGTCCAGGCCGAGATAGACGACACCCATGCCGCCCTCCCCCAGCAGGCCGGCCAGGCGATAGGGACCGAGGGTGTCGTAGGCCGCGGGCAGCCCGGCGGGCGGCGTGGTCGACGACGTGCTCATGCCCTCCACGGTACGTGCTCGTGGTGAACCGTCGCTGAGACCACCCGCCGCCCGGGGTGACGATCCGGCTACTACTGGCTGCTACTGGTTGATGTAGCCGACCAGGTGGTCGCGCTCGTCCTGCAGCTGGCTGATCCGGTGCTTGACCACGTCGCCGATGGTGACGATCGCCGCGAGCCGGCCGTCCTCGATGACGGGGACGTGGCGGATGCGGCGCTCGGTCATCGACCCGGCGAGGTCCTCGATCTCGTCGCCGAAGGAGCAGGTGTGCACCTCGACGGTCATGATCGTGGAGACCGGCTCCTGCAGGACCCCGGCCCCGGACCGGCCCAGGTGCCGCACCACGTCGCGCTCGCTGACGATGCCGGAGACGCTCGTGCCGTCGTCGCTGACGACGACCGCGCCGATGTTGTGGTCGGCGAGGAGCGTGAGCAGCTCGCCGACGGTGGCGTCCGGTCGCATGGTGACGACGTCGGAGCCCTTGGACTTGACCACGTCGGAGATCTTCATGTCGAGACCCTAGGCCCCTGCCCCCGCGCGCGCCAGAGGGACCCCCGCCTAGAGTGGCACTGCGCCGGGTAGGTGCAGGACCGGCGTGCCCGTCGGCCCGTCATACGACACCCGGCCCGCACGCCAGGATGCCCAGGCGCACCACGACGACCCGGGCGACACCAGAGGAGCTGATCGCACCATGGCGGACACCGCCGCACGGTACGACTTCGTGATCGCAGCCAACCGCCTCCCCGTGGACCGCGTCGTCGGCGAGGACGGGCAGGTCGAGTGGCACCGCAGCCCCGGCGGCCTCGTGACGGCCATGGAGTCCGTCATGAGCGGGCGCGACGGTGTCTGGGTGGGGTGGGCCGGCGAGCCCGGCGAGGCGCCGGAGCCCTTTGACGAGGCGGGCATGCGGCTGCATCCCGTGCCCCTGTCCGAGGACGAGATCCAGGGCTACTACGAAGGATTCAGCAACGACACGCTGTGGCCGATCTATCACGACGTGATCGTCCCCGCCCAGTTCCACCGCAAGTGGTGGCATCAGTACCGCGAGGTCAACGAGCGGTTCGCCAAGACCCTCGCCGAGGTCGCCGAGGAGGGCGCGACGGTCTGGGTGCACGACTACCAGCTGCAGCTCGTGCCGGCCTTCCTGCGTCAGCTGCGACCGGACCTGCGGATCGGCTGGTTCGACCACATCCCCTTCCCGCCGGTCGAGCTGTTCGGCCAGCTCCCCTGGCGCCAGGGGATCCTCGAGGGTCTGCTCGGCGCGGACTTCCTCGGCTTCCAGCGCCCCGGGGACGCCGAGAACTTCCTGCGCGCCTGCCGTCGCTACCTCGGTATGACGGTCAAGGGTGACGTCATCCACGTCGGCAAGGCGACCGGCGGGCACGACGTGCGCGCCGCCGCGGTGCCGATCTCGGTGGACTTCTCGAGCATGGACGAGCTGTCCCGCCGCCCCGAGATCAAGAAGCGTGCCAAGGAGATTCGCGAGTCGCTCGGCAACCCGAGCGCGCTCCTGCTCGGCATCGACCGGCTCGACTACACCAAGGGCATCCGGCACCGGCTCAAGGCCTACGAGGAGCTCCTCAAGGACGGCTCGCTCGACGGCGCCGACACGACCTTCATCCAGATCGCGACGCCGAGCCGCGAGCGCATCGACGCCTACATCGACCTGCGGGAGCACGTCGAGGGCGCGGTGGGGCGCATCAACGGCAACTACTCCGCGATCGGCTCCCCCGCCATGGAGTACCTCCACCAGGGCTACGGCCGCGAGGAGCTCGCCGCACTCTTCCTCGCCGCGGACGTGATGGTCGTGACGCCGCTGCGCGACGGCATGAACCTCGTTGCCAAGGAATACATCTCGTGCCGCCACGACAACGGCGGGGCGCTGCTGCTCTCGGAGTTCACGGGCGCCGCGGAGGAGCTGCGCGAGGCCTTCATGGTCAACCCGCACGACGTCATCGGCCTCAAGCGCACGATCATGGACGCCATCAACTCCTCCCCCCAGGAGCGCTCGCGCCGCATGAAGGCCCTGCGTCGCCGGGTCCGCCGCAACGACGTGCAGCACTGGGCCTCTGCCTTCCTCGACGCCCTCGAGGCCGCCCCGCACAAGCCGTCACGGCACGGGCCGCAGACCGAGCAGGCGCAGCGGCGCGAGCAGGAGGAGCGGGCCCAGCGCGAGGAGGACGCCCGTGGCGCCCAGGCCGCGCGCGAGGCGGAGCGTCGGTCCGAGCGGGACGAGCGCGACGAGCGGGACGAGCGCGACGAGCGCGACGGCAACGGCCGTGACGGCAAGGACGGGCGCTGACGATGGACGCACAGCTGCAGTCAGCGATCGACGAGCTCGCCTCTCGCGCAACGATCGTCGTGGCGACGGACTTCGACGGCGTCCTGTCGCCGCTCGTCGAGGACCCCATGGCGGCCCGCCCCCTACCCGGCACGGTGGAGGCGCTGCGCGCCTTGGCTCGTATGCCGAGAACCACGGTGGCCGCCGTCTCCGGACGGGACCTCGAGACCCTCGGCGCCCTGACCGGCCTGGTTGACCTCCCGGACGACGAGCGCGTGGTGCTGGTCGGGAGCCACGGCGCCCAGACCTCGCGCCCCGAGGCCGGCGTCCATGCGCTCAGCGACGCCCAGACCATGGCCCTGCGGGCGCTCGACGCGGCGCTGACGGCGATCGTCGAGGCCCACCCGGGCACCCGCATCGAGCGCAAGCCCGCCGCGGTGGTCCTGCACACGCGCGGCGTCGAGCAGTCGGTGGCCGACTCGGCCACCGCCGACACCGTGGCCATGGCGTCCCAGCACTCCAAGGCCCACGTCATGCCCGGCAAGTGCGTGGTCGAGCTCTCGGTCGTGGACAGCGACAAGGGCTCTGCCCTGGTCGATCTCGCGGCGTGGTGCGGAGCGGACGCGGTCTACTACGCCGGCGACGACGTGACCGACGAGCGGGCCTTCGCCCGGCTCGGCGACGCCGACCTGACCCTCAAGGTCGGCGAGGGCGACACCGTGGCCCGGCACCGCGTGGCGTCACCGCAGGAGGCCGCCGAGGTCCTGGAGGCGTTGGTCGAGGCGCGGGCCCGTCATACGGCCTGAGCCCCTCCCCCAAGCTCCCCAAGGCCCCAGATCGTGAGGGTTTCCTCCAAGAATCGTGGAGGAGACACTCACGATCCTGCAGGAGCGGGACCTGCAGGGGGGCGGCGCGCGGCCGGGGCCGTCGAGGCGCGGACGACCAGCTCCGGCTGGAAGAGGTACTCGGTGCGCGGCACGGGGTTGCCGGCGATCTCGTCGAGCAGCGAGCGCACCGCGGCCTCCCCCATCGTCACGACCGCCTGGTGCACGGTGGTGAGCGGAGGGTTGGTGAAGGCCATCAGCGCCGAGTCGTCGTAGCCGATCACGGAGACGTCCTCGGGGACCCGCAGCCCGCGGGCCCGCGCCGCGCGGATCGCCCCGAGCGCCATCAGGTCCGACCCGCACACGATCGCCGTGCACCCCTTGCCGATCAGTCGGGTCGCGGCAGACGCACCGCCCTCGACGCTGAACAACGTGGCCTCGATGAGGGAGTCGACGTCGGTGCGGCCCAGCTGCCTCGCCATCACCGCGCGGTAGCCCTCGATCTTGCGGATCACCGGGACGTAGCGCTCGGGACCGACGGCGAGACCGATCTCGGTGTGCCCCAGCTGGATCAGGTGGGTGAGCGAGAGCTCCATGGACGCCACGTCGTCGTTGGACAGGAACGGCGCGTCGATCCCCGGGTAGTAGCCGTTGACGAGCACCAGCGGCAGCCCGGCGTCGCGCAGCCGCTGGTAGCGGTCCGGGCTGGTCGTCGTGTCGGCGTGCTGCCCACTGGCCACGATCATCCCGGCGACGCCGCGGTCGAGCAGCATCTCGGTGTAGTCGTCCTCGTGCATGCCGCCGGGCGTCTGGGTGCACAGCACCGGGGTGTAGCCGTGCACCGCGAGCGCCGTCTCGATGATCTGCGCGAGGACGGGAAAGATCGGGTTGTCGAGCTCGGGGACGATGAGGCCCACGAGGCCGGCCGTCTTGCGCCGCAGCTGCAGCGGCCGCTCGTAGCCCAGCACGTCCAGCGCCGTCAGCACCGACTGACGCGTCGACTCCGCGACGTAGGGCTTGTTGTTGAGGACACGGCTGACCGTCGCCTCGCTCACCTTGGCGTGAGCGGCGATGTCCACCAGGCGTGGTGGTCGCATGTGGTCTCCCTCGAGGACGGTCAGTCGGGTGGGTGCCGGCGTCGTGACGGCCCGCGTCACCAGGGCGTCTCCGGAGCTCCGGGCCAGACCCACACCGACACCCCCGGCCCGTCCGCCGCGAGGGTGATCGTGCCACCCTCGCGACCCAGGCGGGTGCCGTATGCCGCGACCGCCGCCTCGACGCCGGGGAGGTGACGCGTCGAGAGCCGGATGGGGGCGTGGGCGCCCCTGGACACGTGCACCAGGGCCGTCTGGTCGGGGTGCTCCCGCAGGAAGGTCAGCGAGTCGCCGTCGGCGTGGACCCACCGCAGACCACCTCGGCGCAGCGCCACGTGGTCGACCCGCAGGCGCACCAGTGCCTGATAGGCCTCGAAGATGTCTGTGTCCCAGCAGGACTCGTCCCACGGCATGGGTCGGCGTCCGTCCTCGCCCGAGTCACCCTCCATGCCCACCTCGTCCCCGTAGGTGATCATCGGGATGCCCGGCATCGTCAGCAGCAGCCCGGCCGCGGCGACCACCTGCCGGGCGTCCTCGCCGACGAGGGTGCGGACACGAGTGGTGTCGTGGCTCCCGAGCAGGGTGAAGGAGTGGGCGCGCACGGTCCAGGGGGACTGCGCCATGAAGTCGTCCACCGTCTCGCGGACGGCCTCGCCCCCGAGCCGGGGCACCCTGAGCGGAGATCCGAGGAACTTGGGGGCGAATCCCTTGTCCCGCAACCAGGTCCACACGGGCCGCGTGAATCCCGCGTAGTTCATCGCACCGTGCCACCCGTCCCCACGGATGTCGGTGCTGAAGTCGTGGACGTGCTCACCGACCAGGAGCGACCCCGGCGCGGCCTCGTCCACGGCCCTGCGCATCTCGCGGGCCACGGCGTGGTTGTGGTCCTGGGCGCCGTGACGTCCGGTCATGTTGGCGACGTCGACGCGCCACCCGTCCAGGGCGTAGGGCTGCGCCAGCCAGCGCCGCACGACGCCGTCGGGGTCGACGAGCACGCGACGCCACAGCTCGTCGCTGTCGTAGTTGAGCTTGGGCAGCGACGGGACGCCCAGCCAGGAGACGTAGCCGCCGTCGTCGCCCCACAGGTAGAACCAGCGCTCCGGCGAGTCGGGCTGCGCCACAGCGGTCTCGAACCACTCGTGCCGAGCGCCGGTGTGATTGGTCGTGAAGTCCCCGAGGACGCGCAGGCCGCGCCGGTGGGCCTCGAGGGTGAGCCGGGCCAGCGCGTCGTCGCCGCCCAGCAGCGGGTCCACGTGCTGGAAGGTGTCGGCGTCGTACCGGTGGTTGGACCGTCCGGGGAAGAAGGGGGTCAGGTAGAGCACGTCCACGCCGAGGCGCTCGAGGTGGTCGAGATGCTCGCGTATGCCGTCCAGGTCGCCACCGTAGAGCTGGTCGCCGATGATGCGACGGTCCCGCGTGACCGGCTCCTCCCAGCGGGCGGGGACGGCCCACTCGGGCGTGGGGCGCGCGTCCGCCCCGGCGGACCGAGCGAAGCGGTCGGGAAAGACCTGGTAGACGACGGCGTCGAGCGCCCACTCGGGCGGCGGGGCGTCGGTCGCGACCAGGCGGAAGTCCGCGGCGTCCGGGACGTCGCGGTCGTGCAGACCCGTGCCGTTGAGCCACTGGTAGCCGGCGGGTCCGCCGGAGAGCAGGAAGCGGTAGCCCGTCACGGGGTTGTGGACGACCACCTCGGCCTGCCACCACGTCTCGTGCTCGTCCTCGTGGACCACGACAGCGTCGACGTAGCGGCTCTCACCGTCGGGGGTGGTGCGGACGTGCACCGTCGTGACGCGGTCCGAGGCGTCCTCGGGCGCTGGCACCCGCAGCCGGATCTGGACCGTCTGGCCGAGCGCCGGGGCCTGGGTGGACACGTACAGCGGTGAGCCGTCGTGGTGGGGCTGGTCGAGCAGCCCCACCACGACGGTGTCCTCGGTGAGGGCCCGGGTCACTTCACCGAGCCCTGGGTGAGGCCGCCGACGAGCTGCTTCTGGAACAGCGCGTACAGAGCCATCACGGGAAGGGAGCACAGCAGCGAGCCGGCGGCGAAGAAGCCGAACTTCTCGTTGGCGTCACGTCCCTTGGACAGGGCGCGGAGCCCGACGGCCAGGGTCTGGTTGTCGACGTCCGTCAGGAAGACGCTGGCGAGCATGAACTCGCCGAACAGTCCGACGAAGGTGATCATGAACACCGTCACGAGGATCGGCATGGCCAGGCGCAGGATCATCGTGAAGAAGACCCGCGCGTGGCTGGCGCCGTCCACGATCGCCGCCTCGTCCATCTCCTTGGGCACCGTGTCGAAGTAGCCCTTGAGCAGCCACACGTTGCCCATGGCCCCACCGAGGTAGGCCAGGATGAGGCCCCACGAGGTGTTGAGCCCGAACTCCGGCATGACGTCGGAGATCTTGGCGAAGGTGATGTACATCGCCACGAGCCCGAGCGTCGCGGGAAAGAGCTGCAGCAGGAGCAGGCCGAGCATGCCCTCACGACGCCCGCGGAAGCGCATGCGCGAGAAGGCGTACGACGCGCACGCCGAGATGAAGGTGCACAGGAGCGCGCCGACACCGCAGATCAGCACCGAGTTCTTGAACCAGCTCCAGTAAGGACGGCTCGGGTCCGCGCCGAGGGACTTGAAGTTCTCCAACGAGAAGTGTCGCGGGATCAGGTCCGACGAGGCCAGCTGGCCCGACGGGTTGAGGGCCGCGGAGACGAGGAACAGGATCGGGAACAGCGCCCAGACGAGGGCGATGATGCCGAGCACGTGTCGCCACCACTGGGACCCGCCCTCGGCCCCGCCTGCCCGCGGCTTGGTGAGCTGCTGCTTCTCCTCCGGGGGGAGGGTGGCCGCCACCGGGCCGCGGACGTCTCCCACGCCGGCCGTGCTGTTCGTTCCGGGGTTCAGCTGGCTCATCACTGCACCTCTTCCAGGGACTTGGTGGCGCGGAACCCGGGCAGGGCCTGGATCGCCACGAGCGCGAAGATCACGACGGCCACGGCGGATGCGAGACCGTAGTTGGGGGCCGCGCCCGAGAAGGCCAGGCGGTAGGCGTACGTCACGAGCAGGTCGGTGCTGCCCATGCCCGCGCTGCCCCCCTCGAAGGGACCGCCCTCGGTGAGCAGGTAGATGAGGGTGAAGTTGTTGAAGTTGAAGCCGTAGGACGCGATCAGCAGCGGTCCCACGGCCACCATCAGCAGCGGCATGGTGATCCGCGTGAGGGTCTGGAAGGAGCCTGCCCCGTCGATCTTGGCGGCCTCCTTGACGTCGCTCGGGATCGACTGCAGCGCACCGGTGCACAGCAGGAACATGTACGGGAAGCCCAGCCACAGGTTGGTGATCAGGATGGCGACCTTGGCCCAGAACCCGTCCCCGATCCAGTCGATGTTGAGGCCGGTCAGGGTGTTGATGAGCCCGTAGTCCTGGTTGAACATGCCTCGCCACAGGAGCGCGGTCACGAACACGGGGATGGCGTACGGGAGGATCAGCAGGGTGCGGTAGACCGCCTTGCCCTTGAGGTTGGGCGAGTTGAACAGCAGGGCGATCAGCATCCCGAGGACGAAGGTGGAGATGACCGTGCCGCCCGCGAAGATGATGTTCCAGACGAACATCTTGAGGAACCCGGAGCGCATAGTGGAGTCGCTGAAGATCGTCGCGTAGTTCTTGGTACCGACGTTCTCCTGCCAGCCCTGGGAGAAGGACTGGCCGGAGCCGTCGGTCGCGACGTACTTGCTGTCCTGGGGCTTGTAGGTCAGCTTGCTCTTGGTGTCCGTCAGCGTGTCCGAGGCGGCGTCGTAGGTGATGGTCGCCCGGCCCTCGTACGCCGCCGAGAGACCCTGCATCTTGATGCCGCTGCCGTCCTTGCTGGGGACGGCGAACTGGCCGAGGTCCTTGGACCGCGCGTTGGCCTGCCGGCCCGTGAGGACCGTGTAGCCCTTGGCCTTCGTGATCTTGCCCAGCGCCGACTTCTCGACGTCGCTGTCGGCGAGGTCCGTCAGACCGTTCACGTCGCCGACGACGCTCTTGCCCTGCGGGTCCGTCAGCAGGAGGGACAGGGCGCCCGTCGTGGGGTCCGTGCCCTCCTTGACCGCCACGCTGGCCTTGTAGCGGGTCGAGCCAGGCACGACCTGGACGGAGTTGGCGACGATCTGCTTGACCGCCTCGTCCTTGGTGCCGAGGTGACCGTCACCGTAGTTGGTGAAGGACACCATGATCGTGAAGATGATGGGCCACACCTGCAGCGCCAGCAGGCAGAGCATTCCGGGGAGCAGGTACTTCATGGGCACGGCACGGCGGGTCGCGTAGACCGCGAGGATGCACAGGCCGACGAAGGCCACCGTGCTCACGCCGAGCCACATGCCCTGGGCCGACATGCGCGTCGCGATCCAGAAGACGAGCGCCATCGCCAGCGCGATGCCACCCCACTTCAGGACCAGCGCGGGGGCCGAGGTCCGAGACATAGGAGGGTCCTAACCAGTACGTCGTCGTAAAGGGGGTGGTGCAGGCATGCCGGCCCGCAGGGCGCGAGCCGGCATACCTGTCATGCGGGGCTCGGTCAGCCCTTGGCGATGTTGGTGGTGATCTCCTTGGCAGCGGCGTCCAGGCGAGCCTTGGGCTGGGCCTTGCCGGAGATGATGTCGGCGGTGGCGAGGCCGAAAGGCTCCCACACGGCGTTCATGGCCGGGATGTTGGGCATCGGAGCGCCGTCCTTGCCCGCCTCGAACCACGCCTTGATGTCCGGGTTGGACGCCGCGACCTCGTCGTAGGCCTCCTTGAGGGCCGGCGGGCGCTGCCCGGCCTCGAAGAGCGCCAGCTGGAGGTCCTTGCGCGGCACGTAGTTGGTGACGAACTCCTGCGCCATCTGCGCGTTCTTGGCCTTGGCCGAGACGTAGAACATCTGGACCCCGCTGAACGGCTTCATCGCGCTGCCGCCCTCGAGGGACGGGAGGTTCGAGATGGCGTACTTGACGCCGGCCTTCTTGGCGGGGGGGACCGACCAGGGGCCGGTGATCATGAACGGCACCTTGCCGGTGCCGAACAGCTGGTCCATGTTGGTGTCGTCGACGTTGGTCGACAGGACCTTCTGCTGGCCGAGCTTGGCGAGGACCTCGCCGCCCTTGACCGAGCCGGCGCTGTTGACCAGGACCTGCTTGGGGTCGTAGTCGCCGTTGGCGCCCTTGGCGAAGATGCCACCACCCTCGAAGGCCGAGAGGTAGGGGTAGGAGTAGTAGGCGTTGCCCTTCTTGCCCACGAACTGGATGAGCGGCTGCGTCGCCTTGCCGGCCTTGACCAGCTCCTGGCCCTTGGCGACGAGCTCGTCCATGGTCTTGGGGGCGTCGGGGGCGAGCGCGGTGTTGCGCAGCAGGCCGATGTTCTCGATGGCGTAGGGGACGCCGTAGATCTGGTTGTTGAACTTGGTGCCGGCCATGGCCTGCGGCAGGAACTTGTCCTGGGTGGCCTGGTCGAGCTGGATCGGGCTCACGGTGCCGTTCTGCACGAGCTCACCGGCCCAGTCGTGGGCGCCCACGACGATGTCCGGGCCCTTGCCCACCTTGGTGGCGTCCTTGAACTGCTGGCGGGTGTCGGTGGCGATCTGGACGGCGACCTTCACGCCGTTCTCCTCGCCGAAGGCCTGCGCGTACTTGGTGACGGCGGGGGCGCGGTCGGCGTCGGACCAGATCACGAGGTCGGCGTTGGCGTCGCGCGCCGCGTCCTTGGTGCTCATCGTGGTCGGTGCGGCGGCCGTGGCACCAGCGCTGGACGAGGCGGAGGCCGAACCGGCAGGCGTGGTGCTGGACGAGGTCGTGGTGGCGCCACCGCCGCCACAGGCGGTCATGAGCAGAGCTGAGGCACCGACGACGGCGACGGGCCCGAATGCACGCTTGTGCATGTCATCTCCCTTGATGTTGGTCTCACGCGAGGTGCGCGTTGGCAAGATCTTGCAGCATCGCCCGGTGGTTTGCAAGAAGTTGCAGGGAACCCGGGTCTAGAACGGTCCTAAACCGTTGCAGCCCCCTAGATCAGGGTCAGAGCAGGTCGACAGAGCTGCAACCTGTTGCATACTGGCCCGAGCGACAACGACGTCCGCCACCTCATCGGCAACGCCGGATCGCCTCCTGGAGCCCGCCGGGTTCCAGGACCCCCTTTACAACGGATCGTCCGGCACGTTCCTGCCGGTGAAGGAAGGCAGACCATGGCAACGGTCAAGTTCGACAACGCAACCCGTCTCTACCCGGGCAACGACAAGCCCAGCGTGGACCGGCTCAACATCGACATCGAGGACGGCGAGTTCCTCGTCCTCGTCGGTCCCTCCGGATGCGGCAAGTCCACGTCGCTGCGCATGCTCGCCGGCCTCGAGGAGGTCAACGGCGGCAAGATCTGGATCGGCGACCGCGACGTCACCAACCTTTCCCCCAAGGACCGCGACGTGGCGATGGTCTTCCAGAACTACGCGCTCTACCCCCACATGAGCGTCGCCGACAACATGGGCTTCGCGCTCAAGATCGCCGGCGTCGACAAGGGTGAGATCCGCAAGCGCGTCGAGGAGGCCGCCAAGATCCTCGACCTCGAGCAGTACCTCGAGCGCAAGCCCAAGGCCCTGTCCGGTGGCCAGCGTCAGCGCGTGGCCATGGGCCGCGCCATCGTCCGCAACCCGCAGGTCTTCCTCATGGACGAGCCGCTGTCCAACCTGGACGCCAAGCTGCGCGTCCAGACCCGCACGCAGATCGCCTCGCTGCAGCGTCGCCTCGGCGTCACCACCGTCTACGTCACCCACGACCAGGTCGAGGCCATGACGATGGGCGACCGCGTCGCGGTCCTCAAGGACGGCATCCTGCAGCAGTGCGACTCCCCGCGCCGCATGTACGACCACCCGGACAACGTCTTCGTCGCCGGCTTCATCGGCTCCCCCGCCATGAACATCATGGAGGTCCCGGTCGCCGACGGTGGGGTCCGCCTCGGGCAGCACACCACCCCGGTCCCCCGCGACGCGCTCAACGACGCCGGCCGCAAGGTGATCATGGGCGTCCGTCCCGAGGACCTCGAGCTGTCCAACGAGGGCCTGCCCGTGACCGTCGACGTCGTCGAGGAGCTCGGCGCGGATGCCTACGTCTACGGCTCCACCGACGACGCCCACGGCTCGGGCCAGATCATCGCCCGCGTCGACGGCCGCCGCCCCCCGATGAAGGGCGAGCAGGTCTTCTTCGCGCCCAAGGCGGACCACATCCACCTGTTCGACAGCGAGTCGGGCCTGCGCCTCAACGACTGACCCACCTCAGGTAGTCACATCCACCCGAGCTAGCACGCCAGGCGGATGTGACCGACCCAGGCGGATCCCCAGCGCGAGCGGCGGTCACCCCACAGCGGGGCGGCCGCCGCTCGCGGCAGTCGACCCTACGGTCAGGGCGCCGGGGTGAGGGGCTTGTCCTTGAACCACGGCTGGGCGGCCTTTGTGTAGGTCCCGTCCCGCTTGGCGATCGCGAGCCAGCCGTCCACGACCTCCTCCCAGACGACGTCGCCCTGCGGCAGGAGATAGCCCTTCTGGGAGAAGTCGAAGGGCTTGTCGGGGTGCACCGCGCACAGCCGCGCACAGCTGCGGGTGCGTCGACGCCACCCACACCGTCTCGGAGGCGTCCGTGGTCATGACGTCGGCCCGGCCCGCGATGATCTCGTCGAAGATCGTGTTGTTGTCCTTCCACCGGATGATCCTCCCCTGCGGGTAGTGCTTGACCGCGAACTTCTCGTTGGTGCCGCCGATGGGTGTGATCGACCGGACGCCGGGCCTGTTGATCTCCGCCACGGTGTCGTAGTTGGCGACCTTGCTGCACAACGTGATCGGCGTCTTGCCCTCGGTCAGCAACGGCTCGGTGAAGAAGGCCTGCTGCAGCCGGTCGGTGCTGATCGAGATGCCACCCATCCCGGTGTCGCACCGAGCCGTGAAGTCCGGCATGAGCGTCTTTCACGTCGTCGGGACCCACTCGACCTTGACGCCGAGCCGTGCGGCCAGGTCCTGCGCCATGGTCACGTCGATGCCGCTGTAGGCACCCGTCCGTGGGTCCTTGTAGGTGAAGGGGCGGTAGGCCCCGGTGGTGCAGACGCGCACGCTGCCTCACGGATGCGAATCACGGTGGCCCTCCTCGGCATACGGCGGTGTGTGCCGTTGAACCTAGACCCCCCCGGTCGCGCCGCGGCGAGGCTCGTCTCGCCCGCCAAGATGTGGCAACCGCCGCCGGACCGGGTGTTCTGCCACGATGGGGGGATGGCGCTCGAGATCACCGCGGTCCGCCCTGACCCCGCCCTGCTGGACCTGCCCTGGTCCACCCCTCTGGAGGACTGGCCCGAGGAGAGGCTGGCTGCGCTCCCCCGCGGCATCTCCCGGCACATCGTGCGATTCGTGCGCGTCCCCGAGGGTGTGGTCGCGATCAAGGAGATCAAGGACGAGATCGCCTTCCGCGAGTACCACATGCTCCGCGCGCTCAACCGGCTGATGATCCCGTGCGTGCGCCCCTACGGCGTGGTCAGCGGACGGGTGGGCGCCGACGGCGAGCCCCTCGACTCCTGCCTGATCACCCACCACCTGCAGTACTCCCTGCCGTTCCGGGCGCTGTTCAGCCAGACCCTGCGCCCCGACACCGCGACCCGCCTCATCGACGCCCTCGCCGTGCTGCTCGTGCGACTGCACCTGCAGGGCTTCTGGTGGGGCGACGTGTCGCTGTCCAACACGCTCTTCCGGCGCGACGCGGGGGCCTTCGCGGCGTACGTCGTCGACGCGGAGACGGGCGAGCTGCGCGACCGGCTGTCCGACGGCCAGCGCGACCACGACCTCGACATCGCCCGGGTCAACATCGCCGGCGAGCTGATGGACCTCGAGGCCGGCGGGCTGCTGCCCGAGGGCAACGACCCCGTCGAGATCTCCAACCAGATCATGGCCCGCTACACCCAGCTGTGGCACGAGCTGACGGGCGTCGAGTCCTACAACGTCGGCGAGCGGTGGCGCGTCGACGAGCGGATCCGACAGCTCAACCAGCTCGGCTTCGACGTGGACGAGCTGGCCATGTCCACCGACATCGACGGGACCACGCTGCGCATCCAGCCCAAGGTCGTCGACGCCGGTCACCACAGCCGCCGCCTCCTGCGCCTGACGGGTCTCGACGTCGAGGAGAACCAGGCCCGCCGCCTGCTCAACGACCTCGACGCCTATCGCGCGGCGCTGGACGTGCAGGGCGAGGACGAGGCCATCACCGCCACGCGCTGGCTCAACGAGATCTTCCTGCCGATCACCCGCGCCATCCCCGCCGACCTGCGCGGCAAGCTCGAGCCCGCCGAGCTCTTCCACGAGCTGCTCGAGCACCGGTGGTACCTCTCCGAGCGCAACGGCCACGACGTGCCGATCGGGCAGGCGATGGCCGACTACATCCTGACGATCCTGCCGACCAAGCCGGTCGAGGAGACCGTCGTCGGCGTCGACACGGTGGAGATGCCGGTCGTCGCGCACCTGGACGACTGACTCGTCACAGATCGTGATCACCTGGGGGCATTCACGCACGAGGGGCGCCCTGCCGGTCCTATGCTTCGCGTGAAGCCATCACGAGGAGTGATCATGACCGACAACAGCAACAACCCGTATGCCGGACCGCCCGCCGGCTCGACGCCGTCAGGCTCGTCGCCGTACGGCGCCACCACGCCCGAGCCTTCGGCCTACGGCCAGGCAGGGGCGTACGGGCAGGCCCCCGCCGATGGGGAGTCCCACTCCTACGGGCAGGCCCCGGCATACGGGCAGGTCCCGGCATACGGCCAGGGCTCGGGTCCGACGGCGACGGCGGCGCTGGCGCCCTGGGGCAAGCGTGTGCTCGCCTCGGTGCTCGACGGACTGCTGACGCTGCCCGGCGCCCTCCTCATGACGATCGGCGCCGGCGTGATGGCCAGCGGGTCGGGCACCTCGACCGTCGACCCCACGACCGGTGAGATCCTGACGACCGGCGGCGACCAGGGCATGATCACGACCGGCCTGGTGCTGGTGGGCGTCGGCTGGCTGCTGGCGCTGGTCATCCAGATCTACAACCGCTGGGTGCGCGGCGGGCGCGGCCAGTCCTGGGGCAAGAAGGTCGCCGGGACCTGGCTGGTCTCCGAGCGCACCGGCCAGCCGATCGGCACGGGCATGGCCTTCGTGCGAGACCTGGCGCACTACCTCGACAGCCTGCCGCTCTACCTCGGCTACCTGTGGCCGCTGTGGGACGAGCGACGCCAGACCTTCGCCGACAAGATGTGCGGGACCGGCGTCACGACCGTCCCGCCGCGCCAGTCGTAGCGGCCGCGCACCACGGCGCAGCACGTCGCACCACACAGATCAGCCGGCCTTCGTCACACCCGCCTGGGGGACGAAGGCCGGCTGCTGTGACGGCCGGGGGTAGGTCAGCGGGTGGCGGCGCGCTGGCGAGCGATCTCGTAGAGCGTGACGCCGCAGGCGATCCCGGCATTGAGCGACTCGTTGCCGGACGCCATCGGGATCGACACGATCTGGTCGCAGGTCTCGCCCACGAGACGTGACAGGCCCTTGCCCTCGGAGCCCACGACCACGACGAGCGGCTGGTCGGCGAGGTCCAGCTGCGGCAGCTCGACGTCCCCATCCATGTCGAGCCCGATCACGAAGTAGCCCTGCTTGCGGTAGTCCTGCAGGGTGCGCGTGAGGTTGGTGGCCTGCGCGACGGGGACGCGGGAGGCGGCGCCGGCGGAGGTCTTCCACGCGGAGGCGGTCATGCCGACGCTGCGACGCTCGGGGACGACCACCCCGTGGCCACCGAAGGCCCCGACCGAGCGGATGATGGCGCCCAGGTTGCGGGGGTCGGTGATGCCGTCGAGCGCCACGACGAGCGGGATCTCCGGCGTCTGCGGGTCGACGAGCTCGGAGGGGTGGCGGTAGTCGTAGGGCGGGATCTGCAGCGCGAGCCCCTGGTGCACCGCTCCGTCGGTGAGCCGGTCCAGCTCGCCGCGGGGCGTCTCGAGGATGGGGATGTTGCGCTCGGTCGCGATCTTGAGGGCCTCGCGGACGCGGTCGTCGGAGTCGATGCGGCTCGCGACGTAGACCGTGCTCGCCGGGATGTCCGCGCGCAGGGCCTCGAGGACCGAGTTGCGGCCCGCGACGGTCTCGGTGCTGGTGCGGTTGCGGCGACCGCCGTGACCACCGGCACCGCCGCGACCGCCGCCGGCCCCACCGGTGCCCGGGCGACCACCCGCGGCACCCGCGGCGCCGGCCTTGGCGGCACGCTGCGCCTGCTTGTAGGCCTTGTGGTTGGGACGCTCCTCGGCCTTGGGCGTGGGGCCCTTGCCCTCGAGCGAGCGGCGGCGCTGGCCGCCGCTGCCGACGGAGGCGCCCTTGCGGGAGGCGCCCTTGCGCATCGCGCCGCGGCGCTGGGAGTTGCCTGGCATGGGATCAGTCCTTGGTGTCGGTGTTGCCGGTGGGGCCGGTGGTGCCCGCGGCGGCGGGGCGGGCCAGGGTCCAGCGCGCCCCGGACGGCGAGTCCTCGACGAGGATCCCGGCGGCCGTCAGGTCGTCACGGATGGCGTCGGCCGTGGCGAAGTCCCGCTCCTTGCGGGCCGCCGCACGGCGGTCGAGCTGCGCCTGGACGAGGACGTCGAGGGCGGAGCGCGCCACGTCGCCCTCGCCACCGCTCGCGTCCCAGTGCGGGTCGAGGGGGTTGACGCCGAGCACGTCCGTCATGGCCATGACCTGCGCCGCGAGACGTCGGGCCAGCTCACGGTCGCCGTCGTCGAGCGCGGTGTTGCCCGCCCTGACGGTGTCGTGGACGACGGCCAGGGCCCCGGAGACCCCGAGGTCGTCGTCCATCGCCGCGCGGAACTCGGCGGGGAACGGCTCGGCGGGCGCGTCCGGCATACCGTGCTCGACCGCACGACGCAGGAAACCCTCGATCCGCTCGACCGCCGCCTCGGCCTCGGCCAGGGAGCCCTCGTGGAACTCGATGGTGGAGCGGTAGTGCGCGGCCCCGAGGTAGTAGCGCAGCGCGAGCGGCCTGGTCTGGCGGGCGATCTCGGTGACGATCAGAGAGTTGCCGAGCGACTTGCTCATCTTTTCGCCCTGGACGGTCACCCAGGCGTTGTGCATCCAGTAGCGCGCGAACCCGAGCCCGGCCGCGTGCGACTGGGCCTGCTCGTTCTCGTGGTGCGGGAAGCGCAGGTCGACGCCGCCGCCGTGGATGTCGAACTCGTCGCCGAGGTACTTGCGAGCCATCGCGGAGCACTCGAGGTGCCAGCCGGGGCGGCCCGTGCCGTAGGGCGTCGGCCAGCTGGCCGTGGCGGGCTCGCCGGCCTTCCACCCCTTCCACAGGGCGAAGTCGCGCGGGTCGCGCTTGCCGCGCGGGTCGGCGTCCTCGGCAGCCTCCATGTCGTCGATCGACTGGCGGGTCAGCGCGCCGTAGGCCGGGAAGGACCGCACGTCGAAGTAGACGTCACCGCTGCCGTCGGGCGCCGCGTAGGCGTGGCCCTTGTCGACGAGGGTGTCCATCAGCGTGACCATCTCGGGGACGTGCCCGGTCGCGCGCGGCTCGTAGGTCGCGGGCAGCACGCCGAGCAGGTCCAGGGCCTCGGAGGTCTGGCGCTCGTGGTCATAGGACCAGGCCCACCACTCGGCGCCGTTCTCGGCGGACTTGCGCAGGATCTTGTCGTCGATGTCGGTGACGTTGCGCACCAGGGTCACGTCGTAGCCGTGGCCGGCGGTCAGCCAGCGCCGCAGGATGTCGAACGCGACGGCGAAGCGCACGTGACCGATGTGGGGGGCGCCCTGGGTGGTGAGGCCACAGATGTAGATGCCGACCTTGCCCTCGTGCAGTGGCTGGAACTCGCGCAGCTCGCGCGTGGCGGTGTCGTAGATGTGGAGACTCACCCGCCCCATGCTACCGGCGGCAGGCGTGGGGCCTCGCCTCCAGCGGACCTGCCCGAGGTAGTCACGTCCGCCCGGGTTGGCAGCCAACGGGCACCCCAGCGGATGTGACCAGGGCGGGTCGATTCCGTCAACGCCCCAGATATCGCCGTATGCCGGCGGCCAGCGCCACGGCCTCGCGCTGCCGGAAGGCCGCTGACCCCAGCAGGCGGGCGTCCCGCGGGTGGCGCAGGTTGCCCGCCTCGAGCATCACGGCGGGGACGGTCGACAGGTTGAGGCCCCCGATGTCGGTGCGCCGGCTGAGTGCGGTCCCCCGCCCGACATAGGTCGAGCGCGGCATCCCGGTCCCGGCCGCGAACGCGTCCCGCACCGCCACGGCCAGCCGCTCGGACCGCTGCTGCACGGCCGGCCCGCCCGCCATGCGCGGCGAGTGGATGACGTGGAAGCCCCTGGCCCGCGGCGAGAGGTTGCCGTCGTCATGGATGGACACGACCAGCGTCGCCCGCGCCTGATTGCCGATGGCGGCCCGCCGGTCGATGCACGGCCCGAAGCCCCGATCGTCGGCCCGGGTCAGCACCACGCGCGCGCCCTGGGCCCGCAGCACCGTCGCGAGCCGGGTGGCCGTGTCCCACACCTGCGCGTGCTCGGGGTAGCCGGCCGCGGTCTGGGTGCCGACGGTGTTGCAGGTCTTCCACAGGCCGTTGCCGGCGTAGACCTTGCGGGCGAGCGCCTTGGGGTTGCGGCCGTTGCCCCCGTTGTGACCAGGGTCGACGACGATCGTGGTGCCCGCGAGCGGCGATCGGTTGCCGGCTGGCCGGACCGCGGACGGTGGGTCGGCTGACGGGAGGGCCGACGCCCCTGGGGCGAGGGCGGACGCGGCCGCGACGGCGGCGGTGATCGTGGCGGCGACCCACGCGTGCCGCGGGCCTGCGTGGTGGCGGGCGGGGTTCGTCATACGGCCAGTGTCCTCGCCGCAGGCGACTCTCCCAACCCCGGCGGCCCGGGCTGCCAGCGGGCGCGAGATCAGCCCGGGTTGGCCACATCCGCCTGCCGTGCGAAGCCGGGCCGATGTGCCTACCTGAGGTAGACGAGGGCGGTCGCGATGCCCAGCACGCCCTCCTCGCGGCCGGGGAACCCCAGCCCGTCGGTGGTCGCGCCGCTGATCGACACCGGAGCGCCGACCACCTCGCTCAACAGCGCCTCGGCCTCGGCCCGCCGCCGGCCGACCTTGGGGCGGGTGCCGACGACCTGGACCGCGACGTTGCCGATCTCGAACCCCGCCTCCCGCACGATTCGGCAGGCCTCGGTGAGCAGCGTGACCCCGCTCGCCCCCGACCACTCGGGTCGTCCGGTCCCGAAGTGCTGCCCGAGGTCACCGAGCCCCGCCGCCGAGAAGAGCGCGTTGCACGCCGCGTGGGCGACGACGTCGGCGTCCGAGTGCCCCTCGAGCCCGACCTCCCCCTCCCAGAGCAGCCCGGCCAGCCACAGCTCGCGCCCCGACCCGGCCGCCGCGAACGCATGGATGTCGGTGCCGATGCCCACGCGGGGGACGACGGGGTTCATACGACGGTCTCCGGTTCGAGGTCGGGGGTGGTGGACAGCGAGGCCGTATGCCGGTGCGCACGGTCCAGGTCCGCGGGCGTGGTCACCTTGAACGACAAGGGGTCTCCCTCGACGACGAGGACGTGATGGCCGAGCGCCTCGAGCAGGGCGGCGTCGTCGGTGGCGGAGATCCCGCTGGCGTGGGCCGCCTCGAGCTCGTCCCGCACGAAGCCCTGGGGCGTCTGCACGGCGCGCAGCTGCTCGCGCGGCGGGGTGGAGCGCACGACCCCGCGCTCGTCGACGACCTTGACCGTGTCGACGACGGGCAGCCCGGGCACCACGGCGACCCAGCCGTCACGCACCGCGTCGACCACCCGCTCGTAGACGTCCAGCGGGGTGAAGCAGCGGGCGGCGTCGTGGACGAGCACGACCTGCGGCTCGGCGAGGTCCCCCTGCGCGTCGGCGTCGTCGAGCTCGTCGCCGAGGCCGTCGTCGAGGGCGGCGAGACCGGCCGCCACCGAGGCCGTGCGGTCCGCGCCCCCGGCGACCACGTGCACGGCACTGCTCGTGCGGATGCCGTCGATCAGCTCGATGACCGCCTCGAGGTGGGTCGCCGGCGCGACGACGACGACCTGCACGAGGCCGGACACCTCCAGCGCGGTGCGGAGGCTGTGCTCCAGCAGGGTGCGCCCGCCGATCTCGACCAGGGCCTTGGGCAGGTCGGCCCCGAGTCGGCTGCCCGACCCGGCGGCCACGATGATGACGGCGACGCTCACGAGGTCACTGTAGACGCGGCGAGGCCCCCACCGCGGGCAGCGGTGGGGGCCTCCGGACGTTGCGGGGTGGAGCGCCTCAGGAAGCGAGGACCTCGTCGAGGATCGACTCGGCCTTCTCCTCGTCGGTCTTCTCCGCGAGCGCGAGCTCGGACACCAGGATCTGACGAGCCTTGGCCAGCATGCGCTTCTCGCCGGCGGACAGGCCGCGGTCCTTGTCGCGGCGCCACAGGTCACGCACGACCTCGGCGACCTTGTTGACGTCACCCGAGGCGAGCTTCTCCAGGTTGGCCTTGTAGCGGCGGGACCAGTTGGTCGGCTCCTCCGCGCACGTGGCCCGCAGGACCTCGAACACGTGGTCCAGGCCCTCCTGGCCGACCACGTCGCGCACGCCGACGAGGTCGCAGTTCTCGGCGGGGACCTCGATGGTCAGGTCACCCTGGGACACCTTCAGCTTCAGGTAGATCTTGTCGACACCCTTGATGGTCCGGGTGTTGATCTCCTCGATGAGCGCCGCCCCGTGATGCGGGTAGACGACCGTTTCTCCGACCTTGAACGCCATGTAGTCAAGCCCCTTTCGCGACCGCCATCGTATCACGCAAATCAGCCCGGATAAAGCCCGAGGACGGGCATTTGTGCAGGTCAGGGCCCACGAACCACAACGTGGGATCGTTCAACAGGGTCTTGACGAATGGTCAACGACGCGCTACGCGCGCGTCGCCGGTCTTGGACGTCGCTGCGGTGGGCGCGTGGCCCGGGCCGGGTGTGGCGCGCGTGGGCCGAGCCGGGTGAGGCGCGAGGCGATATGGTGTCGCCGTGACCCGTGACGACTCCCACCGCCCCGCGACCCCGATGGCTCGTGCCGCCCGGGTCCGCCGCGCCACCCTGACCCTCGGCACCGCGGCCCTGGCCACGGTCGGCCTCACCGCGTGCAACACGATGTCCCCGCAGCAGACGGACGTCAGCTATGCCCCGGCCGACGGCGTCGAGCTCGACCTCGGCCCGGTCAAGGTCCGCGACCTGCTCGTCGTCAGCGCGGGCGAGGGCAAGGGCGGTGCCCTGAACGGCCTCGTCGTCAACCAGGGCAACCAGCCCGCTCAGGTGTCCTTCTCCCTCGGGGAGTCCGGCTCCCCCGTGACCACGACCGTGGAGCCCGGCCAGGCGGTCTCCCTGGCGTCCGAGAAGGTCTCGGTCCCCAGCGTCCCGGTCAAGCCCGGCGCCATGGTCAACCTCCAGGTGGGCACCGCCACCAACGGCATGCAGAACCCCCTCGTCCCCGTGCTCCCGCCGACCGGGTACTACGCCACCGTGACGCCGACCGCGCCGAGCGGATCCGGCAGCGCCACGGCGACGCCCACCGGCACCGCGACCGGCAGCGCCACGACCACCCCGAGCACCAGCGAGAGCGCCACCGCGCCGACGCCGAGCACGCCCGCCGCGACCCCGTCCGAGACCGCGACCACGTCTGCGGGCTGACGGACCGGCATACGGCCGGACCAGCACCCGCGGAACCCGACCCGCGCCCCGGAGGCTCCCGGGCGCGGGTCGGTGGGGATCAGACCTCGAACTTGTAGCCCAGCCCACGCACCGTCACGATGTGCACCGGGGCGCCGGGGTCCGGCTCGATCTTGGCGCGGAGCCGCTTGACGTGGACGTCCAGCGTCTTGGTGTCCCCCACGTAGTCGCTGCCCCAGACGCGGTCGATGAGCTGCATGCGGGTGAGGACCCGGCCGGCGTTGCGCAGCAGCATCTCGAGCAGCTCGAACTCCTTGAGCGGCAGGGCGGTCGGACCCCCGTTGACCGACACCGTGTGCCGCTCGACGTCCATGCGGACCGGCCCGACCTCGAGGGTTGCCGGCACGAGGTCGTCCGGCTCGCTCATCCGCCGCAGCACCGCCTTGATCCGGGCGAGGAGCTCGCGGCTGGAGTAGGGCTTGGTGATGTAGTCGTCGGCGCCGATCTCGAGGCCCACGACCTTGTCGATCTCGCTGTCCTTGGCGGTGAGCATGATGATCGGGACCGACGACCGCTGGCGGATCGAACGGCAGACGTCGACGCCGGACAGGCCTGGCAGCATCAGGTCGAGGAGCACCAGGTCGGTGCTCGACCGCTCGAACTCCGCCAGCGCCTCGGGGCCGGTCGCGGCGATCGCCACGTCGTAGCCCTCCTTGCGCAGCAGGTAGGACAGCGGGTCGGAGATGGACTCCTCGTCCTCGACCACCAGGATGCGGGTCATGCTCACTACCTTTCCTCGTCCGGAGACCTCCGGTCGTGCTCGATGCTAGGGGCGCGGCTGCTGCTCGCCCAGGTCGGTCAGCGCGGCGGCGGGGAAGGACAGGGTGAACGTCGACCCCTGCCCCGTCTGGCTCCACAGCCGCACCTCGCCGCCATGGTTGGCGACGACGTGCTTGACGATGGACAGGCCGAGGCCCGTGCCGCCGGTCGATCGTGACCGCGCGGGGTCCACGCGGTAGAAGCGCTCGAAGACGCGGTCCTGCTCGTCCGGGGGGATGCCCGCCCCTAGGTCGCTGACCACCACCTCGACCACGTCGCCCTGGCGCTCCACGATGACCCGCACGGGTGCACCGTCGTCGGAGTAGGCCACGGCGTTGTCGACGAGGTTGCGGATCGCGGTCGTCAGCAGCTCGCGGTCGCCGTAGACGATGGCCCGGTCCCCCGTGGTCACGCTGATCTCGATGCCCTTGCCCTCGGCCACGAGGCGGCACCGGTCCGCGGCGTCCGCGGCCGCCCCCGCCACGTCCACGGGCGCCGGCTCGGTCAGGGTGTCGGCCACCTGCAGGCGGGACAGGTCGACGATCTCCTTGACGAGGCGGGTCAGCCGCTCCGACTCGACCTTCATCCGGCCGGCGAAGCGGTGCACCGCCTCCGGGTCGTCCGCGGCACCTTGCACGGCCTCGGCCAGCAGCACGAGGCCGCCCACCGGTGTCTTGAGCTCGTGCGAGACGTTGGCGACGAAGTCGCGGCGGACCTCGTCGACCCGGTTGGCGCGCGTGCGGTCGTCGACGAGCAGCAGGACGTGCCCGCTCGAGAGCCGTGCGGCGCGGACGTGGGCGACCATCCGGCCCCGGCCCAGCGGGCCCCGCGGGAGGTCCAGCTCGGTCTCATGGATGTCCCCGGAGCGCCGCACCTCACGAGCGAGCGCGACCAGCTCACGATGGACCAGCTCGCCCTCGCGGACCAGCCCGTGCTGCACCGCGGCCTGCGTCGACCGGACCACCGCGTCGGAGGCGTCGAGGACGATGCCGATCGAGCGCAGGACCGCGAGGACGTCCTCGACCCCCGGCTGCAGCTCGGCGGTGTCCGGGCTCGTGCTCACGGGAGCCTGTCCCTCTCGGTGACGACGGCGGAAACGGTCCGACCAACCTGTGGTCATGGCGGACCCCGTCAGGGCACCGACCAGCGCGACAGCGCCGAACGTCACCACGGGATCCACGCGACGAGGATACGCAGCAGCGGAACCGGCCGACGCACGCCTCGCAGGTCAGCATGGCCGTGACGACCCCCGACACGCACGCCGGCGCGGTGATCACACGGTGTGATCGCCAAGTGTTCATCCGTGGTCCTCAGCTCGTTAACGCAGCCCTGGGACGCTCGCCGAGGCGCGATCCTGGGACACCCGTGCGCGCCTGCACCTACGATCTAGTTGGGCAGCCGACCGCGACTGCGCCGACGCCCCTGCACCGCAGTGAGAGGAATCCATGCGCGACGCGTTCCACGAGGAGCTCGACCAGATCTCGGACAAGCTCGTCGAGATGTCCCGCCTCACCGGCTCGGCGATGGGCCGGGCGACCATCGCCCTCCTCGACGCCGACCTCGAGCTCGCCGAGTCCGTCATCGAGGCGGACCAGGCCATCGACCAGATGCGTCGTGAGCTGGACGACACCGCGGTCGACCTGCTCGCCCGCCAGCAGCCCGTCGCCACCGACCTGCGCATGGTCGTGACGGCGATGCGCATGAGCGCCGACCTCGAGCGCATGGGCGACCTCGCCCGGCACATCGCCAAGGTCGCCCGGCTCCGCTACCCCGAGTCGGCGATCCCGGCCACCCTGCGCGGAACCATCACCGAGATGGGCCACGCCGCAGACAAGATCGTGGCGCAGGCCGGCTCGATCATCGCCGGCAAGGACGTCGCGGCCGCCGTCGCCCTCGAGACGCAGGACGACGAGATGGACGCCCTGCACCGCCAGGTGTTCGAGCACCTCCTCGGCGGGCACTGGGACGCCGGCATCCAGGCCGCCGTCGACGTGACCCTCGTCGGGCGCTACTACGAGCGCTTCGCCGACCACGCGGTGTCGGTCTCCCGCCGCGTCGTCTACCTCGTCACCGGCGAGTGGGCGCAGGACGGCGTCGAGCTCCCGGGCATCGACGCCGGCGACGACGACTGATTGCCGCCTGTACGGCGAGAAGGCCCGACCCCGCGTGGGGTCGGGCCTTCTCGGCATACGGCCTGAGCAGATCAGCCTGGGTTGGTCACACCGGCCGGGGTTGGTCACACCCGCCTGGCGTGCCAACCCGGGCGGGTGTGACTACCTGAGGTAGGTCACTTGCCCTGGTTGGCGACGGCCTCCGCGGCGGCCTTGGCGGCCTCGGGGTCGAGGTACTCGCCGCCGGGGACGGTGGGCTTGAGCGACTCGTCGAGGCGGTAGACCAGCGGCATGCCGGTCGGGATGTTGAGG
>NZ_DLOE01000011.1:0-70453 GCF_002479615.1 Arsenicicoccus sp. UBA7492 | reverse complement strand
CGGATCAGTCAGGAGAGCCACAAAAGTGCGGCGCGGGGCTCCCTCGGCGGACGTTCGTGCGCTGGGGGCTCACGAACGCCGCGTCCGCGCCCGCCGGCACGTGGCAAAGGTGCGTCCGCCGCTCAGTCTGACTCGGCGACGCCACCTGGGCCCACGTGCGCGCTTGGCTCTGCCACAGATCGTCGGGTTCTAGGCCGAAGGTCCGACCCGAGCGGAGAGGAGCTCGACCACCCGACGCGCGACGGGCTTGAGCATCGCCGACCCGTGCACGAACGCCACGATCCGTCGCTCCGGCGTGGGGGACACCAGGGGTCGTGCCACGGCGCCCGGCGGCAGCGTCGTCGCCGCCAGTCGCGCCATGACGGCGATCCCGAGCCCGGCGGCCACGAACGCGACGGCGCCGTGGTGGTCTCCGGCATACGCCACGAACCGCGGGCGGATGCCGCACGAGCTGGCTGCCATCCGCACGACCCGGCCGCAGGTCGTGTCGCCGGGGTCGTTGTCGATCCAGGGCACGTCGCCCAGCTCCCCGAAGCGGATCTCGTCCTGCTGGGCGAGCGGGTGGTCGCGGGGGAGGACGACGACGTACGGCTCGGTGGTGAGGACCTGGCGCTCGTAGCCCGTCATCGAGGTGGGCGGCTCGTCGAGGAACTCGCTGCGGATGTCGATGTCCGCGGACACGACCTGCGTGGTCTCGACCTCGTTGAGCCGGAACGTGAACTGCACGTCGGGGAACTCTTGGAGCACCGCCGCCGCGACGCCGGGGAGCCACTCCTCGGCCGCGGACGCGAAGGACGAGACGGAGAGGGAGTCGGTGCGCCCCTCGCGCAGGTCCTCGATGACCCCGTCGAGGCGGGTCAGGCTGCCGATGAGATCGTCGCTGCGCGAGGCGAGCTCGAGGCCGACGGGGGTGGGGGCGATGCCGCGGCCGTTGCGCTCGACGAGGGTCAGCCGCGTCTCGCGCTGCAGGGTGGCGAGGTGCTGGCTGACGGCTGACGGGGTGTAGCCGAGGTGCTGCGCGGCGGCGTTGACCGACCCGCTCGCGACCACGGCGCGAAAGACCCTGAGGCGGTTGACGTCGACCATTCCACGAACATACAGCAACACTGCATGGTCGTGAAGAAACGTTCGCTTGTGCTAAGGGGTTGAGCGGCCGACCGTTGATGACATGAACACCATGACCAGCCGCTATCCCGACGACCGTGACCTCGCCCGCGTGCAGCAGGAGCTCGACGTCCTGCGGGTGCCCGTGGCGGCGGAGTACTCACGTCAGGCGCCGTCCGCACGTCTACCTGACATGAGGCCCACCGCTCCTGCCCGCGACGTGATCGACCGGTCCCGGGCCGGCCGCCCCTCCCACGGCACCCGCGCCTCCAGCAGCACGCGCCGGCCCTCCTGGGTGGCGCGACTGCTGCACCACGGCGTCGTCCCGCCTACGGGCTGCTGAGGTGACCGGCGGGCAGCTCGTCCACACGCAGGCCGGACGCGGAGAGGGCCGTGCACCCCGCGGGGGTGAGCTCGACCGAGCGACGGTGCGATCGACGCTCGAGCCAGCCGAGATCCAAGGCGTGCTGCGCGAATCCGTCCGCCGCCAGGCCCGCCACGTGCTCGCGCCGCTCGGTCCAGTCCAGGCACGGACGCACCAGCGGACGCCGGGCCGCCGCGGGGCACTGGAAGCCGACGCCGTCCAGCCAGGCGCGACCGACGGCCGTGAGCTCCCAGTCGTCCGAGACGATCTCGAGCCGCAGCCACTCGTCCGTGAGCCACACCCCGAGGCGGCCCGCGAGGTGCCGGTAGCAGGTGCGGCCGGCCTGCAGCTCGGCGTCCACGCGCTGCCCGCTCAGCGACGCGGTCGCGGGTCGCACGCGCGGGCTCAGCGCGGCGAGCGCCTCGACGGCGTCGGCCACCTGGGCGTCCCTCAGGCGCACGTAGCGGTGCCGCCCCTGCCGCAGCTCCGACACCAGTCCCGCCGCAACGAGCTGGTCGACGTGCGCCGAGGCCGTCGACCGGGCCACCCCGGCGTGGGACGCGAGCTCGCCTGCGGTCCAGGCTCGCCCGTCCAGCAGCGCCAACACCATCGAGGCCCGCGACTCGTCGGCCAGGGCCCGCGCGACGAGGGCGAGGTCGGGGTGGGCGGGCGTCGTCATACGGCCCATCGAAGCACCGCGACCGTGCGCCCGGCACTGAACCGTCGACCGACCACCCTGGACGCGAGAGCGTCCGTCACCGACCCGAGGGAGATGATCAGACCGTGACCGCACCGACCATCGAGACGACGCGCGACCAGGCCAACGAGCCCCGCGTCCTGCTCGCCGCCGCCGCGACCGTCGTCCTGTGGGCGTCGTCGTTCATCGTGATCCGATATGCCGGGCCGCACTACGACGCGGGGTCGATGGCTCTGCTGCGCATGCTCGTCGGCAGCGTCGTGCTCGGCCTCATCGCCGCCCGCTCGGGGATCCGTTGGCCCCCAAGGAGATCCGTGCCGCTGGTGATCGCGTGGGGTGTCGGGTGGTTCTGCCTCTATCTCCTCGCGCTCAACGTCGCCGAGCAGACCGTCGACGCGGGGACCGCCGCGATGATCGTCAACCTCGCGCCGCTGATGGTCGTGGTGTTCGCGGGACTCTTTCTCGGAGAAGGGTTTCCGCGCGGGCTGCTGATCGGCGCGCCCGTGTCCTTCCTCGGCGTGGTGCTGATCGGCCTGCAGTCCTCCGGCGGCCACCTCGCGATCACGGGACTGCTGCTGGCGCTCGCCGCGGCCGTCCTCTATGCCGGCGCCACGCTGGTGCAGAAGCACCTGATGCGCACCGTCGACTCCACGACCCTCACCTGGCTCGGGGCGACCGCCGGCGCCGTGGCGCTGCTGCCCTGGTCGGGACGACTGGCCCACGACCTCGTGACGGCACCCCTTGGCGCGACCCTGAGCATCGTCTACATGGGTGTGCTGCCAACGGCTTTCGCGTTCACGACCTGGGCCTACGTGCTGATGCGGACCTCCGCCGGGCGCACCTCGGCCACCACGTATGTCGTCCCGGCCGTCGCCATCGTGCTGTCCTGGCTGCTGCTGGGCGAGGCCCCGACGCCCGTGATGCTGCTCGGCGGCGCACTGTGCCTGCTCGGCGTCGCGATCACGCGGATGATGCGGCGCTGACGGGGTCGTCCTGTCGCCATACGTCCGCCAGGGCCAGGGCCCCGAGGCTGATGCCGTCCCGCAGCCGACCCTCGGCGATCAGTCCGCGGACCTCGTCGCGGGTGAACCACCGCGTCGCGTCGACCTCGGGCTCGTCCTCGTCCTGTCCCTCGCCCTGCCGGACGAACGCCGCCAGCACCACGGCAACCGACCCCGCGAACACCCCTGTGTCCGGATAGATCTCGCCGAGCTCGGCCTCGAGCGAGGCCACCATGCCGGTCTCCTCGGCGAGCTCGCGCAGGGCGGCCTCGGCCGGGGAGGCGTCGTCGGGATCGACCATGCCGCGCGGGATCTCCCACAGTCGCACCCCTGGCGCGGGCCGCTGCTGGTCGACGAGCAGGACGCGCGGCTGGTCCCCGTCGCGGCGGACGCACACGCAGGCCGCACCGGTGAGACGGCGGTCCTCGTCACCGAGCTGCAGGCGCAGGTTGGGCCGCGTCCAGCCGTCCGTCTCGCGGGTGGCGGCCTGGACCTGCCAGCCGCCGTGCCGCTCGTCCTCCCAGAGCGTGCTCCAGTCCAGCTGCTCGCTGGGCGGGGACGTGCGCTGCCAGTCGTCGCGGGTCACGGGGCCTCCTTGGTGCGCAGGTGGGTCAGGTGGGCAGCGTCTCACCTGTCCGAGCCCGTGCGGGGACTTGCGACCCTGGCGCCCGAGGCACGCGACTGCTAGCGTCGACGCATGGCTAACGATCGTTCGCTACCCACGCGGGAGCGCCTGCTCGCGGCGGCCCTGGAGCGCTTCTCGCGCGACGGCTGGGGTGGGACGTCGATCCGCGACCTGGCCCGCGACGTCGGGATCCGCGAGAGCTCGGTCTACAAGCACTTCGGGTCCAAGCAGGAGATCTTCGACGCCCTGCTCGAGCGCGCGGACGCCCGCCTGGCCACGGTCGCGAGCGGGCTGGGCGTCGTCGTCGACTCACCTCCGGCCGCCGTGCCCGCCTATGTCGGCATCATGGAGCAGCGGCTGGTCGAGGTCGTCGACGGCTTCTTCACGGCGGTGCTGCACGACGCCGAGCTCGTGGCTCTTCGCCGGTTGTTCGTCGTCAACCAGTACCGCGACCCCGAGATCGGCCGCCGTCTGCGGGACTACTGGATCGGCAGGCCGGTGGCCTTCCAGAGCGCGGTGTTCACCGAGCTGATCTCCACGGGCGAGCTCCGTCCCGGCCTCGACCCCGAGATGGTCGCGCTGTCGTTCTTCGGCCCTGTCCTCGCGCTGATCCAGCTGGCCGAGACCGGTGAGGCGGACGAGCAGCGCGCGCGGGCGATGCTCGCCGCGCACGTCCGGCACTTCCGGTCGACCCATCTGCGGGAGAGCTGATGCGCCGCTACGGGATCGTCGTCCGGTGGGTCTTCGCCACGGTCTTCCTCGGCGGCGGCGTCGCCCACCTGGTCCAGGGGCGTGCGGCACCCGAGGGGTATGCCGTCTACGGATCGACAGCCCTGTGGCGCCCCCTGGAGGACCTGTGGGAGGGCTTCGTCATGCCGCACATCGCCGGGCTGACGCTGGTGCTGGCGGCCTGGGAGGTGGGGGTGGGCGTGTGCCTCCTGCTGGGCGGACGCAGCACTCGGGTGGCTGTCGTCGCCATCCTCGGCTTCTTCGCCTTCCTCCTCGTTCTCGGCTACGGCTGGCCCGCGGCGAGCCCCGTCGAGGACATCCTCAAGAACAGGGCGTTCACCGTGGTCATGGCGGGGATGCTCCTGCCCGTCCTCGCGCAGGCCGATCCTCCAGGCGCGTTCACCAGGTGGGGAGGTCGCCGTCGCCGGGCGTCACCCGCAGGTCGCTCTCGTCGATGGGCGCGTCGTTGATCGACGCCTCGCGGCGCCGCATGTAGCCCAGCTCGTCGAACTCCCACAGCTCGTTGCCGTACGCCCGCCACCACTGCCCGTCGACGTCGCGCCACTCGTACTGGAAGCGCACCGCGATCCGGTCGTCCGTGAACGCCCAGAGGTTCTTGCGGAGGCGGTAGTCGAGCTCCCGCTCCCACTTGCGGGTGAGGAACGCGATGACCTCCTCGCGGCCGTGCAGGTGCTCGTCGCGGTTCCGCCATGCGGTGTCGACGGTGTAGGCGCCGGCGACCCGCTCGGGGTGTCGCGTGTTCCACGCATCCTCTGCGGCCTGCACCTTGCGCAGAGCGGTCTCGCGGGTGAACGGCGGGACGGGCTGGCGGGGTTCCATGGGGACCTCCACGGGGAGACGGGGTGTCCCGGCTCACGCTATCGCCCCGGGGCCCGACATCCGGCCCTGATGTGGACCCTGTCCCGTCACCGGCGGCTGACGACGAGGTAACGCTCGTCGGCGACCTCCTTGCCCCAGTAGACGGCGTCGGGGAGGTGCTGGACGGTGGCCTCCGCCCGGACGGACCTGACGATCCGCACCGTCTCGTCAGCGGTGAGGCCGGCGCCCGTCGTCCAGCTCCCCTCGACCAGGACGACCGCTCCGCCGGGGCGCAGCAGAGCCACCCAGCGTGCGAGGGCTGCGACGGGATCCGGCAGTGCCCACAGGACGTGACGGCACAGGACCACGTCATACGCACCGCGTGTCAGGGAAGGTGCCGCGGCGTCCCCCACGACGAAGGTCGCCTCCGGCACCTTGGTCCTCGCCCGCTCGATCATGGCGGGGGAAAGGTCCAGGCCGTCGACGTCGTACCCCTCGTCCATGAGGAGGCGTGACAGGGTGCCCGTGCCGCACCCGATGTCGCGATCCGCGCTGGCGCCGGTGGCAGCACCGACAGCAGCAGGTCCCGCCAGGCCGCCCGCGTCGTCTCGTCGCGCAACCCGTGATCCGGCTCGTCGTCGAAGGTCTCGGCCTCCCCGTCCCACTGCTCGCTGGTCATGCCGACAACCTAGTGACCACGACCGACAACGCCCCGAACCCCCCGTTGCGTATCACCGGTGATACGCTCGTGGCATGGACAGCGTCACGGTGAGGGACCTGCGCAATCGCAGCGCCGACGTGCTGTCTCGCGTCGCGCGGGGCGAGAGCCTGACCGTGACGCGCGACGGCGAACCGGTCGCTACCGTCGCGCCTCTGCCACGCCGGCGTCTGACCGCGACGGAGCTGGTGCGGCGACGGCAAGCCCTTCCGCACGTCGACGCCCGGTCGCTGCAGGCCGACATCGACGCGCTCCTGGACCCCAGCCTGTGAGCGGAACCGACCCGCGCGGAGTCCTGGACACCTCCGCGGTCATCGACCTGGCTTCGCTGGACCCCGCGTCCCTGCCGGACGAGCCGGTCATCACCGCGATCACGCTCGCGGAGCTGTCGGTCGGACCGCTCGTCGCGCGCACCTCGGAGCAGCGGGCAGCGCGTCAGGCACACCTGCAGCAGGCCGAGGCGGACTTCGACCCACTGCCCTTCGATGCATCCGCGGCGAGAGCGTTCGGTCGGATCGCGGCGAGTCTGCGGTCTGCCGGGCGCAAGCCCTCGGCCAGGGCCTACGACGCCCTGATCGCCGCCACCGCGCTGGCCAGCGGCCTGCCCGTCTACACGGCCAACCCAGCCGACTTCGAGGCGATCGAGGGGCTCGACGTGCGCGTGGTGAAGCGGCACCTGGATTGATCGGCGCGTCGCGGCGTCGGTGCTTTCATGACCGTATGACGACCCGGCCGCTCGACGAGGTGACGGTCGGCATCCGCCGGCGCCTGGCCCTGCCGGGGGCGGTCCTGCTGCTCGCGGAGGCGGACGGGGTGGCCGCGGGGTTCGCTCTCGTGGCGCCGCAGGGGGACGCGCTCGAGCTGTTCTATCTCGCCGTTGATCCGGGGGCTTGGGGGAGGGGGATCGCGCCCGCGCTCCTGGGGGCGGTCGACGAGCAGGGCCGCACCGGCGGGTGGACCCGGCTCGAGCTCCTTGTCATCGATGCCAACGACCGCGCCAAGCGGGCCTACGAGCGCGCTGGCTGGCGGCCGACGGACGAGACCGTCCTCGACGCCGACTCGGGTCGCATCGAGTGGCGTTTCGTCCGGAGCATCACGCTGCGTCGATCCACCTACGCATAGGGTCAAACATGGACAAATAACTCCAAAGACCCTTCATTTTCGAGTCCCCTTTCGATATTCTGACCGTATGACGTACATCGACGTGCTCGACGCGAGGGGCTCCCTGATCGGAGCTCTCGACGCGCTGCGCACGATCGGTGGGGGGCTGCCGTCCGTCCAGGGTCAGGACCTGGCCGCTCTGGCCGTCGAGCTGTCGGAGCTGATGGTGGTCGCCCGCGGGGCGTTGGTCGCGACCACGGCCGAGGCAAAGACCCGTGGCGTGGTGCTGGAGTCCGGCTCGCGCACCCCGGCGCAGTGGCTCGTGGACGCCGGCGCCGCGGTCAAGCACAACGAGGCCGCCCTGATCGCCCGGGCCATCGACGCCACCACCCCCGCATCCCACGCCTCCTTGCGTGACGGGATGACGAGCGGCGAGGTCACCCCGGGGGACGCGATCACCGCCGCAGAGTGCATCGCCGAGCTGTTCGGAGCGACCGAGCCGGCCACGCACGACGCGATCGTCGAGGGTGCGGTGCAGCTCGCCCGGGGCTCGATGAGCCGCCGAGACCTGCGGGAGTTCCACGACGAGATGCTCGCCCGGTTCGGCACCCGCCCCAGCGAGGACCGGGAGCACGAGCGCCAGCAGTCCCGACGCGCGGTGACGGCATTCCGGCCCCTGGCGGACGGCATGTGGCGCCTGGAGGCGACGCTGCCACCCGCGGACAAGGCGATCGTCGACGCGGCACTCACGGCACTCGCCGCCCCCAGCCCCGACCCCGACACCGGGGCGCGAGACCTGCGCACGGCGGGCCAGCGTCGCGCGGACGCTCTGGTCGCTGCGTTCGCCAGGGTCGCAGGACTGGGCGAGACCGGCCCCCTCGGCGCCTCCACCCAGGTCGCCCTGATCCTGCCGATCGAGGCGCTGCACCGCGCGTGCGAGCACCAGGCCCGCGACAGCTTCGGTCGACCCCTGCCCGGCCAGGACTGCGACTGCGAACGCCCCGTCGCCGGTCGTGACGAGCTCGGCACCACCCTGCTGCCCCAGGACACCCGCCTGCTGGCGTGCGGCGCCGACCTGACCCGGGTCTACGTCGGCAAGGACGGGCAGCCCCTGGTGGTCGGGCGCACCGAGCGCACGGCCAAGCCTTGGCAACGCACGGCGCTGTGCGTCCGCGACCGCGGCTGCACCTTCCCGGGCTGCCAGTCCCCGCCCTCCTGGTCCCAGGCGCACCACATCACCCACTGGGCCGACGCCGGCGCGACCGACCTGGACAACCTCGCCCTGGTCTGCCACTACCACCACACGTTCATCCACCACCACGACATCACCGGCCGCGTCACCCCCGACGGGACGCGCGTGGAGTGGGACGTCACCCGCGTCGGCGCGAGCTGGCGCCCCAGGCCTCCCGAATCGTCCTCGTCAGGGCCCCTCCCGCACGAGGTCAGCCCACCGGACGTCGACCCTCCCGACCCCGGACGGCCTGACCCCGCCCCTCGCAACCCCGAACCGCCTGACCCCGGAGAGCCCGGCCCGAAGCATCACCTCACGGCCTGAGCGAGTCGCCGCGCTGTGCACCCGGTGGCGCTGTGCACCGGGTGGCGCTGTGCATCCGGTGGCACAGTGGTCCGCATGGACGACCTCTCGCGCTTCGTGCAGGCCCAGGATGCGAACGGCACCTACGACCAGGCCCTGGCCGAGCTGCGCCGCGGTCGCAAGACCAGTCACTGGATGTGGTTCGTGCTGCCCCAGGTTCGCGGGCTGGGTCACAGCGGCATGGCCGTCCGCTACGGCATCGCGGACCTCGACGAGGCCAGCGCCTACCTCGCGCATTCCGTCCTCGGGTCTCGACTGCACGAGTGCTGTGGGGCCCTCCTGGCCCTGCCTCAGGAGGCGACCGCCGACTCCGTGATGGGTGGCATCGACGCCATGAAGCTGCGCTCGTCCATGACCCTCTTCCATCGCGCAGACCCGCAGGACCCGGCCTTCTCCGCCGTGCTGGAGCGCTACTTCGGTGGCGCGACGGACGACGCCACGGATGCCCTGCTCACCTGACCTCCATCAGCGGCACCGCTGCTGGAGCCACGTCTGCGCTGCCTCATGGGCTGTGTCGACGGGAGCGACCTGGTCGGGAGCGATCGGGCCACCATAGGTCTTGCCGTGGCGGTCCGTGTCGAGCGCGGTGGTCAGCAGCATCTGCGTCCCGTCATACAGCCTGACGGTCTGGTTGGCCGACGAGTAGCCCGCCGTCGGCGCTCCGAAGGACCGTGCGCCCGGCGCACCCTTGAAGGCCAGCACGACGACCTCGCCCGAGCTGCCGTTGTCGGGGCCCTGCAGGACGGCGACGGGCTTGGTGGACTTCGGGCGCGACTCGGCGGACATGGCGTCCGCACCGCCCACGCGGATCGTGCCACCGGCGACGGTCACGTCGGTCGTGCCGCCCGTCCGCGTCACGAAGCCCGCGATCTTGCCGTCTGCCAGCAGCGGGGACAGCCCGGCCAGCATCGGGCGCATGTCGCCACCGTGGTTGTGGCGGGCGTCGACGATCCAGCCGCACGTCGTGGCGGCGTCGGCGCCGGCGATCCCGTGGGTGAGGGTCTTGGCGTAGCGCTGCTGGAAGCCTTGGTCCTCGGCGCTCACCTTGGGGACGGTGATCGTGGTCACCGGGCCGGTCCGCGTCACGGTCGGCAGCGGGCGGTCCTTGTCGACGGACGACAGCGACTCGCCCGCAGGGAAGATCTTCGAGTGCCTGCCGCCGGCGACGGCCACGGCCTCCCGCAGCGCGGGCAGCGTGTCGGCATGGCTCGACGCGTCCCGGGTGTCGCGCACGGCCTTGGCTCGCGCTGCCTCCCACGCCGGGCCCTGCGCGTAGTAGCCCTGGTCCATCTTCTGCAGGGCGTCGTCGGCGTACGCGGCCGGGGACGGCGGCACGAGGTAGAGCCCGTAGCGGGGGCCCAGCTGCCAGATCGCCAGCAGCACGAGCAGGGAGACAACGAGGAGGGACGCACCGAGGCGGATCAGGACTCGACGGCCTCGGCGGCCTCGGCGAGGGTGCGGGGTGGTGTGTGCCATGCCCCCAGACTCGCCAGAGGCCGAGGTCGGCGGCATCGGCCTCAGGTCGACACCTCGTCAGACCGTGGTAGGACGCCGGGCACGGGCAGACTGGGGGCATGAGCGTCGACCCGACCTATGACGTCGTCGTCCTCGGGGGCGGCCCCGTGGGCGAGAACATCGCCCAATACGCCACGGAGGACTCCGGTCTGACGGCCGTCCTGGTGGAGCGCGAGCTGGTGGGAGGCGAGTGCTCCTACTACGCGTGCATGCCCAGCAAGGCGTTGCTCCGACCCATCGAGGTGGCGTCCACCGCGGCCCACCTCGGTGGTGTGGCCCGTCCCCACCTCGACGTCACGGCGCTGCTGGCGCGGCGGGACGAGTGGGTGTCGCACTACGACGACTCGGGGCAGGTCGACTGGGCCGAGGGCGCGGGCATCGACGTGGTGCGCGGACATGGCCGCATCACCGGTCCCCGCACCGTGGAGGTCGCGCGGCAGGGTCAGGCGCCGCTGGTGCTGCACGCCCGCCACGCCGTCGTGATCGCCACCGGCAGCAGCCCCGTCGTGCCCGAGCCGTATGCCGCCGCCCAGCCGTGGGGTTCTCGGGACGCCACGGGCGTGGTGGAGGTGCCGGAACGGCTGGTAATCGTGGGTGGCGGTGTCGTCGCGTGCGAGGCCGCGACCTGGATGGCGGCCCTGGGCTCGCGCGTCACGATGCTGGTCCGCGGCGACCGGCTGCTCGGCGGTGCCGAGCCCTTCGCGTCCGACGCCGTGCTCGAGGCCCTGCGCGGGGCCGGCGTCGACGTGCGCCCGGGCGTCGAGGTGACGGAGTGCCGCCGTGACGACGCCGAGGACACGGGCCTCGGCCGCGTCCACGGCGGGACCGTTCGCCTCACGATCGTTGGTGGGGCAGAGGAGGTGGTGGCCGACGAGCTGATGCTCGCCACGGGACGACGCCCGCGCCTCGACGACGTCGGGCTCGAGACGGTGGGGCTGGACGCGGACGCCCTTCTCCGTCATACGAGCTCGTCCTCGGACGGCAGCCGGGGAGAGGTGCCGGACTGGCTCATGGCCGTGGGCGATGCCAGCGGGGAGGCGCCGCTCACGCACTGGGGCAAGTACCGCGCCCGCGTCCTCGGCCAGCGGCTGGCCGCCCGCGCCACCGGCGCAGAGCCCGAGCCCGAGCCGGAGGAGGTGCCCGTGCCGCAGGTGGTGTTCACCGATCCGCAGGTGGCATGGGTGGGCCTCACCGCGGCCCAGGCCCGGGAGCGCTACGGCGAGGCTGAGGTCGAGGTGGTCGAGGTCCCCTTCACTGGGGCAGCCGGCGCGGCCCTGCTCCGCGACGACGCCTCCGGCACAGCCTCCCTCGTCGTCGACCGCGGCTCACGGATGGTGGTGGGTGCGACCTTCGTGGGTCCGGACGCGGGAGAGCTGCTCCACGCGGCGACCATCGCCATCACCGGCCGGGTCCCCGTGTCGGTGCTGCGGCACGCCGTCCCCAGCTATCCCACCGCCAGTGAGCTCTGGCTGCGACTGCTCGAGGAGCTGCCGCGAGACCTGCGCCGCTGAGGGCCACCCCCACGGCACCGGACGCCGATCGACCGCAACCCTCGGTAGGCTCCTTGCCTGGTGCGCAGGCTGCTGGATCCGGTCGAGGTCCCCTTCGCCGCCGAGGTGTGGCACTGGCGCGGGCCCGCCCCGTTCCACGTCGTGTCCGTTCCGGCAGGGCTGGCCGACGTGCTCGGCGAGGTCGCACCCCTCGTCAGCTACGGCTGGGGGATGGACGCGCGCTGACGACCCCCGCTGGAGGTGCCTCGGCTGCCACACTGGTTGACGGATCAACCCCACTACCAGGAGCGCACCGTGAAGATCGGCATCATCATCGGATCCATCCGCGAGGGCCGCAAGGCCGAGGCCGTCGCCCGCTGGGTGCTCGAGGGCGCCCAGGCTCGCGGCGACGCGGACTACGAGCTGATCGACCTCAAGGCCTTCGACGTCCCTCTGCTCACCAGCGCCACCGTCCCCGGCGCGGCCAAGAAGCAGTACGACGACGAGCGGGTCACGCGCTGGAGCCAGGCGATCGACGCCTGCGACGGATTCGTCTTCGTCACCCCGGAGTACAACCACTCGGTGCCGGGCGCGTTCAAGAACGCTTTCGACAGCCTGGGTGGCGAGTGGATCGGTAAGGCGGTCGGTTTCGTGTCGTACGGCGCCGACGGCGGTGTGCGTGCGGTCGAGCACTGGCGCACCTCGGTCGCCAACTTCCAGATGGTCGGGGTGCGGGCTCAGGTCGCGCTCGGGCTGTTCACCGACTTCGGCGACGAGGGCCTGGGTCCGCTCGACCGCCGCCCCGCCGAGCTTGCCGGCATGCTCGACCAGCTCGTCCCCATGACTGGGAAGCTTCGCGGCTGAGCGAGGGGGCGCTTGCACCGAGTGCATTTGGTGCACTGGGTGCAAGGAGCGTAGGCTCGTCTCGTGAAGAACCGACGCGACCTCGCCAAGCGAGAGACTCGGGCGGCCCTGGTCGACGCAGCGATCGAGATCGCTCGGGCAGAAGGCCTGGGTGCCCTTACCGCCGACGCCGTCGCAGACCGCGCGGGCGTCTCCCGGCGCACCTTCTTCAACTACTTCCCGACGACGGACGCCGTCCTCGCGGTTCCGTCCCTCGACTTCCTCGCGCGGGCGATCTCGGACTTCGAGGCCCGGCCATGGGACGAGCCTGTGCCGGCCGCGGCCGCCGAGGCCCTGCTGCACGACGCCGACCCCGGGGAGCTGGCTCGCCTGGCCGACGTCGTCAACCTGTGCCGCGGCGACGAGGGTGCCCTCCGGGTCGAGCGCGACGTGTGGGGATCGGCGGAGGAGCGCATCGCCGAGGCCCTGGCCTCGCGCCTTCCCGACGGAGCAGAGCCTCTGCGTGTGCGCGTGCAGGCCTCGATGATCGCGGCGGCCGGCCGTGCGGCCGTGCAGGCGTGGGCCGACGAGATCGAGGGTGTCGATCCTCACCGCCTGCCCTCGGGCGCTGTCGATCGTTTGCGCGCCCTCCTCCTCCAGGCCATGGGCTACCTCGCCGACGGCTTCCACGACGGACGCTGACGCGCCCGCGACCGTCCTCCCGCTGACCCTCCTCACGATCGAAGGTTCCACACATGGCCACCCTGCTCTACCGCCTGGGCCTCCTCTCGGCCCGCAAGCCCTGGGCCGTGATCATCGCCTGGCTGCTGCTGCTCGGCGGTGTGTCCGGGGCGGCCGCGGCCTTCCGTACGCCCCTCAGCAGCACCATGACCGTCGAAGGGCTGGAGTTCCAGCAGACCCTCGACACCCTCAAGCGGGAGATCCCCGACGCGGCGGGCGGTATCGGGACGGTCGTCTTCCGCACCGAGGCGGGACGCTTCACCCCGGCCCAGCAGGCCGCCGTCGCCAAGGCCGTCACCGACTGGGAGGCGCTCCCGCAGGTGGCGGACGCCATCGACCCCTTCGCCACGCAGAAGCAGCTCGACGAGGCGCAGCGCAAGACGGCCGACGGCCAGAAGCAGCTCGACGCCAGCGAGAGCAAGCTGCGCGCCGGCGAGGCCGAGCTGGCCAAGGGCCAGGGTCAGGTCGACGGGGCCGCCAGGCTCGGGCTGCTCAAGGGCCAACAGCTGACGGACGCGCGGGCCAAGCTCGCGGCCAGCACCAAGCAGCTCGCCGACGGACGCGCCCAGCTCGAGCGCGGCAAGCGCGAGCTGGCCCTCGGTCAGCGCGAGGTCGCCCTGACCAAGGACACGAGGTTCGTCTCCGCGGACGGCACCGCCGCCATGACGCAGGTGCGCTTCAAGGACGAGATCCACAGCGTCTCCCCCGAGCAGCGGCAGCAGGTCACGGCCCTCGAGGGGCAGCTGGCCAAGACCGGCGTCAAGACCTACTTCGGCAAGGAGCTCATCGAGGACGTCTCCAGCGTCATCGGCCCCGGCGAGATCATCGGCATCGTCATCGCCGCCATCGTCCTGATGGTCATGCTCGGCACCCTCGTCGCGGCGGGCCTGCCCCTGCTCATGGCCATCGGCGGGGTCGCGCTGGGCACCGGCGCCACCCTGGCGCTGAGCAAGGTCGTCGAGCTCAACTCCGTGACACCTGCCCTCGGCCTGATGATCGGTATCGCCGTCGGCATCGACTACGCGCTCTTCATCGTCAACCGGCACCGCGAGCAGCTCAAGACCGGCATGGGTCGGACCGAGTCCATCGCGCTCGCCGTCGGGACCGCTGGCAACGCCGTGACCTTCGCGGGGATGACGGTGTTCATCGCGCTGGCCGCGCTCGCCGTGACGGGTATCGGCTTCCTCGGCACCATGGGCTTCGCCGCGGCGGGGACCGTGGCCTGCGCCGTCCTCATCAACCTCACCCTGCTGCCGGCCCTGATGTCGCTCGCGGGCCACCGCATGCTGCCGCGGCGGACGTGGCGCAAGCACGGCTTCAACGCTCGCGGCGCGTCGCTGACGGACGAGCACCCGCGCGACGCCGAGCACGCCGACCGTGGGTGGGGGGCGATCGTCACGCGTCACCCCTGGCCCGCGATCGTGGCCGGTCTGGCTCTCGTGGCCTTCCTGGCTGCCCCGGCCGCCGGCTTGCGCCTCGGTCTCCCGGACGGGGGGTCGGAGCCTCAGTCGTCCACCGGCTACCAGGCCTACGCCACCATCGGCGAGAAGTTCGGCGAGGGCGCCAACGGACCCATCGTCGCCGTCGCCACGCTGCCCGCCGGGCTCGACGAGCTGGCCGCCAAGGACCGCCAGCTCGACGTCGCCGAGGCTCTCAAGCTCAACTCCGGCCTGGTCAGCGTGATGCCCGCCGGCCTCAGCAAGGACGGGCGCACCGCGGTCTACCAGGCCATCCCCAAGAAGGGCCCGGCCGACCAGGCGACGGTGGACGCCGTCCACCAGATCCGCGAGGACGCGCCCTTCATCAAGGAGGTCACCGGGGCCGACGTCAAGGTGACCGGGCAGACCGTCGCCAACATCGACATCTCCCAGAAGCTCGCCGACGCGCTGCCGCCCTACCTGCTGATCGTCGTCGGACTGTCGCTGGTGCTGCTGCTCATGGTGTTCCGCTCGGTGGTGGTCCCCCTCATCGCGACCGGAGGCTTCCTGCTCTCGCTGGCCGCGGCGTTCGGCGGCGTGGTCGCCGTCTACCAGGAGGGGACGCTCGGGTCGATCTTCGGGGTCACCAACCCCGGCGCCATCCTCAGCTTCCTGCCCATCCTGCTCATCGGGGTGCTGTTCGGCCTGGCGATGGACTACCAGATGTTCCTCGTCTCGGGGATGCGCGAGTCCCACGTCCACGGCGAGGACGCACGCCGGGCCGTGCGGACGGGCTTCAGCCACGCGGCCGCGGTCGTGACGGCGGCGGCGATCATCATGGTGTCGGTCTTCGCGGGCTTCGTGCACGCCGAGCTGACGATGATCCGCCCGATCGGCTTCGGCCTGGCCCTGGGCGTCCTCATCGACGCCTTCCTGATCCGGATGACGCTGACGCCCGCCGTCATGCACCTGCTCGGCGAGCGCGCGTGGTGGATGCCTCGCTGGCTCGACCGGATCGTGCCGGACGTCGACGTCGAGGGCGTCAAGCTCGTCGACAAGGTGCAGGGGCACCCTCACGCCTGATGCGGGGGCCGGTGCGCGAGCGGCCGGGGGCGGTTGAGACCATGGAGTCTCGACCGCCCCCGGCGCATCCACCCCTAGGAGCGTGAGCCCCCATGCGCACCCGAGCCCTCACCGTCGCCGCCCTCTCGCTGGCCCTCGCCCTCGCGGGATGCTCGAGCCAGACCGCCCAGAACGCCTCCTCCCAGAACGCCGCGACCGCGACCCCCAGCGCGGCTGCGTCGTCGTCAGCGTCGGGGTCGACCCAGGGATCCGGCGCGGCGGCCGGTGACGCCCAGGCCTTCCTGGCCCGCAACGGCCTCGCCGGCAAGGACGTCAAGGCGATCGTGTCCGAGCTGGACCGCAGCCAGGACGACAAGGCCAAGGGGCTCAAGGGCTCGGTCCGCCAGGGTGAGCTGCAGCTGACCGACGCCTCCGGCGCCACCGCCGCGCTGCCGATCCCCAGCGACTCCTTCTACCTCTCGATGGCGCCCTACGTCTCGCAGACGCACGAGTGCTTCTACCACCACCTCACCGGCTGCCAGGGCGAGCTCGCCGGCAAGGCCATGAAGGTCACCATCACCGACGCGGCCGGCAAGGCCCTCGTGGACGAGCAGGTCACGACCTACGCCAACGGGTTCGTGGGCTTCTGGCTGCCCCGCGACGTCACCGGCACCATCACGGTGGCGTATGACGGAAAGACGGTGAAGGCACCCTTCGCCACCGACGGCACGAGCCCCACCTGCGTCGCGACGCTCCAGCTCGCCTGAGGCCCCCACCAGCACCGCGCCGCGGTCGAGGCGCTGGAGCCATGTGAGCCGTCGGACCCGCGGGGCCACGTGAGTCGCGTGAGGCGCGCTCGCGGCGTGCGTCCGGTCGCCCGTCGTAGGTCCCGGTCAGCGGATCGTCGCCGAGCCAGGCCGTGACCCGGGTGCCGCGCTCGCCCCGTGGCGGCCCCAGCCCAGCTCCCGGGGCCGTCCCCCGGCGCGGGGGCCACCACGCGCGCCCGTCGCAGGTCGAGGACGGGCAGCTCGGTCATGCCTCATCCTCTCAGGCGCGCTGGGGGCAGGGACGGCCGCGCAGTAGCGTGGACCCCACGCACCCCGACCTCCCGTAGGCTCCCGATGATCCACCCCGTCAAGGCCGCCGCCCGTCTGATGCTGGGCTCCCTGTTCGTCATGGGAGGTCTCAACCAGCTCAAGGACCAGACCTACACCGGCGGGCTGCTTGACGCGGCCCGGCAGCGCTACGGGCTGCCCGACCTCGCCGCCCCGGCCGACCTCGTGCGGCTCAACGGCGCCGCCATGATCACCTGCGGTGCGTCCTTGGCCCTGGGCATCGCGCCGCGTGCCTCGGCGCTCGCACTCGCGGCCCTGCTGCAGCCCACCAACGTCGTGGGCCACGCGTTCTGGTCGATGGACGACCCGCGCAAGGCCTTCGTCGAGCGCAACCACTTCATGTCCAACGTCGCGATCACCGGCGGTCTGCTGGCCGTCGCCGCGGACTGACGACCGCTCGTCCCGGAGACGTCGAAGGGCCCCCGAGCAGCGTGCTCGGGGGCCCTTTCGCCGACGCTTGACGCCAGGGCTCGACCTCGGTCAGGCGAGGGCCGTCTCGGCGGGGAGGTCCGGCTCGCCGTGGCGGCGCCGGTCGCGTCGCGCGAGCGTGTCGACGACGTGCGCGATGGCCCCGTCTCCGGTGACGTTGGTGGCCGTGCCGAAGGAGTCGATCGCGATGTAGGTCGCGATCATCAGGCCGACCTGCCCCTCGTTGAACCCGAGCTGGCTCTGCAGCAGCGCCGTGGCCGTCATGATCGCGCCGCCGGGGACGCCGGGGGCGGCGACCATCATGATGCCCAGCAGCATGATGAAGCCGATGATGGTCCCGGTGTGGATGGGGAGGCCGTAGAGGAGCATCACAGCGAGCGAGAAGCAGGTGATCTTGAGCGTCGAGCCGGCCAGGTGGATGGTCGCGCACAGGGGGATGACGAACGATGCCACGGGCTCCGAGACGCCGGAGCGGATGGTCTGGCGCAGCGTCACGGGGATCGTCGCGGCGGAGGACGAGGTGCCGAGGGCGGTGGCGTAGGCCGGGAGCAGCTCTCGCAGCATCCGCAGCGGGTTGCGGTGGGCGATGGCGCCCGCGACGGAGTACTGGATGAGCAGGAGGACCACCGTCAGGGCGAAGACCATGAGGATCACGCCGAGGAAGGTCGTGATGACGTTGAAGGTCTCGCCCGCCGCGGTCATGTTGAGGAAGATGCCGAAGATGTAGAGCGGCAGCAGCGGGATGATGATCGCGGTGATGACCTTGTTGATGATCTCGCGGAACTCGACGAAGCCGCGGTGGATGACGTCGCCCTTGATCGTGGTGAGCGCGACACCGATCACGAAGGCCAGGAGCAGGGCGGTCATGACGCCGAAGGCCGGGGCCATCTCGACCTTGAAGTACGGCGCCAGCAGGGAGTCCTCGGGGTTGGTGACCGAGCCGACCTTCTTGTCCGCCAGCAGGCCGGGCAGCACCGCCATGCTCACCCCGAAGCCGAGGAGCCCGGCGAACAGGGTGGAGCCGTAGGCGATCGCGGTGGTGACGGCGAGCCACTTGCCGGCGCCCGCGCCGAGCTCGGAGATGGCCGGGGCGATGAGCCCGAGGATGATCAGCGGGATCACGAAGCCCAGGAAGTTGCCAAACAGCCCGTTGACGGTCACGAAGACCCGGGTCAGCCAGTCGGGGAAGAAGAGCCCGCAGACGATGCCGAGCACGATGGCGATGATGATCTTGGGTAGCAGGCCGATGCGGCGGCCGGGTGACGCGGTCATGCGCCGAGCCTAGGCCGGGTCGGTCGGCGTCTGCGCGCGGGGCGAGGGTCAGGGGCTGAGCAGCTGGTGGAGCGCGGATCGGGTGGCGTCCGGGTCCAGCTCGACCTGGCCCGTCATGAGGTGGAGGATCGTCCCGTCCATGAGCGCCGACACCGTCATCGCGACCCGGAAGGGCGCCGGGGTGCCCACCGCCTCCACGAGCTCGGCGAGGCCTGCGACCTGACGGCGACGGTGCTCGGAGAGGTGGACGCCCCCGTCGGAGGCGAGGGCGAGGCGGGCCCGCGTGTGGACGCCGCCGTCCTCGAGGGCGGCCACCCGGATGAACTCGACCAGGAAGGTCACGAGGTGGTCCACATCCTGGACATCGGATCCGGGGGCGATCTGGTAGTAGGCCTGGAGGTCCCGCGCCTCGATCTGCAGCAGGATCGCGTCCACCAGGGACTGCCGCGTCGGGAAGTAGTTAGCGGTGCTGCCCAACGGGATTCGCAGCGCCCGGTCGATGGAGCGGTGAGACAGCCCCCTGGTGCCGCCCTGGGCGAGGAGCTGGATGGCGGCCTCCAGTACGGAGGTACGACGATCGGGCATGGACCCATTATCGGCACAACGGGTGTTGTATCCTATCCCGAGAGCCGGGCTTCCCAGGAGGACGCCCGGTCGGGCGCGCGAGGGGGAGGCGCCCGGCCGGGTCCTTCACGGGGAGCCCGGTCGACTGCGTCCTGAGGGCCGGCGTGTGGATGCTGTCGGCTGGATCTCGGCGCCGGAGAACCGGTTACGGGCGGGGCGGGAGCCGCAACGAGGAGTCCGCGAAGCGATCCTCCAAGAACCTGCTCCTGGCGGCGAGCGTCTCCGCGTCACCGGCATAGATGGCCGCGGCGATCTGCTCGATCTGGGTCTCGATGATGCCGAGCTGGTGGAGGAGCTCCTCGTGGGCCGTCCGCCGCCCCTCGGCGCGGTGCCGCATGGCGAAGGACCGCGGCAGGTTGGCATAGGTCTCGAGCGCGGCCGGCAGGTAGTCGTCGACGATGCGGCCGACGACGAAGAACCGGTCGGACTCCGCGGTGAGCGAGTCCGCGCGGACCAGCACCTCGGACAGCCCCTCCTCGATCCGGCCGTATGCCGTGAGCACGTCGTCGGGCAGGCGATTGTCGTAGCGGCGCACGCGCGCTCCGAGCTCGGCGAGGTGCCCTTGGAGCTCCGCGGCCTGGGCCCGGGTCGACGCGAACCCGGACGGCGCGAAGCTGGCGCGCTCGCGCGGGCTCAGCAGCGCCCCGATCCCGTAGGTCCCCGCGACCACGAGGGGCCACAGCGGTCCGGCGACGCCCGTGGGGACGGTGGCGCCGAGCGCGCCGAGGGCTGCGACCGACCCGACGATGTTGCGCGTCGAGCCCAGGTAGCGGGCGAACCGGGAGCCGAGGTTCTCGGACCTACTGGTAGCCACGGATCTCCTTGAAGATGGCGGGCAGCGACGAGGTGCGGGCGTCGAACACCTTGCCGTGCGTGCGGGTGGCGATCTCGCGCAGCTCGTCGGCGTCGGACTCCCCGAAGAGCACGGTGAACGTCGGGACGGCCTTCGCCTCGTCCGGGAGGCCGTCATACGTGCGCAGGAACTGCGCCGCGTCGATCCCTGCGGTCTTCTCGCCGTCGGTCATCAGCACCACCGACGTGAACGTGTCGGGGTTGGCCCGCACCTGCTCGCGCGCCGTCTGGTACGCCCGGTCCAGGGCGGAGTAGATCGCCGTGCCCCCGGCGGGTTGCAGCGCCGAGACCTCACGGTTGATGGCCCCGAGCTGAGCCTTGGGGTCACGGGGGTCGAGCTGCACCGACTCGGCCTGTCGGGCCTCGTCGCTGAACGGGATCACGGTCACCCGCTCGCGGGGGCGGAAGGTCGTGAACTGCTCGGTGCCGGTCACGTCCTGCCCGGACAGGGTGGCGAACGCGCGCTTGAGCTGGGTGATCCGGTCACCGTTCATGGACCCCGACACGTCCAGGACGTAGATCGTCTGGCTGGGTCGCCGCACCTCGTCGAGGTAGGTGGCGATGAGCCCGTCCGCGGTGCTGCGCTGGGCCGGGAACGGCAGCTCCACGAGCAGCTGCCGACCGAAGGCGGGGTCGAGCGGCACGCCCGGCACGACGGGTCGACGGTGCGTGCGCTGCATGATCGCCCGCTGGGCGTCCGGGGTGCGCAGCCAGTCCGCGAGCTTCTGGTAGGCGCCGCGCTTGGCCTGGGCCGTGGTCAGGAGGGACAGCGGGTAGTCGGCTGACACGACCCCGTCCTTGGGGCGGACGAGGGTGAGCCGGCTGGACGCCGTGCTCTCGCCCTCGCCCAGGCCCAGCAGCACCGACTCGTAGTTGATCAGTCCGTCCACGGACCGGCTCGAGCCGCCGGAGCCGCTCTGCCCGTTCGCGCTCTGCTCGAGGAAGCGCTCGGCGAGCCAGCCCGACGACCCCGAGGTAAGCCTCTGCCCGGAGAAGAACTGGGTCAGCTGCGGCTTGACGGCCGCGACCCGTCGGCCGTCGATCGCCGATCCGCCCCCGGCGAGCGCCGTGGCGACACCGACCAGCGCGGAGAAGCCGCTGTTGGAGGTGGCGGGGTTGGTCATGCCGTAGGTGAACTTCTTGGCCGCCGCGGCCTGGGAGATCTGCGCCCAGGTCGGCGGCGTGCGGTCCCACCCGAGCTCGGTGGCCTTGGCGGGGCGGACGCCGAGGACCACGGGGGAGGCCATGACCTTGGTCGAGGACGCCAGCGCCTGGTTGCCGCCGGGCAGCAGCCCGAGGTAGCGGTTGGAGGAGAACCAGGTGGCGTCGTACGACCGGCCCGCGGCGCCGGAGGCGACCTGCTCGGCGCCGTCGAGGGTGCCTGCGTAGTGGAGCTCGACGGTGACTCCGGTGGCCTGCCGCGCCTCCTCCAGGATCGGGGCCATGTCCTTGACCTCCGATCCCGCCAGGAGGCGCAGGGTCGAGGGGTCGGCGGCGGAGGCCGACGAGGCGCTGGCCGTCGACCCGGTGCGGTCCGGCGTGGACTCGCAGGCCGCTAGACCGAGCGAGCCGACGACGCCCACGACGAGGACGGCGGCGGTGCCTGCTGCGCGATGGAACCTGTGCATCGTCGATCCCCCTCAGCCGTAGAGCTTCTCGACGCCGGTGATGAGCGACTCGAGCACCTCGTAGGTCGGGGGCTCGATGACGTCGACCAGGTCGGGGGGCGGCGCCACCCCGGCCTCCTTGAGCACCGAGGTGAGCACGGCGCGCTGCTGCGGCCGGAAGCCGTAGCGGGCGGCGGCCCGGACCAGCTCGGGGTCCGAGGTCAGCAGGCGGCCGACCTGGCTCCCGGTGTCCCCCAGGGCGACCAGCGTGTGCTTGGACAGCACGTCAGGGGTGGGATACAGCAGGACCATGTCGGGGGTGATCGAGCCGTCCTTGCGGATCTGGCGGTCGAGGAACTGCGACTCGTAGATGAGCACCATCGGCGTCTTGCCCATGCCGGCCGACAGGTAGTCCTCGAAGGGTCCCTCGCTCGACCCGCCGACATACCCCTGGTCGAGGAAGAGCGGCGACACCTTGGGCACGACCTGGGCCGCGGCCGTCGAGGACGGGACCACGCGCCCGCCGTTCGCCACGTAGCTGGTGAGGGCGAGGTACATCGCGGCGGAGTTGGACCGCCGGACGTCCGTGGTGGTGATGAGGACGTTCTTGCCGGCGGGGTAGGCGTCGTTGCCGGGGATCTGGTCCCAGCGGGTGCCCTTCTGCGCCAGCGCGTAGTACTTGGCCATGCTGATCGTCTGGGCGCCTCCCGGCCCGCTGGTGACGATGCCCTGGCGGCGCAGGACGTCCACGATCGGTCGGTAGGACGCCACCGCGATGGGCGAGAAGAACGGGGAGTAGGTGCCCTTGGACTTGCCTGCACGACGGATCCGGTCGGCCGCCGGGACCGACGAGGGGAACGCGAAGTCGTAGGTGGCCAGGTCCGTCATGGCCGCGATGTCACGTGATCCCACCGGGGTCACCTGGACGTCGAGCCCGTGCCGGGCGAAGGCCTGACGCACCGTGGCGTCACGGAAGAAGGCCTCCTTCTCGGACCCCACGGCGCCACGGACCGTCCTGAGCCCCGAGGTGGTCGCGCCGGCAGCTCCCGCCCCGTTGCCGGATCCCGCCCCCGGGTCGTCCCGGCCGATCCGGGGCCCGAGGACGACCGCGAGCACCACCCCCACCGCCAGCAGCGCAGCCAGCGCCACGCCCACCATGCGCTTCATGCGGGTCCCCCTGCCCGTCGTGCCCCCCGGGGCGATGTCCGTGCTGGTCATGCCCGTGGGACGCCATGCTGTCGGACTTCGCCCCGCAGGGGCAGGGGGGTTCACTCAGAGTTCATCCGGTTGACAGGTCCCGCCGCCGGTAGCCGACCAGGCCGACGGCCATCAGGGCCAGGGCGACGAGCAGGCTCACGACGATCGGCGTCCACGCCAGCTGCTCTACGGGCAGGCGGGGGAGCGGGGCGAACGGCGTGGCTCGGACGAGCGCCTCGGGCAGGCCCATCACCTCCCCCAACCAGGACATGGCCAGCGACCAGCCGACGACGAGCCAGGGAACCAGGCCGAGCCGGGGCAGCCAGCCGTGGAGGGCGACGGCCAGCCCCAGGACGAGGAGGACCCCGGGCAGCTGGGCCAGGCCCGCCCCGGCGAGGGTGACGGCGAGACCGAGCCCGTCGCCGGCGACGACCTGCGGCAGCGCCATGAAGAAGCCGAGCCCGACCAGGACGAGGGTGGGGACGAGCACGGCTGCGGCGACGTGGCTGACGAGCAGCTGCGGGCGGGAGACCGCCGTCGACAGGAGCAGCTCGGCGTGGCCGCGCTCCTCCTCGCGGCGCAGGACACCGAACAGCTGCAGGGCGAGCAGCGCGACGATCGGCACGAGGATGCCGATCATGGCGACGTAGAACGCGTCCTGCAGGTCCTGCGCCCCGGCGCCCATCCTGCGGAATCGCTCGGCGAGCACGGGGTTGTCGGCGAGCAGCGTGCTGAGGCTGGACGCGAGGGTCCCCATGCCGTAGGCGAAGATCGCCAGCCCGATCGACCACGAGACGACGGTGGTGCGGTCGAGCCGCCAGGTCAACGACGGGGCGTCGCGCAGGGAGCGCGAGGCGTCGGCCGGCCCAAGGGCAGCCGGTCGCAGCCCCGCGCCGTGGTCTCGCCGTCCCTCGAGGACGAACGCCAGGGCCACCAGGGCAGCCGTGAGGGCGGCCGGCAGCAGCAGGACGAGCCAGCGCTCGTCGGCATACGGTCGGGACAGGGCCGGCCAGTCCAGCGGGCTGGCCCACTGGAGCCCGGTGATCATCGGGTCGGAGCCGTCGGCGACGGCTCGCAGGCCGTATGCCGCGCCCAGCGCTCCGAGGGCGAGACCTCTTGCGCCTCGCGCCGACTCGGTGACCTGCGCGGCGACCGCGGCGACGCCGACCCACACCGCGGCACCCAGTCCCACCGCGAGGCCGAGGGCGACCGACCCGATGACGTCGCCGCTGGGACCGGCCATCGCGGCACCGGCCAGCAGCCCGACGGCTGCGCACCCGGCGAGCGAGACGAGGGCGGACGCGGCGAGCGGGGCGTGCCGACCGACGGCTCCCGACCGCAGGAGCTCGAGGCGACCGTCCTCCTCCTCGGCGCGGGTGCCCTTGACCACGCCCAGGATCGCCATGATCCCGGCGAGCGCGATCGCGAAGGTGCCGACCCGCCACATGACGAACGGGCCGACGTTCAACAGGTCGAACGGCGGACCGAGGATGGCCCGCATGGTCGGGTTGGCGGCCAGGGTGCGCGCCATCTCGGCGCCCGCCGCGGTGTCGGGCACCGACTGGCGGTAGGCGCCGGCCGTGGCGGGGAAGATCGCGACCAGGCAGACGATCCAGGCGAGCCACGACCAGCGGGTCCGGCGCACGAGCGCGCGCGCGAGCAGCGAGGTGCCGGTGATCGCGGTGTCGCCGCCACGGCCCTGGCGCGGCGTCCGTTGCGTGCGGTGCCGCGGCGGGAGGGTGGCGGTGCTCATCGCTCGGCCCCCTCGTAGTGGCGCAGGAAGAGCTCCTCGAGCGTGGGGGGCGTGCTGGTGAGGGCGCGGACGCCGAGCGGGCCGAGGCGCGCCAGCAGGTCGGACAGGGCGTGGTCGTCCACCTGGCAGGTGAGGCGGTCGCCCTCGACGACGGGGTCGTGAACCCCGGGCATGACGGAGAGGTTGCCGTGGTCGAGCATCTCGGGGTGCTCGACCACCGCCGTGACCTGGGTGCGGGTGAGGTGCCGCAGGTCGGCGAGGGTGCCGGACTCGACGATGCGGCCGGCCTTGATGATGCTGACGTGGTCGCAGAGGAGCTCGACCTCGGACAGGATGTGGCTCGACAGGAGCACTGTCCTGCCGCGCTGACGCTCGTCGCGGATCTCGTCGGTGAACACGCGCTCCATCAAGGGGTCGAGGCCGCTCGTCGGCTCGTCCAGCAGGAGCAGCTCGACGTCGGAGGCGAGGGCGGCGACGAGGGCGACCTTCTGCCGGTTGCCCTTGGAGTAGGTGCGGCACCGCTTGCGCGGGTCGAGCTCGAAGCGCTCCAGCAGGTCGGCCTTGCGCCGCGGGTCCAGGCCCCCGCGGGCCCGCCCGAGCAGGTCTATGGCCTCGCCGCCCGACAGGCCGGGCCAGAGGCTGACGTCTCCGGGGACGTAGGCGAGGCGCCGGTGCAGGGCGGGTGCGTCCTGCCACGGGTCCATCCCGAGGACGCGGCTGGCCCCGGAGTCTGCGCGGAGCAGGCCGAGCAGGACCCGGATCGTGGTGGACTTGCCGGCGCCGTTGGGCCCGAGGAAGCCGTGGACCTGACCTGTGGCGACGGTCAGGCAGAGACCGTCGAGCGCGGTCGTGGGGCCGAAGGTCTTGGTGAGGTCCACGACCTCGAGGGCTGGTGCTGGGGTGATCTCGTCACCGCTCATTGCTGACTTCTCCCTAGAGGTCCGGGAACGGACCGATGACTCGACACTACTCATCATTCAGATGTTTGTGAAGTCTCAGTTACATATGTATGAGTTGAAGGCTTCGGGTAGTGTGGGGCTGTGACAGACATGAGGGCACGAGACGAGTTCGTGGACCGGCTGGCGGATGTCGGAGCGTCGGCGGGCATGCCCCGGATGTCGGCTCGCGTGCTGGCGCACCTGCTGACCCTGGACGACGGCAGGGCGACGTCGAGCGAGCTGTCCCAGTCCCTCCAGGCCAGCCCGGCGGCGGTGTCCGGGGCGGTGCGATATCTCGAGCAGCTGACCCTGGTGCGCCGGACCCGGGAGCGCGGGTCGAGACGCGACCACTTCGTGCTGGACCGGGGCATGTGGGCCGGCTACATGGTGCGCGGGCTGGAGGTCCTGGACCTGTGGTCCAGCGTGCTGAGGTCCGGCGCCGAGGCGGTCGGGCAGCGCAGCCCTGCAGGATCCCAGCTGGCCGAGGACGCGGAGCTGTTCACCTACCTCGGAGCCGAGCTCAAGGACGCGATGCGGCGCTGGCAGGAGACCCACCCGCGCTGACGGGGGCTTCTGCCGGGGCTCCTGACCGGGGGCTGCTGGCGGGGGCTTCGGTCAGGTGCCGGGCTCGCGGGCCACCTGCGCGCCACCGCGCTGCTTGGCGAGGTACATCAGCTGGTCGGCGCGGTCGAGGCCGTGCTGGAAGTCGCCGTCGCGCACCGTCGTCACGCCGATGCTGGCGCGCACGGGCTCACCGTCCCGCACGGCTCCGAGCCGGGTGAGACTCTCGAGGTCGTCCGCGAGCGATCCACCGACCCCGGCGGGACGCACGACCACGAACTCGTCGCCGCCGTAGCGGGCACACAGGTCCTCGGGCCTCGCCGCGGCGCGCAGGGCCGCCGCGAACTGCCGCAGCACGGCGTCGCCGGTCGCGTGCCCCCGGCTGTCGTTGACGGCCTTGAACCCGTCGAGGTCCGCCAGCGCCACCTGCGCGGCCGGCTGGTCCGGCGGCGTCGCCGTCATCTGCTCGCCCACGTCCCACAGGTGCAGCCGGTTGTGCAGCCCGGTGAGGACGTCCCGGGTCGTCATCTCCCGCACCTGCTCGTGGTTGCGGCGCAGGTCGGCCATGGCCGCGCGCAGGCCGTCGGCCCGCTTGGTGGCCTGCCGCGCGAGCTCCTCCGCGTCGCGGGTCCGGTGCCACACCTCGAGGGCGAGCACAGCGGTGCGGGCCTGCGAGGCGTGACAGGTGAGGATCGCCTCGGAAAGCCGCCGCGATGCCTCCAGGGCCCCCCGCAGGTCGCCAGCGCTCTCCCGCAGCCCCACGAGGTCATCCAGCAGCTCGATCTGGAAGGGGAGGGACACCCGGGGGAGGACGGCGTCGATCAGGGCGCACCCCCCTTCGGGGTGACCCTGCACGCCGCTGATCACGGCTCGGGTGCGGACCACGCTGATGGCGTTGGTGACATCGCGCATGGAGGCGGGGTCCGGCAGGTCCCGGGCCAGCTCGAGGGCGCCCTCCGTCTCGCCGAGCTCCAGCCGCGTGCGCACGCGCACCGCGCGGATGTGGTGCCCCAGCTCGGGCCAGCCCTTGCGCGCGAGCTCCTCGGCCGTCGCTAGGCCGGGGATCTCGGGCGCGAGGCGGATGCCGTGGCGCAGCTGCACGTCGTGCAGGTTGCTGATGGCCAGCGCCTCCATGGCCATGGACTCGGTGCTCGCCGACGGCGTGTGCTCCTCGCGGAAGGTCCGCGCCAGCTCAATCGCCTCGAGGTAGAAGTGGCGGGACTGGTCGGGGCTCGCGAACTCGAACGCGTTGCCCAGGTTGGTCAGCCCGCGGGCCAGGCCCACGGTGTCGTCCTCCTCCTCCGCGAGGCGGCACTGCTCCCGGTGGGCGGCCACGCCCTCCTCGACGAGGCCCAGCTCGACCAGCACGACGCCCTGGACGCCCCTGGCACGGGAGCGCCAGCCCCAGGCGAGGTGCGGGGTCTCCAGGATCTGCGACACCATCGTCAGCGCCTCGTCGAGCCGCTGCTCCCGCCAGGCGAGGAAGGCCTCGAGGACGAGCCTCTCCGGCGAGTGGGGGACGATCGCGAGGCCGTCGGCGAACGCCGCAGGATCGACGTACCTCCAGGACCAGACGCGCTCGAGACGTCGGACGTCGTCGGGGCTCGCTGACATGCGGACAGAATAGGTTGAGCCTTCATCGACGTCCCGGTGATGTCCGCACCTGGTGCTGGGAGCTGACGCGAACACCCTGTCGGTGCCGCTGGCTAGGCTGGGACCGACGGCACGGCCACCGTGGTTCGTGCCTTCGCCGGAGGAGATCCGCATGACCGAGCACACGACACCCTGGCCGGCGGGCACCCCCTGCTGGGTCGACCTGATGGCGATCGACCTGCACCGGACCCAGCGCTTCTACGGCCAGCTGCTGGGCTGGGAGTTCACGGACTCCGACGAGCAGTACGGCGGCTACGGCAACGCGACCGTGCAGGGGCAGCCCGTGGCCGGGCTGTCGCCGACCATGCCGGGCCTCGAGGCCTCCCCGCACGTGTGGACCGTCTCCCTGGCCACCGACGACGTCGAGGCCACCGGCGGTCGCGTCCAGGAGGCCGGCGCCACGACGATCTTCGAGCCCATGCAGGTGGGCCCGTTCGGCCGGATGGGCCTGTGGAGCGATCCCACGGGCGCCGCCTTCGGGGCGTGGGAGTCGTTGGAGCACACGGGTTTCCGGATCCTTGACGTGCACGGAGCCCCGACCTGGCTCGACCTCATGACCCCCGACTACGTGGCGGCCCAGGACTTCTACTCGCGGACCTTCGGGTTCACCTACGAGGAGATCGGGATGGGCGACGGCGCGTACTCCATGTTCAGCGTCCCCGGCGGCGAGCGTCCCGCCGGTGGCATCGGCCAGACGGGTGCGGACCAGACCGGCGGCGGCGAGGGTGTGCCCTCGGCCTGGACCGTCTGCTTCCAGCACGACGACGTCGACGGCGCCGCGGCACTGCTGCCCGAGATCGGTGGCTCCGTGCTGCAGGAGCCCTGGGACTTCGAGCACGGGCGGCTGGTCGCCGCGGCCGGCCCCGACGGCGAGATCTTCACGCTGCTCACCCCTCCTCGTGACTGAGCTTCGCCCGGACTGCTCGCGCTGCGCCGGCCTGTGCTGCGTCGCGCTGCCCTTCTCGCGCGGTGCGGACTTCCCCGTCGACAAGCCCGGCGGCGTGCCGTGCGGCAACCTGCTCATCGACGACCGCTGCGGCATCCACGACCGGCTGGCCGAGACGGGCTGGCGCGGCTGCGTGACCTTCGACTGCTTCGGCGCGGGTCAGCGCGTCATGCAGGAGACCTTTCGCGGACGCACGTGGCGGGACGACCCCGACCCGGGTCTGCCGGCGCGGATGTTCTCGGTCCTCCCGGTCGTGCACCAGCTCCACGAGATGAGCTATCTCCTCGCGCAGGCGATCTCGTATGCCGTCGCGCCCGACCTCACGCGCCGGTGCAGGCAGCTCGCGGCGGAGGTGGACGCCCTCGCCGGCGGCACGGCGCAGGACCTCCTCGCGCTCGACGTGACCGCGGTGCGCGCGCGCGTGGGCCCGGCCCTGCGTGACGTCAGCGTCGCCGTGCGCCGGGCGGGGCGAAGCCCTCGGCATACGAACAGCCGGGGGAGTGCCCGAGCCGACCGCCGGCTCAGACCCGGCGCCGACGGCCGGAGCGGGACCGGCGCCGACCGCCGGATCAAGCCGGGGGCCGACCTGGTCCGGGCGGCACTGGCCGGGTCGGACCTGCGCGGCGCGGACCTGAGGGGAGTGCTGCTGATCGCGGCCGACCTGCGCGACGCCGACCTGGCGCGCGCGGACCTGCTGGGTGCCGACCTGCGGGACGCCGACCTGCGCGGGGCCAGGGTGGCGGAGGCTCTGTTCGTGACCCCGCCGCAGCTGGCCGCGGCCAGGACCGACGAAAGCACCACTCGCCCGCCAGGTGTGAGCGGGACTCACGCGGGGTAGGTTCGGGGGAACCGGTCGTCACGGACCGGGCCAGTCGAACGAAAGGGAAACCTCATGGGTCTCGACGACAAGATGGACAACAAGGGTCAGGACGTGTCCGGCAAGGCCAAGGAGGCCACGGGCAAGGTCACCGGCGACGAGGAGCTGCAGGCCGAGGGCAAGGGCGACCAGATGGGCGCCAACCTCAAGCAGGCCGGCGAGAAGGTCAAGGACGCCTTCAAGAACTGAGCCGCCGAGCAGCTCTCGCACCGCCGCCGCACCTCCGCCTGCCGTTCGTCGGCCACGCGGGTGCGGCGGCGGTGGCCTGTCCGGGTCCGGTCAAGCCACCGCCGGCCGACTCAGGCCAGCGCTCGCGCCAGCTCTCGCACCACCATCGGCCCGTGCAGCGCGAACGCCGTGTAGACCTGCACCAGCGAGGCCCCGGCGTCACGCATGGCCAGGGCGTCGTCCGCCGAGCGGAGCCCGCCCACCCCGATGATCGGCAGCGCGCCGGCCGTCTCGTCGTGCACGAACCTCACCACCTCGACCGCACGAGCGCGGAGCGGAGCACCCGAGAGGCCGCCCGGCTGCGCGGCATACGACAGCTCGGTCTGGTCCAGGCCGGAGCGGGACAGGGTGGTGTTGGTCGCGATGATCCCGGCCACCCCCACGTCCAGGCAGACCGCGAGCAGCTCGGCCAGTGCGGGCTCGGTGAGGTCGGGCGCGACCTTGACCCAGATCGGCACCGCGTGCGCTGCGTCGTGTGCCTCGTGCCCCAGATCGCGCCCCGCCTCCCGCCCGACCGCGGCGCTGTCGCTGCGCAGCGCGGACAGGATCTCGCGCAGCGCGCCCTTGTCCTGCAGCTCGCGCAGGCCCGGGGTGTTGGGCGAGGACACGTTGATGGCGACGTAGTCCGCGTGCCGCGCCAGCCGGCCGAAGGAGTAGCGGTAGTCCTCCACCGCCTCCCCGAGCGGCGTGACCTTGGACTTGCCGATGCTGATGCCGAGCGTGACCGCGGGGCGGTGGGCGTCGAGGCGGTCGGCCAGGGCGTCGGCCCCGGCGTTGTTGAAGCCCATCCGGTTGATCACGGCGTCCGACTTCGGCAGGGTGAACAGCCGGGGCCGGTCGTTGCCGGGCTGCGGGTGCCGCGTGACGGTCCCCACCTCGACGAAGCCGAACCCGAGGGCTGGCCACACCGACAGCGCGCGCCCGTCCTTGTCCATGCCGGCGGCCAGACCCACGCGGTTGCCGAAGCGCACCCCGCCCACCTCGACCGGGGCGTCGGTCGCCAACCTCGACCGCAGCGGCGCGAGCAGCTCGGGCCGGCGCTCGGCGAGGGCCATCAGGCGCAGCGTGCGCGCGTGGACCTGCTCGGCGTCGCCGCCCGAGACGGAGTAGAGGGCGGGGCGCAGGAGATCGTCATACAGGCGGGAGAGGAGGGGCACGCGCCCATTGTCGCAAAGGGCGGGGGCTAGTCTCTGGCAGGTGAACGAGCAGCAGCCCCGAGAGCCCCTCATCCTCGTCGAGGGGGAGCCCGTCGCCATCCGCTTCAGCAAGTGGGACGGGGGCCCGCACTGGAGGTATGACGGGTCCTACCTCGGCCGCGACGAGCACGGCCACTGGGTCGCGGTGCCGGTGGGCGCCCCGATCACCCGCCCCGGGCGATCCTTCGACAACGAGCACCACAGCGTGGTGTGCGTCCCGCGCCAGTCTGGGCACGTCCTCACCACCAACGCGGATCCGCACAAGGTGCGGCACTACGTGGACATCACGACGGTGCCCCTGTGGTCACGCGTGGACGGGGTGGCGACCGTCTCGATGGTGGACCTCGACCTGGACGTCGTGGAGCGCCGCAACGGGCGCATCTACGTCGACGACGAGGATGAGTTCGCCGACCACCAGGTCGAGTTCGCCTATCCGCCGGAGCTCGTCACGTCGGCCGAGGCGGAGGCGCGGCGGATGCTCGTGCTCGTCGAGACCCAGGCCGAGCCGTTCGCGACCGTGGCGGAGGCGTGGCTCGACCGACCAACCGCCCGCCCCACGACGCCCTAGGGCGCGCGGGTCGCAGAGCGGTCCGGCCGTCAGCGGTTGGCCCGCAGCGGCCGGTGATCAGCCGTCGGTGATCAGCGGTCGGCGCGCGGGGTGTCCTCGCGCTCGAGGCTGACGACCTCCTTGGCGAGCTCCGCCTCGACGACCTGCTCGCGCGTCACCCGGTCCACGAAGACCCGGACGCGCTCGATCGGCACGACCCGCGTGACGACCTGCTCCTCGTGGAGGACGATCTCGATCGCGGCGTCCTGGTGCAGCTCGCCGTCGTCGTCGCGGTGGCCCTGAGGACGGTGCGGCTCGCCCGCGGCCAGGGCTGCCTCCTTCGCGGGGTTGCCCCGCCCCTGTGCGTCGCGGTCACCGGCGCCGGTCACGCCGTCGTGGTCCGGCGGCAGGGGCGCCCGAGCCGGCAGCTCCTCGACCACGAGCTCCTCGCGGCGGACGGTGATGGTCCGCTCCTCGGTGACGACGCGCTTGGACACCCGCACCCGGCCGCTCTCGACCGGGCGGGTGGTGACGAAGAGCTCCTCCTCGCTGCGGGTGACCGTTGTCGGGGCGTCGTGGCGATCGCTCTCCTGGCGGCCGAGGCCCTCGTGGGATCGTTCGGTGCGCAGATCGTGCTGGTCGCTCATGGTGGCTCCCTTGCTCGCGGCGACGGATATCTCCGCTCACCTACCCCTCGCCCCCTCGACCTATGCGCGCGGGAGGTCGCCCCCGACCCGTGAGACCGACCGCGTGCAGGGGTTCCGCGCGAGCCCTATGGGGTATCCGGGCGAGGACGAACCCACGCAGGGGGACGCGTCATCTGGACCCCTGCTCACTGGCGGTCGGCCGAGGCACGTATGCCGTCGGACCGGCCGCGCCGCTGCACGAGAGGACGAGCCCATGCCACCGCGGGTGCGCAACCTGGACGAGGTCGACCAGACCGTGATGGTGCCGTGGGACGCGACGTCCGCCGAGCAGGCTCGGGCCGAGCTGCGGGCCAGCCTCGCGGACCAGCGGGTCGCCGACGGGACGCTCGACGAGGCCGTCCAGGTCATCTCGGAGCTGGTCGCCAACGCCGTGCAGCACGCCGGGCCCATGCCCGGTGACGTCCTGCGCGTGCACTGGACCCTGCGCAAAGGGGTCGTCGAGGTCGACGTCACGGACGGGGGCTCGGACTCCACGCCGCAGCCCGTGCGCATCACCCCGTGGCAGACGCGCGGCCGCGGGCTGCGGATCGTGCGCGCCTATGCCCACGAGTGGGGCTACCTCGACCAGCCGAACGGCGCCCGCACGGTCTGGGCGGCTCTCGGCGGCCCGTCCCGCCGCCGCACCCGCTGACCTCACCCGCTGACCCCCACCGACGCCGACGCCCACCGACGCCCGCCATTGGTCACCCGTGACCCTTTGGATCGTTCATATGACGCGCCGGGACGTCACTGGTGACCAATGACGCCGGGGTGTGGCGCCTGTGACCGTCGAGCTGGTGACCAGCGCGCCCCGATAGGGTGGCGAGCATGGGTAAGGCATCCCGCCGCAAGGGCGACACCAAGAAGACCCGTCCCGCGCCGTTCGCGCGCCGTCCCTTCGAGGGGATGGAGAGCGAGACCGACCTCGTGGCGATGCGCGAGATCGTGCCCGCCGCGACGGCCACGGTGACGCTGCGCGAGCCGGTGGCCGACGTGTCGACCGCGACGCTCGTGACGGTGCTGCCCCTCGCCTGGCCCGGCCTGCGCCGCGCGGACGGCGAGGTCCTGGCGGGCCTGCAGTCCGGGACGAGCAGCGGCGACGCGAGCCGCGACCTCGCCCAGGTGCTCCTGGCCGCCGCCGAGACCGAGCCCGGCAGCCCGGTCGCGACGCTTCCCCTCGCCACGGAGGACACCCCACGGCTGCAGGACCTCCTCGACCCGTCCGCCCCCCTCGACATCACGGTGCACGAGGGCTTCGACTTCTGGGTCGGTGACGGCGACCTCGACGAGGAGGGTCGCGAGTCGCTGCAGCGCGCCAACGACAGCGCCATCCCCACCGTCAAGCTGGACGGCGTGCGGTCCGCCTACTGGTGCCTCATCGGCGACCGTGCCTATGTCCGCCAGGTGCTCCCCGACGACGAGGATGCCGCCACCGACGCACTCGCCCGCCTGCACGCGCGCGGCGAGAGCGCCCTGACCGACACCCACCGCCTGCTCGGCGCCTTCCGCGCCTGCGGGCTGCTCATCCCCGTCTGGGAGGTCGACCCCGAGGCGGACCCCGCCTCCTTCTCCGACCCCGCCCAGCAGATGCAGCAGCGGTATGCCGAGGCCCTGGCCGGCAGCACGCCGCTGTCGGCGGACGAGCGACGGGCTCGCTCGGGTCTGCTCAGCCGCCAGATCACCCTGCGCTGACGGAGGGTCCGCCGTGAGCGGTGACCACGCACGGCCGGTGGCGGTCGTCATCCCGGCCAAGGACGAGTCCGCGCGGATCGCCTCGACGATCCGGGCCGCGTCCGCCATCCCCGGCGTCGACCTGGTCGTCGTCGTCGACGACGGGTCGCGCGACGGCACGCAGTCCATCGCCCATGGCGCAGGCGCCGTGGTCGCCCGGCACACCCGCAACCGCGGCAAGGCCGCCGCCCTGCAGACCGGGGCGGCCGTGGTCGAGCGCCGCGACGAGCACGAGGGCCGGACCGGGACGGCCCGGCGGCTGCTGCTGCTCGTCGACGCGGACCTCGAGGACTCCGCCGCCGAGGTGGGGGTGCTCGTGCCGCCCGTGGCCGGCGGCGAGGCCGACCTCGCCATCGCGATCCTGCCCCCGCAGCGCTCCGCCGGTGGGGGTCACGGGTTCGTGGTGCGGCTGGCTCGTGAGGGCATCCGGTCGCTGACGGGCTGGACGCCCACGCAGCCCCTGTCGGGGATGCGCTGCCTGACCCGCGAGGCCTACGACGCGGCGCAACCCCTGGCGGCCGGGTGGGGCGTCGAGACGGCGATGACGATCGACGTGCTCGCCGCCGGACTGCGGGTGGTCGAGGTGCCGTGCGCGGTGCACCACCGCGTCACCGGCTCGGACTGGCGTGGCCAGCTGCACCGGGCCGCGCAGTACCGCGACGTGTGGCGGGCGCTCGCCGTGCGGCGCCTGCGGGCCCGCCGCGCTGCCCGACCGAGCGCCTGAGCTGTTGCCCGACCGAGCGCCTGAGCTGCCTGGCCCTCACGGGTGGGCGAGCAGCGTCCGTGACCAGCAGTCCACGAGATGCGCCCCGAATCTCTGTGTGCTCCAGCCGCGTTCGTCGACGAGCAGGGTCCAGTACTCCGGGGCGTTCATGCTCCAGATGATGTCGGCGACCTCGTCGTCGTCCAGGTCCGCCCGCAGCTCGCCCGTCGCCCTGAGGTCTCGTGCGAAGTCACGCATGTTGCCCGCCCGACGCTGCGTGATCTCGCCCCACAGATCCGCCGACTCGGGGTCTGTGGCGGCGGCGTCGCGCAGCGCGAGCACGACCGGCGCCAGGCGCGGCTGCAGGAGCAGGAGCCCGTCGACGTAGGCCGCCAGCTTGGCCCGCGCGGTCGGGGCCGCCCGCACGGCCCTGACGTAGTCGCGGTCCTCGGGGGCCACGGCGGTGTCCGTGCCCGAGATGGCCGTCTCCAGCACCTGCCGCAGCAGCTCCGGCTTGCGGCCCACCGCCGCGTAGACCGTGTCGACCGCCACCCCGGCGCGCGCGGCCACCTGCGAGACGGTGGTGGCGGCATACCCCTGCTCGACGACGAGGTGACGTGCCGCGTCGACGATCCGGTCGCGGGTGGCGGCCGCCTGCTCGGTGCGCCTCGACGAGCGGTAGCGCCGGGGCGAGGTGGCGTCGGCCGACGCGCTCATGCGGCTCCTGAGAGTGGGGGTCGTGCTGCGCGGTCAGCCTAGGCGCTCGAGCACCCCCGACTGGGCCAGCATGGCGAACCGGTCCGGGACGCCCCAGTGCTCGACGATGCGGCCGTCGACGACCCGGGCGACGTCCACCACGGTGAAGTCCAGCGGCCGTCTGCTCGGCGGGTCGAAGAAGGGTCCGGTCGCCGTGCCCTGCGCCCGCACGCGGACCCAGATGGTGTCGCCGTCCTTGACCTCGTCCTCGATGGTGAAGGCGATGTCGGGCACGGCCGTGTGGACGGCCCGCATCGCGGCCTTGACGTGCTCGATGGCCTGCTGGCCGGTGCCGGCGAGGCCGAACTGGTGCTCAACCAGGTCGGGGGAGCAGAGCTCGTCGACGATGGCCCCCTCGCCGGTGGCGAAGCCTTCGTGGAAGATGCGGGACATGACGATGCTGGCGGGAGGTGCGCTGGTGCCCATGAGGACTCCTCGGCTGGTATGCCCGCCGATGGTTGGCCCGGGGGGCGGTGCACTTTGATCCGAAGGGCATTCGGATCAATACATCGATCGTACGCCGTGCACGTCGCGCCGTCGACCCCTGACGGGTGCCCGTCGCCGAACGGCGTCCGGTCATCTCTCAGGTCGCGGTGCGACGGTGGGGCTGCACGCTGACAAGGGGAGGGAACCACGTCATGCAGAGCGATCGCGGCTGGATCCGCAGCTACGCCAAGGCCGCCATCCTGGCGGGGCTGGCCCTGCTAGGGGCGGCGCTGTGGGCCGTCGGCTGCTCCATCGGGATGGACCTCGCCGACGCCGGGTCCAGCGGGCCACCGGCCTGGACGATGGTGATGACCTGGGGTGGCCTCGCCCTGGCGCTGGTCACCGGCATCTGGGCGATCGTCGAGCTGGTCCGGTCGCACGAGCGCGTGCGCTGGAGCCGCTGGGCGCAGCAGGTCGGGCCTCACTCGGGCTGAGCGACCTCGTCGTTGGTGCCCGGGCTCACCGGGGTCGGCCCGGCTGCTGGGGTTGCTGGGGTCGCCCGCGTTGCTCGGTGGTGGGCGATGGCGCCCGTCGTGCTGATCGCCAGTCCGGCTGCGCCGACGACCAGGTATGCCGTCCGCGGCCCCACCAGCAGGTTGAGCGTCCCGCCGAGCGCGAGCGCCGCCACCGTGCAGGCGCGTGCCGCCCCTTCGACCGCCGCCAGGACCCGGCCGCGCTCGCGGTCCGGGATCTCGGCGAGGAGGACGGCGATGAGCCACGTGTTGGTGGCGCCGAGGAGGCCGCCGACCACGCATCCCAGGACGACGAAGACTCCCACCGAGATCGCCAGTCCCTGCCCGGCCTGGGTGGCCGCGACGAGCACCAGCGTCCCCAGGAGCAGCCGGGCCCGCCGTGAGGAGGTGGTGACGGTTCCGGCCAGCAGGGCTCCGACGGTGGCGCTGACCCCGGCGGCAGCCTCGGCCCATCCGTAGTCGGCCGCGTTCGCGTGCAGCACGTCCCGCAGCAGGGAGACCTCGACGGCGTTGACGGACTCCAGGGTCAGGATGAACGGCAGCACGGCCGCCACGAGGATGCCGGTCGTCGGGTGGCCGCGCAGGATCCGGAGCGCCGGCCCCGGGGAGGCCGAGAGGCGATCCGGCTGTGCGGCCCGCCGGCGGCGGGTGCGCAGCAGGAGCGCCGCGACGGTCAGGGCGAGGAAGCTCGCGGCGTCGATGGCCAGGGCTGCCGACGCGCCCTGGTGCTGGACGAGCAGCCCGCCAGCGGCCGCGCCGACGGGGGTGGAGGCCGTGCGCAGGCCCTGGCGCAGCGAGACGAGGACACCGGCCAGCTCGTCCCCGGCGACCAGCGGCAGCAGGCTCGTCCACAGGGGGCTGGTGAAGGCGAACGCCGTCTGCAGGAGGGCGACGAGGACGAGCGTCGCGGCGTAGTCGGTGGTGAGCGCCAGCCCCCCGGCGGCCGCTGCCTGGACCAGGCTGCCGGTGACGAGGACGGTGCGCGAGTCCGCGCGGTCCGCGACGGATCCAGCGATCCCCATGGTCAGCACCAGGGGCAGGGCGAAGCACACGAGGAGGCCGGCCACGGCATACGGCCCGGCCTGGGTGTCGTGCGTCCGCAGCGTGAGGGCGACCAGCGCCATGGCGTCACCGACCGTCGACAGGGCTCCGGCGGCGAGCAGGATGACCGCGTCCCGGTGCGAGAAGGCAGCGACATAGGTGTGAAGGATTTGTTTCACATATGTGAAGGTACTGCTTCATGATGAGCCCGGCAACTAGCCTGGCCTCATGGCCGGCCGACCCGACGCGCTCACGATCACCGATCCGCAGGCTCTGCGAGCCATCGCGCACCCCGCACGCCAGCGGCTGATCGCCGAGCTGTATGCCGGGGAGGTGCTGACCGCCACGGAGGCATCGCGTCTCGTGGGCCTGACCCCGTCGGCCACGAGCTATCACCTGCGCGCCCTGGAGCGGTGGGGGATCGCGACCCGCGACGAGACCACCGGCGACCGTCGTGAGCGGCCGTGGCGCAGCGCCGCCACCTCGATCGCCATCACGCCGGAGGCGCACCGGCTGGCCGGATCCACCACCAGCCGACGATCGCTGTCCTCCTGGTTCGAGGACCTCCAGGCCGGGGTTCATCGCATGCTGGCGCGCGCCGATCAGGGGTCCGACGAGGTCGGCATGGTGTCGCGGGAGCGCCTGTGGCTCACGCCCGAGGAGGGCGCGGAGCTCCAGGAGCGGCTGCAGGCGGTGGTCCGCGAGTACGGGTCGCGCTCGGGTAGGTCCCGGTGGAGTCACCCTGAGGGGGTGGCCCCGTGGGAGGCGTACGTGTTCCTCATGCCTGCGCAGGACGATCCGGAGAAGGCGCCGGGTCGCGGCCCCAGGTCCTCGGAGGTCGAATGAGCGTGCTACCTGGGTAGTAATCGCGATGCTATCCGGGTAGTGTCGTGGCATGAAGGTGAGTGTGAGTCTCAGCGCCCAGGATCTCGCGGCCCTCGACCGGTATGTCGAGCAGTCCGGGCTCGAGTCGAGGTCGGCCGGCGTCCAGCAGGCCATTCGCCGTCTCCAGGACCCGCAGCTGGAGGCCGCCTATGCCGCCGCCTGGGAAGAATGGGCCGTCCTGGGTGACGAGGATGCGTGGGCTCCGGCCTCGTCGGACGGGCTCACCGATGTTGCGGGGTGAGATCGTCCTGGTCGACCTCGAACCGGTGCGCGGCAGCGAGGCCGACAAGCGTCGCCCTGCTGTCCTCGTCAGCAACGACCGGGCCAACACGACGGCACGACGGCTCGGTCGCGGAGCGGTGACCGTCGTGCCGGTCACCAGCAACGTCGAGCGGGTCTTTCCGTTCCAGGTGCTGCTCGCGGCGAGCGAGACCGGCCTCCGGGTGGACTCCAAGGCTCAGGCCGAGCAGGTGTGCTCGATCGCCGTCGAGCGTGTGGGGTCGGCGGTGGGCCGGGTCCCCGCGCACCTCATGGCCGCCGTCGACGAGGCCCTGCGCCTGCACCTGCAGCTGTGACGCGCAGAGGCGGTCCCGCTCCACCTGATCATGGTGCCGTCGAGCAGGAGCCGGCCCTCGGGTGCTGGCAACCGCGTCGTGCCGCCCTCGTGGCTCGACGAGACGAGCTCGGTCACGCGCGGCCGGTCAGCCTCTCGGCGGCCTCCCAGAGCTGCCGTTCACGGGCCGGGTCGTAGGACTGAGGCGAGGAGCGGGCGACCCGGTCGCGGTCGACGTAGGCGCCGGCCGGGGCGTCGAGTCGCCCCAGGGCGAGGTCGGCCAGCTGACGTCCGGCGCCCTGAACCGTGCCGACGACCGGAGTCCTGGCCAGCAGGGGGAGCGCGTGCTGCATCGCGTAGCGGGTGAGCGGGCCCGCATCGCGAGCAAGTCCGGTGGCGGGCACGAAGCCCGGGTTGTAGCCGAGGACGACCCGCTCGGGGTAGCGGCGGGCGTACTCGTGCATCAGGTGGATCGCTGCCAGCTTGCTGGTCGAGTACGCGGTGCGGCCGGCCCGCAGGGTGCCCGGCCGGTCGAAAGCGCCGGGCCTGGCCAGGACGTGGGGATCTCGCCACTGCGGGCCTGGGACCATGCCCAGGTTGTGCCTCAGGTCGCCGAAGTGGGTGTCGCTGACGGTGATCACCACCCGCCCCCTTGGCTGGAGCCGATCGGCCAAGCTCCTCACGAGGACGTGGTTGGCCAGGACGTTGACCGCGAACGTCGGCTCGAAGCCATCCTCGGTGCGGCCGTTCGCATCCACGCGCTGGATGCCGGCGTTGAGCACCATCGTCGAGATCGGGGGCACCTCGCCGCTGTCGACGAGGCGAGCGATGTGCTGAGCGGCAGAAGCGACGTCGGGCAGCCTGGCCAGATCTGCCTCGACGAGCCGAACCTCGTCGAACGCTGACGCCCAGGCCTGTCGCGCCGCGTCTCGGACGACGACCAGCACGTGCGCGCCTGGGGCGGCATCGACGATCCTCGCGAGGGCCTCTCCCGCGATGCCCCGGCTCGCACCCGTCATCACCATGGTCTGCACGACAGGCCCCCAGATCATCGTGAGGAGAGTGTCTCTCGCGATGCGCGAGACCATCCCACCCTAGGTCACTGACTTCGCCTCTCAGCCCGGCGAGCGCCTAGGCATGCTGTAGATCGGCGTTCAGAGGGTCTTGTCGGGGTTGCCTATATCGTAATACGATTTGATGATGGAGACAGTCAACGGGGTGCCGGTCACCGACGAGATGATCCAGGCCTGGGCTGATGAGGCGGAACGCGGCTATGACGTCGAGGCGCTGCGCAAGCGTGGCCGCAAGTCGAAGGGCGATGGTCCGGGTCGCGTCGTCCCCGTCCGGCTCGACGTCTCGCTCATCGGAGCCCTCGATGAGCGTGCGGAGCACGAGAACACGAGCCGCTCGGACATCATCCGAGCGGCGATCCGCGCTTACGTCGCGTGAGGGTCAACCATTCGGCCCTCAAGGACGGCATCGGCGAGAAAGATATCCTGCACGCCGTCGCTCATCGTGCGTACGAGAGTGAGCCGGACGACGACATCCCTGCCAAGCAATTCGTGCTGGGGTTCGACCGCCATGGACGCCTTCTCGAGCTCGTGATCGTGACCTTCGACAGCGGCAACCAGCTCGTCATCCACGCCATGAGGGCGCGCCGCCAGTTCCTCGGCCTCCTCGATTGAATCTGCGGTCGGTCCTTCGTGCGTCCAGCACGGCAGCGATCAGCAGTGGCACGAGCACCGTAGCGCCGACGGCGGGGATGGCGGTGCCGGAGTCGTTCATGACGAAGCCGATCAACCACATGACGACGATGCAGATCAGCCCGGTGCGCAGCAGCGGGACGCGGTCGTAGGCCGGCAGCAGGGGCCGACCCAGCGCTGAGTGCGGGCGCAGCAGGGCCACGATCACGAGGACCAGGCCGACCGGGATCAGCATCGCCAGGGGAGAGCCGGTGAGCATGTCGAGGTTCTGCTGGGCCTTGCGGGTGATCACGTCCAGCGCGCCGCCGTCGAGCACGGTCTGGACGAACCGTCCGAGGTGCGTGCGGGACGACGCGGGCCGCAGGTAGTCCACGACCGCCAGCCCGACGAGGGCGAGGACCGTCACGAGGCCGACCATCAGGACCCGTCCCCAGCCGAGGCGCAGCCCGAGCGCCACGACGACCAGACCAGCGACGGCGGGCAGGAGTGCGGCGGGCCCGCCGAGGTCGGCTCCCCAGGTGGGAGACCCGTCGACCACGACGGCGACCAGACCGATCGCCAGCGCGGCGAGGGCGCCGGCTCGCGGACGGCCGCGACGCGCGCCCAGGTCGGCCACCGCGACGCAGAGCAGCAGGACCGACGTGGCCAGGAGCGCGAACGCCACGTTGCCGAGGCCGTAGAACCGGCCCCCGATCGTCGGCTGCTCGCCCATGAGCGTGGAGAGCGTGAGGCGCGAGCCGGTGACGGCGTCGCCGGCGATGACGAGGGCGGTGATGGCGGCCACCGCGGCCGGCGACCCGAGCGGGTGGCGCCGCCAGGGGCCGGCCAGCGCCATGGATCCGAGCACGAGGGCGACGGCGGCCACGACGGCGCTGAGCGTGAGGAGCGGCGGCCCCACCCGCCGCCAGGGGACGAGCGCCGCGAGATAGGTGGCGGCGGGGACGCATGCCGCGACCACGGCCACCGCGCGCACGCCACGCGCCAGCCGCCTGCGCGTCGCGTCGCCGGTAGACGAGCGTCGCGCGAGCAGAAGCGCCCCGAGGTAGAGCACCAGCTGCCCGATCGCCCAGGTCTTGAAGAAGGGGTCGGCGAGCGGTTGCACCTGGTGCGCCGCCTGCGCCGTGTCGACCATCGTCTCCCGGCGCGCCGCCGCCGTGCCGTCGTCGGGCAGGACGGTCCACGCGTCGCCGGTCCAGGACGCCGGCCCGCTGCCTCCGCGCAGCGCGACGACCTCGGGGGCCAGGTCCGTCAGCAGGACCATGCCGTCCTGCCGGGTCGCCGAGGACCGCAGCGTGCCGGGCGCGATGCCCGGACCCCTCTCGAGCACGACGCGCACGCGCTCGGCGGGCCCGTCGTCGGCCAGCCCCGCGACGATCACGGTGGCGTTCTCGGGCGTGGCGGCCAGCACCTCGCCGAGCCGGGCGTCGAGCCCCGCCAGCTGGGTCGCCCGCGCACCCCGGTCGCGGGTCGTCAGCCCGCCCGGGTCGACGAGCGTCACCGGGCACCGGGCCAGGTCGGCCGGCAACGTCGAGGGCTCGTATGCCGTCGCGCTCCCCACCCGGCCGTCGCCGTCGGCGGCGCCGACCGCCGCACCAGGCCCGATCGCCGCGACGCAGTCGCCCCGCTGTCCCAGCGTCGCCGCGAGGCTGCCGAGCCGACTGTCCTGGCGGGTGCGGGACGCCGCCTCGACATAGCGTTGCCACCCCGTCATCACGCCGTCCGACCCGACCGAGGGGAGGGCTGAGCAGGGCGGACGCGGGTCGTCGCCCTGGTCGGGCTGCGCCGCGCGCCCGCCCGCGCCGAGAGTCAGCCACCCGTCGACCGGGCAGGTCGTGAGGTGCACGGACCGCACGATCAGCGAGGACGATGCGCCACCCTCCAGCATCGACCACAGGGAGGGCGTGCGGGCGGGGTCGAGGTCGTGGGCGTCCAGCCCGGGCAGACCCACCACGACGACCGGGCCGGGGCCCGGCCGCTCGGTGGCCGGCCGTTCGGTGGCCGGCCGGACGGAGGCGGCAGCGCGAGGAGCGCCCGCGGCGACCCCGGCCCCGGTGACCACGCCGAGCAGCAGGAGGCACAGGGCCGTCATACCGCCCAGCAGGGCGAGCAGGCGGGAAGGGGCGGTCACGGCGTCAGCCTAGGACGCACCCCTGACAGACCCGCTCAGGCGCAGCGCGTCCGCCCGCCTCAGCGCCACTCGCCCCCGCAACCGGCCGACCGACCGGGCTATCGGCCGACCGACCGGGCTATCGGCCAGATCGACCAGTCGTCCAGATCGGACAGCAGGGGCGGGTCCTTCTCCACCTCGAGAGGGAGGTGGTCCGTCGGTGCTCGCCCCTAGGATCTCGGCCATGGCCACCACCCTGACCGCCGCGGGCGAGCGCATCCGTGCGTTCTTCGCCGTCGACGACCTCTGGGAGCGCCCCGGGCCGACGGCGTCCCAACGTCGCAACGACCTGTGGATCGCCCTGGCGCTGTGGGTCTGGGGCGCGCTCGGCATGGAACTCGTCCGCAGCATCGCCGACCCCCGCTACGTCGACCATCCCGTGTGGGTCCAGCACCTGCTGATCGCCCTCGGCACGCTGCCGCTGGTCTGGCGGCGCAGCCACCCGCTGCTCGTCATGGGGATCCTCCAGCTGCACATGTTCCTCGTGGGCATCACCGTGCCGGAGGTCATGCGGGGCTTCACGATGCAGTGCGTCTACGTCTTCGCGCTGTTCACCGGGGTGGCGTGGGCGCGCTCGCGGCGGGCCATGCTCGGGCTGGTCGGGGCCGTCCTCGTCCTGATGTTCGGCTGGATCGCCTGGCAGTACGCCCTCGGCACGGCGGTGCAGGAGATCCTCGACCGTCGCGACGACGTCCGGCCCGCCCAGGGGCTGTTCCCGATCGTCCAGGCCTCCGTCGTCTTCGACGTCGTGACCAACCTCGTCTACTTCGGCGGCGGCATCGTCGGCGGCCAGGCCGCCTGGCGGCAGGCGCGCTCGCGGGACCTGCTCGAGCGTCAGTCGGTCCAGCTCGCGCAGCAGGCCGACGAGCTGGCCGACCGCAAGGTCGTCGAGGAGCGGCTGCGGATCGCTCGCGAGCTGCACGACGTCGTCGCCCACCACGTCTCGGTCATGGGGGTCCAGGCTGCGGCTGCCCGCCGTGTGCTGGACCGCAACCCCGAGGCGGCGGCCGCGGCGCTGGGCCAGGTCGAGGAGTCCTCGCGGCAGGCCGTCGGCGAGATGCGCGGGCTGCTCGGCACCCTGCGCCGCACGGACCGGCCGACCGGGGGCGACCCCGGTGCAGCGGCCACCGACGACGCGGCTGCAGACCGCGACCGCGCTCCCCAGCCGGGGGTCGACCAGGTCGCCGAGCTGGTCAACGCCGCGTCGCGCCCGGGGTTCACCGTCACCTACCAGGTCGTCGAGGACCGGCCGGGTGCGCTCACCGAGGTCCCGATGCCGGTCGGGCTGTCGATCTATCGCACCGTCCAGGAGGCGCTCGCCAACGTCCGCCGCCACTCGACCGCGCACGCCGCGGGGGTGGTCGTGCGCATCGACCGCGAGGGTGAGCGGAGGTTCGTCGAGGCGGAGGTGCTCGACGAGGGGCGACCGCGGCCCGGCACCTCCGGGTCGGGGCTGGGGCTGCTCGGCATGCGCGAGCGCATCGCCTCCCACGGCGGCACCTCCGAGATCGGCCCCCGGGCCACGGGCGGCTATCGCGTCCGGGTCCGCTTCCCGCTGACCTCCGGCTCGTGACCGGGGCCGCGCGGCCGGGGGCACGTGACCCCTGCCAGCGAGGACTGGGGACACCTGCGTCCGAGCAGGTCGCTAGGGTGTCGGCCATGGGGGACGACCGGGGGAACGACATGGTGGGCGGCGCGCAGGTCCTGCGGGTGCTGCTCGCGGACGACCAGGCGCTGGTGCGCAACGGGTTCCGGCTGATGCTGTCGGTCGAGGACGACCTCGAGGTCGTCGGCGAGGCCGCCAACGGCGCGGTCGCCGTCGACCAGGCCCGCAGCCTGCACCCCGACGTGGTCCTGATGGACGTGCAGATGCCGGTCATGGACGGGATCGAGGCGACCCGCGTGATCGCCGCCGAGGACCTCGCCAAGGTCCTCATCCTCACCACCTTCGACAACGACGACTACCTCTTCGACGGGCTGCGCGCCGGCGCCAGCGGCTTCCTGCTCAAGAACGCCGACCCCGACCAGCTCGTCGACGCCGTCCGCGCGGTCGGCCACGGGCACGCCCTCCTCGCTCCCGAGGTCACCCGCCGGGTCATCGCCCAGATGGCGGCGGCCGAGGGTCCCGCACCCGCCGAGACGGCGGCCGGCTCCCGGCATACGGCCGCCCTGGCCACCCTGACCGAGCGGGAGCGCGAGGTGCTCGTCCTCGTGGGCCGCGGGCTCTCCAACGCCGAGATCGCCCGCGAGCTCTTCGTCGGCGAGGCGACGGTCAAGACGCACGTGTCCAGCTGCCTGGCCAAGCTGCACCTGCGGGACCGGGTGCAGGCCGTGGTCCTCGCCTACGAGTCGGGCCTCATCCAGCCGGGGGAGTAGCCCCGCGACGAGATCATCCTCGCGGGGGAGGTGCGCCCCCTCGCGACCTCCTAGGTTGGGTGGTGCGAGCAGGCCGTATGCCGGAAGAACCGCTTCCGGGGCCACCCGCACGAGGAGGGGTGAGACGTGATCGAGGTCCAGGACCTGACGCGGCGGTTCGGCGACCACACCGCCGTGGACCACGTGTCGTTCGCGGTGCCGAGGGGGCAGCTGATCGGCTTCGTGGGCGGCAACGGCGCCGGCAAGACGACGACCATGCGGATGATCATGGGCCTGCTGCAGATCCACGAGGGCGAGGTGCGCTGGGACGGTCATGAGGTGACCACCGCGGACCGCCGCACGTTCGGCTACATGCCCGAGGAGCGCGGCCTCTACCCCAAGCAGGGGATCGCCGACCAGCTCGTCTACCTCGGTCGGCTGCACGGGATGTCGCGCCCGGACGCCCAGCAGGCGACGGACCAGCACCTCGAGCGGTTCGGCCTCGGTGACCGCGCCAAGGACAAGCTCGAGTCGCTGTCGCTCGGCAACCAGCAGCGCGTGCAGATCGCCGCGGCCGTGATGAGCCGGCCCCGCGTGATGATCCTGGACGAGCCGTTCTCCGGGCTCGACCCGGCCAGCGTCGACACGATGGTCGACCTCCTGCGAGAGCACACCCGCACCGGCGTGCCCGTGCTCTTCTCCAGCCACCAGCTCGACCTCGTGGACCGTCTGTGCGACGGCCTGGTCGTGCTGAGCAAGGGCCGCGTCGTCGCCCAGGGCACCGCCGACGAGCTGCGGTCGAGGGGGCCGCAGCGTCATCGCATCGTCCTGGGCGGCGACGCCGGATGGGTGCGGTCCCAGCCGGGGCTGCACGTGGTCGACGTCGACGGCCCGTCGGCCCTGGTCGAGCTGCTCGAGGCCGGCGCCGACCGCCGGCTGCTGACCGAGGCCCTCGCACGCGGCACGGTCACCGAGTTCGCCCGCGTGCGCCCCAGCCTGAGCGAGATCTACCGAGAGGTGACGGCATGAGCACCCAGATGGCCCCCGACACGCATCCCTCCCCGTCGACGCCGGCAGGTCAGGGCGCCGCGGCACCGGGCGGGGGCCGCGCGCCCCGCAACGCCTGGCAGCTGGTCGCCGCCCGGGAGATGGCGGTCAAGCTGCGCGACAAGAACTTCATCATCGGCACCGTCATCACCATGGTCCTGCTGATCGGGATCACCGGGTTCCAGGGCTGGATGGCGAGCCGCACCAGCGCCACGACGGTCGCCGTGGCCTCGGCCGAGGGCCGGACGCTCGCGGAGGCGGTGGGTCGGACCATGTCGGCCCGCGACGACTCCGACGAGGTCAAGGTCACCCAGGTCGCCGACCAGGCGGCCGCCGAGCGCCTGGTCCAGGACGGTGATGCTGACGTCCTGCTCGCCCGCTCCGGCGAGGGCTGGCAGATCACCAGCAACGAGACCGCGCCGACCGACCTGACCTCGGCCACCCGTCAGGTGCTCACCTCGCAGACGCTCGCCACCACGGCGGCCAGGGCGGGCACGACCCCCGAGGCCATCAGCCGGCAGACCGCGGTGACCACCCGCACGTTGTTCGGGACCGACGTGTCCAAGGAGGTCACCGCCAAGGTCGTCGGAGGCGTGTTCGCCATGCTCTTCTACTTCGCGGCGCTGATGTTCGGCATGCAGATCGCCCAGTCGGTGATCGAGGAGAAGCAGTCGCGCATCGTCGAGATCCTCGCCTCGGCCATCCCCGTGCGGCAGCTGCTCGCGGGCAAGGTCATCGGCAACACCGTGATCGCGGTCGGCCAGATCGTGCTCTACCTCGCGGTCGGGCTCGTCGGGATCAGCTTCACCCCGTTCAAGGAGATGCTCGGCGGGGTGGCGACCGCGGCGATCTGGTACGTCCTGTTCTTCCTCGCGGGCTTCCTCGCCCTGGCCTGCATCTGGGCGGTCGCGGGCTCTCTCGCGACCCGCAACGAGGACCTCCAGCAGACCACGACCCCGCTGACGATGGTGCTGATCATCGGCTTCTTCGCCTCCTTCATGGCGGCGGGGGCGTGGCGGGTGGCGCTGTCCTACGTGCCGGTGCTCTCCTCGATGCTCATGCCCACGCGCCTCATGGACGGCTCGGCGCAGTGGTGGGAGGGCGTCATCGCCCTGGCGCTCACCCTGGCCTTCGCCGCCGTCGCGATGGTCCTCGGCGAGCGGATGTACCGCCGCTCGCTCATGCAGACCTCGTCTCGCATGACGTTCAGGCAGGCGCTGACCGCGTCGGACTGAGCCATGATCGTGGACGCCTGCCCCCGCACCCGCGGCGGCGGGCGTCCACCCGCGTCGAGGGAGTCCGCATGCGCTACGCCTATCTGGGTCCGGCCGGGACCTTCACCGAGCAGGCGCTGCTGCAGCGGCCCGAGGCGTCCGCGCCCGACGCCGAGCGGGTGCCTCACGGCTCGGTCGACTCGGCCCTCGCGGCCCTGCGCGCGGGCGAGGTCGACGCGGCCGTCGTCCCGATCGAGAACTCCGTCGAGGGCGGCGTCAGCGCCACCCTGGACGCCCTCGCCACCGGCGACCCGCTCGTGGTGGTCGCCGAGATGCTCGTCCCCATCACCTTCGTCCTCGCGGCACCGGCGGGCGTGACGCTCGCGGACGTCCGCGCCGTCGGCACCCACTCCCATGCCTGGGCCCAGGTCCGCGGCTGGATGTCCACGCGGCTCCCCGAGGCGGCATACGTGCCGACCCTGTCGACGGCGGCGGCCGCGGCCGGCCTCGGTGGGCCGACCGAGGACCAGACCCCGTATGACGCAGCCGTGTGCGCGCCCGTCGCCGCCACCGTGCACGGCCTGGAGCTGCTGGCCGGCGACATCGGCGACAACCGAGCCGCCGTCACGCGCTTCGTGCTGGTGTCCCGGCCGGGCAGCGGTCCGGCGCCCACCGGCGCCGACAAGTCGACGATGGTCCTCTACCAGCACGAGGACCACCCGGGCGGGCTGCTCGGGCTGCTCGAGCAGTTCTCGGTGCGGGGGATCAACCTCACCCGGCTCGAGTCCCGCCCGACCGGGGAGGGCATGGGCCGCTACTGCTTCAGCATCGACATCGAGGGGCACGTCGACGACGAGCGGGTCGGCGAGGCGCTGATGGGCCTGCGGAGGGTGTGCGCGGACGTGCGCTTCCTCGGCAGCTATCCGCGCGCGGACCGGCTCGCCGCGACCGTCGCCGCGGGCACGCAGGACGCGGACTTCCAGCACGCGCGGTCCTGGCTGCGCTCGCTGCGCACCCCCTGAGCGCCGAGGTGTGGGGCGTCTCACCCGGGCCGGAGCAACCCCTGCCGCGCGACGACCGGGACCGCTGACTAGGGTCGAGGCATGACGCACATCCTCTGCATGGGTGGCGGCGGCTTCTCGATGTCGCCCGACAACGCGGCCACGGCCCTCGACCGGTACGCCCTGGAGCTGACGGGCAGGTCCAACCCCCTCGTCTGCTTCGCGCCCACAGCGTCGGCCGACGACCCGGAGTACGTCCACCGCTTCCTCACGGCCTTCGGCGGCCTGGGCGTGCAGACGATGGTGCTCACGCTGTGGCAGGACGCCCGGCACGCCCTCGAGCGGTTCGGGGACATCGACCTGCTGTATGTCGGGGGCGGTTCGACCGTCAACCTCATGGCGCTGTGGGACGCGCACGGGGTCAGCCAGGCGGTGCGGGACCTGCGGGCCGAGCGTGACGTGGTGTTCGCCGGCACGAGTGCCGGGGCCAACGTCTGGTGCGAGGCGTGCACGACCGACTCGTTCGGCGGCATCGACCCCTGGCGCGGCGGCCTGGGCTTCGTGCGCGGGTCCTTCTCGCCGCACTTCGACAGCGAGGCGGAGCGCGCCCCGCACTACCTGTCGTGGGTGCGCGAGGGCGAGCTGCCGGTGGGCTGGGCGGCCGACGACGGCGCGGCGCTGCACGTCCTCGACGGCAAGGTCCAGGCGTGCGTGACCGAGCGCGACGACGCCAAGGTCTATCGGGTGGACCGCAGCGGGATCACTGCTCAGCAGATGACGCGTCTGGCCTGACGGCGAGGTACTTGCGCAGCCCCTGCTCGCCCGCCCGCATCATGTGCGTGTGGTTGATCCGCAGCAGACGGTGGCTGGTCACCGGCATGCGCTCGAGGTGCTGGTTGGTGAGATAGACGTCCTGGGTCCAGCGGGCGGCGGTGGTGGTGTCGCCCTGCCAGGACAGGTCCCACTGGGCATAGCCCACGAGGTCCTGGGCGAGGCCGACGCGCAGCACGCCGTTGTCGCGGTCGAGGATCTGCTTGGTGGCGACGATCTTGAGCGTCACCGGGATCAGCGAGCGCACCGACAGGCGTCGGGCGTCCCCGGGCAGCGGCTCGGTGGCCCGGATCTGGGGCCACCACTGCGCGTAGCGGTCGACGTCGAGCAGGACGTCGTAGGCCTCGCCGAGCGGCAGCGGCACCTGCCACACGTGGTCGAAGTGGTAGTGGTGCGGGGCCATCATGACGAACGAGCCTCCTTGCGGCGCAACCAGAGCCAGGCCATCAGCGCGCACAGGACACCGTTGAGCATGCCTACGACGATGTCGATGACGTGGTGCATCCCACGGTAGGCCCTGGCGTAGGCCACGAGGAACGGGATCAGGACGCACACGAACTGGACGAGGCGGCGCAGGACGACGTTGTCGATCCGGTGCGCCATGAAGGCGAGGGAGAGGTAGAGCGCGGTGGCCGCGCCGACGTGCCCGCTGGGGTAGGACGAGGTCGGGGGCGCCGGGTCGAGCTTGCTGACCTCGGGCCGGGGGCGGCCGGTGAGCTCGGTCGCGGCGACGAAGATGCTGGCCTGCAGCGCGATGGCGATGCCGGGGATCACGGCATACCACCACTCCTTGGTGCGCCACCAGACCAGGGCGATGATGATCAGGCAGAACCCGATGATGTACTCCGTGTTGCCGATGTGCGACCACACCATCGTGACGGAGTTCCACAGGCTGGTGCGACCCGACTCGAGGTCCTTGTTGATCGGCTCCTCGGCGGTGTCCCAGCTCTTGAGCGGGCCCATCAGGGCCAGGCCGAAGCCGTAGATCGCGAGGAACAGCACGATGCCCGGCGCGATGGCGCGCACGAGGAGATCCTTGAACGCCGCTCCTGCCCTGGGGCGGGAGCTGTCGAGGTCGTAGCGCAGCAGGAAGGGCATGTCAGGTTCTCCTCGTGCCGAGCGCCTCGGTGCGCTCGGTGCTGGGGTCGGCCGGGTTGGCCGGTATGCCGTGCTCGCCGGTCGCCGGCACGTGGACGAAGCCGCGCCACGAGCCGTAGACGAAGGCCGCCGCGAGGAGCAGGCCGGCGGTCACGTCGGAGGGGAAGTGGACGCCGAGGTAGACGCGGTCGAGCAGGACCGTGACCGTCGCCACCGCGGCGAGCACGACGGCGACGACGCGCTGGGCGCGGGTCCGCAGGAGCGGCCACAGCAGGACCACCAGGACCATGCAGATGGCTGCGGTGTTGGCGGCGTGCCCGGACGGGAAGCTGTAGCCCGGCGCGTGGGACACCGGGTCGTCGACGACCGGCCTCGCTCGCTGGACGAGCAGCTTGACCTGCAAGAACAGGTTCCAGCCCAGCATCATCGTGATCCACGCCCACCAGGAGCGGGCGGTCATGCCGCGAGCGCGCCAGGTCCACAGGCACACCAGCGTCGCGGCGAGGTAGGCCCGCCACGGCTGCCAGATCTCCTGCCACAGGACGAGCGCCGAGCGCAGGTCGGGGTGCGCACGGGTGACGTCCGTGGCGGCGACGATCGCGCGCTGGTCCAGCTCCATGAGCGGGGCGAACCGCTGCTGCACGAGCACGGCGAGGGCGATGACCGGTGCGCTGAGCACCACGGCGGTCAGCACGGCGCGGGCGAGCTGGCGCGCATGGTGGCGCCGCAGCCGTCCTCGCAGGCTGGTCCGCCGGGTGGGGCTCACGCGGCGACGTCCCCCTTGGAGGCGCCCGAGGCCGGGGTGGCGGAGGCGGTGGCGGAGGCGACGCGGACCCGCAGGGCTGCGGGCAGGACGTGGGCGCTGATGGACGTGCGCTCGCCGATGGTGTCGCCGTCGAGCTGGACCTGGACCGCGCGGCTGGCGTTGACGGTGATGTTGCGCGTGGTGTGGTGCGTGACGCGGTGGTGACCCTTGCGCTTGGCGGTGACCAGGCGCAGGAGCACCGCGCCCCAGCCAATGCCACCGTCGGGGGACAGCATGAGGGCGTCCAGCTTGCCGTCGTCGACCTGGGCCTCGGGCATGAGCGCCAGGCCCTGGATCTTGCCGCAGTTGCCGATGATGACGCTGCGCGTGCGCCGGGAGAAGGTCTCGGTGTCGGTCGTGACCTGGGCCTTGAACTGGGCGCCCCACAGGTGCTTGGCGCCGGACACGAGGTAGGCGGCCCAGCCCACCTTGGACTTCAGGCCCTCGGGCGCGTCGGCCATGATGTCCGCGTCGAAGCCCATGCCGGCCATGACCAGGAAGTGCAGTTCCTCGGGGCCGGTGTCCTCCGGGGCCAGCGCCTCGGCGTCGACGGGCTGGTCATCGACCTCGCCCTCGCCGTCCATCGGGGCAGGGTTGACGCGGAGCACGCCGACGTCGATGACGCGCTCCTCGCCGGTCAGGGCGATGGCCAGGGCGTCGCGCAGCGAGTCGACCGGCAGGTCGAGGTTGCGGGCCAGCAGGTTGCCGGTGCCGCCGGGCAGCAGGCCGATCGGGACCTCGGAGCGGGCGCGGGCCATCTCGCTCCCGACCGTGCGCACGGTCCCGTCGCCGCCGAGCGGGCAGATCACGTCGACCCCCGCGTCGAGCGCCTCCTTGGTCTGGCCCGAGCCCGGGTCGTCCTCGGTCGTCTCCAGCCAGAGCGGCTCGTCCCAGCCGGTCTCCTGGCACAGCGCGCGGACCTCGTCGCGGACCTTGGCGACGTGGTCGAACTTCGTGGGGTTGACGATCACCGCGGCGCGGGGGAGCGGCTCCGGCTCGGGGGTGGTCTCGCTCGCGACGCCGGTCGAGGCGCCAGCAGCCCTGTCGGTGCTGTCGGTGCTGTCGGAGCTGCCGGCCGCGTCCGACGGCCGCGCTGCACCCGATCGTCCCCGGGTGGCGAGGACGAGCACGAGCAGCAGGACGGCGACGGCGACGCCGATGACGAGGATCCACATGTCTGGCACGCCTGAACGGTACCCGTGCGAATGCCTGGGCTAACCCCGTTTGGGCCCGATCGGTGCCGCCTCGTGGCCCCGGGTCGTATGCCGCGTCCTGCCATCGGGGCCGAGGCGGCGACCACGCGAGCGCCCGGCCCGTCCGGCATACGAGGTGGAGGGGTGTCGTCGCAGGCCACTAGGCTGAATCCGTGATCGACATCAAGCTGCTGCGCGACGACCCCGAGCGGGTCAGGAAGTCGCAACGTGCCCGCGGCGAGGACGACACCCTCGTCGACCAGATCCTCGAGTTGGATCAGGAGGTGCGTGCCCTCCGCACTCACGTCGAGTCCACGGAAGCTGAACAGAACCGCATCTCGAAGGAGGTCGGTCGGCTCGTGGGCATGGCGAAGCGGGCCGACAAGGGAGGGGACCTGGAGGCCGCACAGCGGTTCATGGCGGAGTCCAAGGCGATGCGCGATCAGAACCACCACGGCCCGAGGGCCCTCGGAGAGGCTAGGGGCCAATTGGCCCTCGCGCAGGAGCAGTTTGCCAAGGAAATGCGCCGCATCGGCAATGTCATCGTCGACGGTGTGCCCACCGGCGGCGAGGAGGACTTCGAGCTGCGCCAGACCGTCGGTACGCCACGGGACTTCGCGGCCGAGGGGATCGACGTCAAGGACCACGTCGAGCTCGGCACGGCGCTCGGGATCATCGACCTGGAGCGCGGGGCCAAGGTCGCGGGCAGCCGTTTCTACTACCTCAAGGGCGACGGGGCGCGGCTGGAGTACGCCCTCATGGGGCTCTGTCAGCAGATCGCCGCCGAGGAGGGCTTCGTCCCGCTCGTCGTCCCCAACCTGGTCAAGGGGCAGACGATGGCGGGCGCCGGCTTCCTCGACAGCCACGCCGACGAGGTCTACCAGCTGCCCGCAGACGAGCTCTACCTCACCGGCACCTCCGAGGTCGGCCTCGCGGGCTACCACCTCGACGAGATCATCGACCTGTCGGACGGCCCGCTGCGCTACACCGCGACCTCGACCTGCTACCGCCGCGAGGCGGGCAGCCACGGCAAGGACACCAAGGGCATCTTCCGCGTCCACCAGTTCCAGAAGACGGAGATGTTCGTCTACTGCCGCCCCGAGGACGCGGAGGCCGAGCATGACAACCTCCTGCGCATCGAGCGGCGGATCCTCGACGCGCTCGAGCTGCCCTACCGCATTATCGACGTCGCGGCCGGCGACCTCGGTGGCCCGGCGGCGCGCAAGTTCGACTGCGAGGCGTGGGTGCCGAGCCAGGAGCGCTACCGCGAGCTGACGTCGACGTCCAACTGCACCACCTTTCAGGCGCGCCGGCTCGGCATCCGGGAGCGCGACCCCCAGGGCAGCGGCACCCGCGTCGTCGCGACGCTCAACGGCACGATGGCCACCAACACCCGGCCCATCGTCGCCCTCCTGGAGAACCACCAGCAGGCCGACGGGTCCGTGCGTGTGCCCGACGCCTTGCGGCCGTGGCTCGGTGGCCGCGAGGCCCTGACGGCATCGGGTCGCTGACCCGTGCGCCACGGCCCCCGGATGGTCTGCCTCGACATCGACGGCACCACCATCAACCACGCCCGTGAGCTGTCCCCCGCCGTCCAGGAGGCCGTCCAGGCCGTGGCGGACGCCGGGGTGCACGTCGTCATGGCCACCGGACGCGCGTGCGTCGCCACCATGCCGATCATCCGCACGCTGGGGATCAGCCAGGGTCGCGCCGTCTGCTCCAACGGCGCCGTCACCCTCAAGCTCGACCCCCACAAGCGCAAGGGCTACAAGTTCACCGAGGTCGTGACCTTCGACCCCGGACCGTCGCTGCGGCTGCTGCGGGACAAGATGCCCGGCGCGCTCGCCGCCGTCGAGGAGCTCGGCAAGGGCTTCAAGGTCAACGCGCCCTTCCCCGACGGCGAGCTGGACGGCAAGATTCGCGTCGTCGGCTGGGACGAGCTCATCGACACCCCCGCCACCCGCGTGACCCTGCGCCAGCCCGAGACCCCGGTCGAGGACTTCCTCGCCCAGGTGCACGCCGTGGGTCTGCACGGGGTCTCGTATGCCGTGGGCTTCTCGGCCTGGCTCGACATCGCGCCGGAGGGCGTCTCCAAGGCGTCCGCACTGGAGCTCGTGCGCCGCAAGCTCGGCGTCGACCCCTCCGACACGGTCGCCGTCGGGGACCAGCGCAACGACCTCGAGATGCTGTCCTGGGCCGCCCGCGGCGTGGCGATGGGCAATGCGCCCGACGAGGTCAAGGCCGCGGCGGACGAGGTCACGGGGCACGTCGACGACGACGGGCTCGTGCCCGTCCTGCGCTCCCTCATCGACTGACACCTCTCGACTGACGCCTCGCCGTCGACCGGGCGGCCCCCCGGACCGTCGGACGGTCTGACGGTCCGACGGGCACTCGTCGAGCTGGTCTCAGAGCGGTGCAACCTGCTGACGTGACTGTGCGTGTGTCTATCATCGACCGAAAGTCAGGTTGGGGGACCGATGATGCGCCGTTCAACAGCACTCGCCATGGCCGCCGTGCTCGTGCCTGCCGCAGGCGCGCTCGGGGTGGCCCCGTCCGCCTGGGCGCTCGCGGGCAGCACACCGGCCCCGGCGCCGAGCAGCCTGCCGGCTGGCAGCTCCCTGCCCGGCGCACCGACCCGCCCTGCCTCTGCCGACGACCCGGCCACCGCCGCGCCGACCACCTCGGCCCCGACCACCTCGGCCCCGACGAGCGAGGCGCCAGGTGCTCCCGTCGGCGCACCCACGAGCACGACCCCGCCGGCGCCGCCGCCCTCGCCGAGGCCCACCGCGCCGCGCACCCACGACAGCCAGCAGGTGCGAGTGTCGCTGCAGTGCGCGGGATGCGGAGGGTGGGACTGGGTGGCCGGCGTCGGGCAGACCCGGGTCGTCGGCATGGTCCTGCCGGCCCGGGCCGGCAGGCCCGTGCGGATCCTGCGCAAGGCGCCGGGTGCGGCGGCATACGTGCAGGTCGCGACCGCGACCACCGGGACGAGCGGCGCGTTCTCGTGGACCGGCCCGATGGGGGCCGTGGGCACGAGCAGCTATCAGGCCGTGGTCGAGGGTGCACCCGCGTCGGCTCAGGTGGCGCGCGCGGTGGTCGCTCCGTCGGTGACCATGACGGTGCCGCCCGCGACCGACACGCTCAAGAACCCGCCCGTGACCGGCGTCGTCTCGCCGCGGATCGCGGGCATCCGGGTCCGAACCGAGGTGCTCACGCCAGCCGGGTGGCGCACCTCCCAGATCGGCACGACGCGCGCAGGGGGCGCCTTCACGCTCCCGTTGACCTACGGCCAGGGAGCGGTCGGCGTCGTCACCGTGCGGACGGCCATCACCGTGCCCAACGGCGTCGTCGCGGCCAGCCCGTCCCGCGGCATCAACCGCGTCGCGGTGATGGACCCGGTCGTGCGCGGGACGGTCGCCGCCGACGTGCCGCGCACCCATCGCGCGGGATGCCCCGTCGGGCCGGCCAGCCTGCGCACCATCGACATGAACCACTGGGGCTTCGACGGGCGGATCCACCGCGGGCGCCTCGTCATCCGGACCGCGAACGTCACCCCGATCCTCAACAGTTTCCAGACGGCGTTCAACGGGAGGTTCCCGATCCGGGAGATGCGCGACGCCAGCGTCTACGGCGGCGACGACATCATCTCGATGGAGCACGACAACACCAACGGCTTCAACTGCCGGCGCGTGACGGGCAACCCCTACCGGATGTCCCCGCACAGCTACGGCACCTCCGTCGACATCAACACCGTCGAGAACCCCTACCGCATCCCGTCCGGCGTCTGGCTGCCCAAGAACGGCCAGGCCTACGTCGCGCGCACGCCCTACCGCCCCGGGATGCTGACCCCGTCGACGCCGTTCACCAAGGCGCTGCTGGGCAACGGGTTCACCTGGTTGAGCGGCTTCGACTGGCAGCACTTCCAGCGATGACCGGTCGTATGCCGGCCCGCTGCCTCGCGGCGCTGGGGCTGGCGGCGCTGCTGGGCCCGCTAGCCGCCTGCTCGAGCGGGTCACCGACACCCTCCGGGTCGCCGACAACCTCTGGGGCAGTGGCGTCCGCAGGGGCAGCGACCACCGCTGCGGCGCAAGCGCCCTCGTCCACCGGAGGAGTTTCAGCGCCGGGGTCGGCGGCGGCCACCTCGTCTCCCACTTCAGCGGGAACCGCCCCTCCGACCTCGCCCGCGACCTCGCCCCCCGAGCCGGTCGTGGTCGAGCCGCCGCTGCCGACCGCCCCCGCCGCCACCAGGGCCGGGGCGCTCGACCAGCGCGCCCTGCCGACCCCGTCCGGCTGGACGACGGCCGTCGGGGACGGCGCGGACGGCGCCTACATCCCGAACGGCACCTGGGTCAACGCGCGCGACCCACGGTCCACCGCGCACGAGCTGCTCGGGCTGGGGTGCCAGGAGGTGCCCGCCGGCTATCCCGTGCCGACCGCGGCCCTCGAGGGGACCTATCGCGGACCCGGCGGCGCGTCGGGCACCACCGTGACGGTCGAGCTCCCCGACGAGGCCGCGGCCCGCCGGCTCGTCGACCTCTACCGCGGCCAGGCCGAGTCGTGCCGCGGCAGGGGCGACGCCCCGTTCACCTACGAGCCGCTGCGCGCCAGCCCCGACCTCGTGGACCGGCGCACCTTCGCGGGTGAGACGGCGACCTGGCTCGAGGTGGTCGGCGTCCGTGGCCGCCGGGCGACCTTCCTGCTGCTGCAGGAAGGGGCCGGTCGCCTCTCGGGGCGCCAGATCGACAGCGTCGTCGCCTCCCTCCGCTGACACCCGTCGATGGGGGCGGGCGGTTCCGGCATACGGCCGGGTGGGGCTGCCCCGGTCACCCGAGGTGGGCGACGACCTCCTCGGCGGTGGGGTTGCGCAGGACGGCCGAGCCGACGAGGACCGTCGGCGTGTATTCGTCCCCGCCGTTCAGGTCCCTGACGGCCTGGTTGGCGTCGGGGTCCCGCCAGACGTTGACCCAGGTCACGCGCTCGTCCGCTCCGAGGGCGCGGAGCAGGCGCTCGCAGTAGCGGCAGCCGGGCTTCCACAGGACGACCGCGTGGCCGTCCCGGACGGACCCGCGAGCCTCGGCCCAGGGAGTATGCCGTCCCCCGCGCAACGACCACCACCCATAGGCGGCGACGAGCCCGAGCGCGACGACGCCGGTCCCCAACCCCGCGACCAGACCGGACCTCGCCCCGATCCAGGCGGCGACCGCCACCGCCACGACGGCGAGGACGGCGATGCTGGCGCGGACCTGGTTCTGCACGTTCTCTCCTGCGTCGGTCGGGGTGATCGGTGATCCGTGTGATCCGTTGTCGGGGACGGTCAGCGGGCCTGCAGGGCGTCGAGCGCCACGGCCATCGCGGCGCCCACGCGCCAGTCCAGCTGCCAGCCGTTGGGGGCGACGGGGAGGGTGACGGCATACCGGTCGCGCACCGACAGCTTGCGCTCGGACGTCAGGACCGGGGTGCCGTCACCGGCGGTGAAGTCGAAGTGGAACACCCACGGGATGGGGAACGCGTCGACGACGGGCAGGTTCTCCATCAGGCGGCGCGCGATGGCGATGCCCTGGCTGCGCTCGGTGCCGGTGGCCTCGAGGCCGTCCGCGGTGCCGAGGTGCCAGGTCGAGCGGAGCAGCGACCTCGCGAAGTCCTTGCGGAACCACCCGATCTGGGCCCCGGAGGCGTCGGTTACGTCATAGGTCGCACCCAGGTCGATGCGTTGGCGGGCGCGGAAGGCGAACACCGGCGTCGATCGCGACTCGTCGGTGTAGAAGGTGACCAGCTCCTTGAGCGCGATCCGCTTCTGCTGCGCGAGGGCGAGGAGCTCACCCTCGTTGCCGGCGTCGTCGAGCCGGCGGATCTCGTAGCGGTTGACGATCGGCGTGATCCGCTGGCGTACGGCGAATCGGGTCATCGGCGCGGGGCGGCTCGTCATGGACTCCACTCTCCCACCTGCGCGACCACGCTCGGGGGCGCCTCACCGGGTCGGCGTCCCGCGTGGCATGCTGTGTGCCCTATGCACGAGCTCGTCATCACCTCCCCGGCCAACCCACGGCTGCGCGCCCTGACCGGGCTGCGTCGTCGGCGTGCCCGCGAGGAGAGCGGGGTGACGCTCCTCGAGGGCTACGAAGAGCTCGAGCTCGCGCTGTCGGCGGGGGTGCGGCCGCAGACGCTCTTCTACTGCCCGGAGCTGATGCTCGACCCCGACCGCCAGACGCGCGTCGTCCGGGACGTGCAGGCCGGCGGCGCAGAGGTGGTGCGGCTGGGTCGCGTCGCGTTCGAGAAGGTCGCCTACCGCGAGGGCCCGGACGGGTTCCTCGCGGTCGTGCGGTCGGTGGGGCGCGGGTTCGAGGAGCTGACGCTGTCGGCCGACCCCTTCCTGCTCGTGTGCCAGGGCGTCGAGAAGCCCGGCAACCTCGGTGCCATGCTGCGCACCGCCGACGCCGCGGGGATCCACGCCGTCGTCGCGGCCGACCCGGTCACCGACTGGGGCAACCCCAACCTCGTGCGGTCGAGCAAGGGCACGGTGTTCTCCGTGCCGGTCGCGTCGGCATCGACGCAGGAGACCTTGGCCGTATGCCGCGACCGGGGCGTGCTCGTGGTCGCCGCCACCCCGGACACCGACGTCGAGCACACCGACGTCGACTACACCGGACCGGTCGCGATCGCCGTCGGCACGGAGAAGGCCGGCCTCACCGAGGACTTCATGGCCGCGGCCGACGTGCGCGTCCGCATCCCCATGACGGGGCGGGCCAACTCCCTCAACGTGGCGACGTCGGCGGCCATCGTGATCTACGAGGCCGTGCGCCAGCGCCGGGCTGCCACCGGCTGACCTGGGTTCAAGGGCACGGCATGACCTGTGTCACGATGTGGCCATGCGCGTCGACCACGTCTCCTATGCCGCCGAGCCGGATGGCTCCATCGCGACCGCCGAGCGTCTGGCGGCCCGCCTCGGGGTGGAGCCGGTCTACGGCGGGGTGCACCCCCGCTTCGGCACCCGCAACATCGTCCTGCCCCTCGCGCACGAGCGCTACGTCGAGGTCGTCGAGGTCCTCGACCACCCGGTGACCGACAAGGCCCCCTTCGGGCAGGCGGTGCGGCTGCGCTCCGAGCAGGGTGGCGGCTGGATGGGCTGGGTGATCCGGGTCGACGACATCGCCCAGGTCGAGCAGCGCGTGGGCCGCGAGGCCGTGTCCGGCAACCGCACCCGCCCGGACGGCGTCACCCACACCTGGCGCCAGCTCGGCGTCAAGGGCCTGATCGCCGACCCGCAGCTGCCGTTCTTCGTGCAGTGGGACGAGGGCAGCGTGCACCCGTCGGCCGCCGCCACCAGCGAGGTCACCATCAAGCACCTGACCATCGGTGGGTCGCCTGACCGCGTGCGGGACTGGCTGGGCATGGACGCCGACGCGACGTCGTCGGTCATCGACTTCGAGTTCGTGGCGCCGGCCGGGAGCGCCGGCCTGCTGGCCGTGACCTTCCAGACCCCCACCGGCGACGTCACCATCTGACCTACCTCAGGTCGTCACACCCGCCTGGGTTCGCACCGCGGGCCGACGTGTCCAACCCCGGCTGATGGCCCTACCCCCGGCGGATGCATCGGCCGGGCTTCGTTCGCCAGGCTGATGCCTTTACCCCCGGCGGGTTCGGCCGTATGACGAGAAAGAGCCCCCGCCACCAGACCTCACGTCTGGTGGCGGGGGGCTCTCGGCATACGAGCTCCCTCGCGGGCTCAGGTCAGGTGCGCGCCCGACCAAAAGCCTTGAGCCGCAGGCTGTTGGTCACCACGAGCACGCTGGACAGGGCCATGGCCGCGCCCGACACCATCGGGTCGAGCAGGCCGAGCACGGCCAGCGGGATCGCGACGACGTTGTAGCCGAACGCCCAGGCGAGGTTCTGCTTGACGATCGCCAGCGTGCGCCGGGACAGGCCGATGGCGTCGGCCACGGCCCCGATCTCGGGGCGCACCAGCACGATGTCCGCGGAGTCGATCGCGACGTCCGTGCCGCTGCCCATCGCCAGCCCGAGGTCGGCCTGGGCCAGGGCGGCGGCGTCGTTGACCCCGTCGCCGACCATGGCCACGACCCGGCCCTCGCGCTGCAGCCGGGCGATCGCCTCGTGCTTGTCGCTCGGCAGCACCTCGGCGATGACGTCGGCCGGGTTGATGCCGACCTCCTCGGCCACCTGACGGGCCGTCCGCTTGTTGTCGCCGGTGAGGAGCATGGTGCGCAGGCCGAGGTCGCGCAGCGCCTCGAGCGAGGCGGGGGACGTCGGGCGGACCTCGTCGGCGACGGTGAGGGCGGCGTACGCGACGCCACCCCACCCGACGTGGACGGTGGTGCCCACGCGGTCCAGACCCTCGAGGTCGCCGGGGACGACGTCGAACAGGCTGGCCTTGCCGACGGTCACCTCGGTGCCCTTGATGGTGGCGCGCGCCCCCATGCCGGGCAGGTTGGTGAAGTCGGTGATCGGGCGCAGCTCGATGTCGCGCTGCTGGGCGGCGCGGACGATCGCCTGGGCGACGGGGTGCTCGGAGCCGGCCTCGACGGAGGCGGCGGCCTGCAGGGCGGCGGTCGGGGTCAGCCGTCCGCTCGGCGTCACGTCGACGAGGGTGGCCTTGCCGGTCGTGACGGTGCCGGTCTTGTCCAGCACGACGGTGTCGATACGGCGCGTGGACTCGAGGATCTCCGGGCCCTTGATGAGCACGCCCAGCTCGGCGCCCCGGCCGGTGCCGACGAGCAGCGCCGTGGGGGTGGCGAGACCGAGCGCGCAGGGGCACGCGACGACGAGGACCGACACGGCGGCCGACAGCGCAGCGGCCGCGCCCTGCCCGGCGACCAGCCACCCGGCGAAGGTCAGCACCGCGATGACCAGCACCACCGGCACGAAGACCGCGGAGATCCGGTCGGCCAGCCGCTGCACCGGAGCCTTGCCGGTCTGGGCGGCCTCGACGAGGCGGGTGATCGACGCGAGCGTCGTCTCGGAGCCCACGCGGGTCGCGCGGACGATGAGTCGGCCGTGCGCGTTGGTGGTGCCGCCGGTGACCTCGTCGCCGGGCGTCACGTCCACGGGGATCGACTCGCCGGTCACGACCGAGCGGTCCAGCGCGGAGCTGCCGTCGACGACGATGCCGTCGGTGGCGACCTTCTCGCCGGGGCGGACGACGAACTGGTCACCGACCTGCAGCTCCTCGATCGGCACGCGGACCTCGCGGGTGACGCGGGTCTGCGGGTCGATGCGCTGCACCGCGACGTCCTTGGCGCCCAGCTCGAGCAGGCTGGTGAGCGCCGATCGCCCGGCGGTGCGGGCCCGGTGCTCGGCGACGCGACCGGCCAGCAGGAAGGTCGTGACGACCGCCGCGACCTCGTAGTACATGTGCCCGGTGCTGCCCGCGAACGTCGCGACGACCGACCACAAGAAGGCCGCGGTCACGCCGATCGACACCAGCGTGTCCATGGTCGAGGCCTTGTGGCGGGCGTTGATCACGGCGGACCGGTGGAACGGCCACGCCGCCCAGATCGCGACGGGGATCGTCAGCACCAGCTCGGCCCACGGCCGCACGCCGCCCAGCAGGTGGTGCGCCGCCGGAACCATCGCCATGACGACGACGAACACGGTCAGCGGCAGGGCGATCTCGAGCCGGGTGCGCAGGGACGCGCGGCTCATCACCTGGTCGATGGCGTATGCCGGGCCGCTGCCGGCCTGGGCCCCCGTCTCGGTCTCGGCGAGGCCCTCGCCGGACCCCGCTCGACGCCCCGCCCGCAGCTCGGAGGCGGTGTAGCCCGTCTGCTCCACGACCTTGACCAGGTCGGCGACGCTGAGGGCGGTCGGATAGGTGACGTGGGCCTTCTCGGTGGCGAGGTTGACGCTCGCCTGCACCCCGTCGAGCTTGTTGAGCTTGCGCTCCACCCGGCTCGAGCAGGAGGCGCAGGTCATGCCGCCGATCGCGAGGTCGACCGTGCGTTCGGCCTGCTGCTCGTCGGGCGGGCTGGTCGTCATACGGGTCGCGGTCACGAGACCACCGTGTAGCCCGCCTCGTCCACGGCGGCCGTGATCGCGGCCGGGTCGACGGGACCCTCGCTGGTGATGGTGACCGGGGAGTCGCCGCCCGCGACGAGGTCGATCGCGACGTCGGTGACGCCCTGGATCTCCTTGAGCTCGGAGGTGACGGCGCTCGTGCAGTGGCCGCAGGTCATGCCGTTGACGGTGATGGTGGTGGTCTGGCTCATGTCGGATCTCCTTGTCGTCCCAGGATCGTGAGTGTTTCGTCCGGCATTCTCGGGTGGAACGCTCACGTTGTCGGGGGTGGGGTGGGTGGTGCGGTCAGCTCTTGACGAGACGGGCGATGGCGGCGGAGGCCTCGGCGACCTTGGCGGCGGCGGCCTCGTCGGACTCACGGGCGGCGCCGACGACGCAGTGCCCGATGTGGTCCTCGAGCAGGCCGAGGCTGACGGCCTGCAGCGCCTTGGTGATCGCCGAGATCTGGGTGAGGACGTCGATGCAGTAGGTGTCCTCGTCGACCATGCGCTGCACGCCGCGGACCTGGCCCTCGATGCGCTTGAGGCGCTTGAGGTAGGCGTCCTTGTGGTCGCTCTCGACGTAGGCCGGGGCGGGCGGGTGCGGGCACGTGTCGCTGCTCATGATGGGATCAACTGTATACCCCCATGGGGTATTCCCCGCGGCGGGGTGCGACTCGGGTGGCAGCGCGTCGGGGCGCGGGTCAGTCGGCCGGTCGCTGCAGGACGCGTCGGACGTTGCGGGACACCAGGTCGTAGGCCTGGCCGTCGCGGTCCTCGGCGACCGAGGTCTGCGGCGACGAGCTCTCGTGCACCTGCCACCCGGCATACACCTGCTCGAGGATCGCGCACGCGTCGTCGTGGCCCAGGTCCAGCTCGACCCGGGCCGCCCGGGTCTCGCCGTCGACGACCTCGCGCCGGTCGGTCGCGATCACCAGCACGTGGACGCCGCCCGGGGCGGTCGCGTCGCGCATCCGCTCCAGCAGGGCCACGAAGGCGTCCCGGCTGGACACGTGCTCCAGCGTCGAGACCCCGAGGACGAGATCGGCTGGGCCACGGTCGAACTCGTACGTCTCCTGGTCGGCGACCACGGGGATCACCACGTCGCCCACCGACTCGTGGGCGGCGCGCTCCTTGAGCTGCTGGATCGGGATGTCGAGCAGGTCGACCGCCACCACGCGCGAGCCCGCGGGCAGTGCCCTCGCCAGCGGTATGGCGTGCCGCCCCGATCCGGCGCCCAGGTCATAGACGCGGACGGGGCGCGTCCGGTCGAGGTGCGCGAGCGCGTCCATCACGATCGGCGCCGGCCGGTTGAGCCAGGCGTCAGGATCGTGCGCCTCAGGCGCGGAGTAGAGCTCCTCGTGGTAGCGGATGGTCTCGTCGCGGCCCTCGTCGAATCCCATGAGGACGAGCCTAGTTCCGCCACCGCCGCGTTGGGGCGCGGCGTTCGTGAGCTCGGAGCGCTCAGATGTCTGGTGGGGGTGGCCCGGATGCGACCTTCGTGAGCTCGGAGCGCTCAGATGTCTGGTGGGGGTGGCCCGGATGCGACCTTCGTGAGCTGGGAGCGCACGTTCTCCACGTGCTCCCCAGGCTGGGCGGGATCAGGTCGGCCGGTCGCTGTCGCTGGCGAGGCGGGCGACGTGCAGCGCGAGATAGGTGACCTCGTCGTCCAGGAGGTGACGCCCGTCCATCTCGAGGACCTCGCGGACCCGCTCGGCCGCGCGGTAGGACCGCGGGTGGGCGGCCCGCACCGACTCCTCCAGCAGGGACGGGGTGTCGGCGATCTGACGTTCCTGCTCCAGCCGGACGAAGAGGTACCGCAGGTGCGTGACGAACCGCGCGACGGACATCGACTGGTGGTCGAGGGGGACGTCCATGGCGGCGGCGACCACGTCGAGCAGCTGGGTGATGCGGCGGGTCATCGCGACGGTGCGGCTCAGGTCGCCGCCCGCGAGCTGGGCGTTGACGAAGTGCAGCGCGAAGGCTGTCGCCTCCTCCGGCGGCAGGCGCACGCCGTGGTCGGTGGCGATGAGCTCGAGCGCCGCGCGCCCCACGGCCAGCTCGTCCGGGAACAGCTGGGACACCTCCCAGGCCAGCGGGTATGCCGCTGCACCGTGGTCGCCGCGACGCACCGCGAAGGCCAGGTGGTCGGCGATGGCCAGCAGCAGGGCCTGGGTCACGGGGACGCCCGTGCGCTCGTGGCCGATCCTCATGATCGTGCCGGCGGTCTGGGTGATCTCGATCGGCAGGTCGCCGACCAGATCGGCGAGCCGCCCGATGGGGTGCGACCCGTCGGGGACGAAGGTGTGCTGGATCGCGGACCGGTCGACGGGGTCGCCCAGGCGCCGGCCGAAGCCCAGCCCCTTGCCCATGAGGACGACCTTGCTACCGTCCGGGCGGCTGGCCAGGACGGTGTTGTTGTTGAGGACCCGGACGACCTGCATCCTGCCTCCTCTCGTGCGGTGGCGGGGGCCGGCCGATTCTGCTGGCCGACCGGCACCCGCCGGATGCTGCGTGGCTCCGAGCCTCAGAGCGCGGTGCCGTTGGTGGCGATGACCTGCTGGTACCACGTGAACGAGTCCTTGCGGCGGCGCTCCATGGTGCCGTTGCCCTCGTTGTCGCGGTCCACGTGGATCATGCCGTAGCGCTTCTTCATCTCGCCCGTGGTGAACGAGACGAGGTCGATGATGCCCCACGGCGTGTAGCCGAGCAGGTCGACGCCGTCGTGCGTGACGGCGAGCATCATCTGCTCGACGTGGTCGCGCAGGTAGGCGATCCGCTCCGGGTCGTGGATCGACCCGTCGGCCTCGACCTCGTCGACCGCGCCGAAGCCGTTCTCCACGATGAACAGCGGCAGGTCGTAGCGCTCGGACAAGACGTTGAGCGTGTAGCGCAGGCCGACCGGGTCGATGGGCCAGCCCCACTCGGTGGCCTGGATGTGCGGGTTGGCCACGGCGCCCTTGAGCCCGCCGGACACGACGTTCGACTCGTCCGCGTCCTTGTCGTCGGTGGCCCGCACCACGATCGACATGTAATAGCTGAACCCGACGTAGTCGACCGTGCCGGCCGCGAGGATCTCCTCGTCGCCGGGCAGGATGCCCACGTCCCAGCCCTCCCGCTCGAACGTCGTGAGCGCGTAGCGCGGGTAGTGCCCGCGCACGTGCACGTCGGGGAAGAAGAACCGGTCGTGGTTGGCCTCCTGCGCGGCCATCATGTCGGCCGGGTCGCAGGAGTAGGGGTAGATCGTCGCGCTCGAGATCATGCAGCCGATCTGCAGCTCGGGGTCGATCTCGTGGCCGATGGCGACGGCGCGGGCGCTGGCGAGGAGCTCGTGGTGACCCGCGCGGTACATCACCTCCTGGGCGTCCTCGCCCGGCTCGATCGTGACGCCGGAGTTGGTCCACAGGAAGATCGGCGCGTCGGTGTTCATCTGGTTGTTGATCTCGTTGAAGGTCATCCAGTAGCGCACCTTGGTGGCGTAGCGCTCGAAGCAGACCCGCGCGAACCGCTCGAAGAACCCGACCAGCTCGCGGTTGCGGAAGCCGCCGTACCCCCGGGCGAGGTGCAGCGGCAGCTCGAAGTGCGACAGGGTCACCACGGGCTGGATGCCGTGGGCGAGCAGCTCGTCGAACAGCTCGTCGTAGAACCGCAGGCCCTCCTCGTTGGGCTCGGTCTCGTCGCCGCGGGGGAAGATCCGACTCCACGCGATCGAGGTCCGGAAGCAGCGCAGCCCCATCTCTGCGAAGAGCGCAATGTCCTCGCGGAAGCGGTGGTAGAAGTCGACGGCCTCGTGGTTGGGGTAGAACTCGGTGGGCTCGACGTCCTGGGTGATGCGGCGCGGGACGCCGTGGGCCCCGGCCGTGAGGACGTCGACGACGCTGGGGCCCTTGCCGCCCTGGTCCCACCCGCCCTCGAGCTGGTGGGCCGCGACGGCGCCACCCCACAGGAAGGTGTCGGGAAGCGTGCTCATGGTGCTCTCCTCGTGCTCGTGCGGGTGCGGGGTCAGGCGCTGGTGACGGGGGTGGCGGCCCGGACGGCCGTGATGACGGCGTCGCCGTGCTCGACCGTGCCGTCCCCGTCCGCGACGACGGCGGCGTATGACGCGGTGTTGGTGACGACCAGGACCGTGGTGGCGGCATACCCGGCCTCCTCGATCACATCACGGTCGAACTCCATGAGCAGGTCGCCGGCGTTGACCGCGGCGCCGTTCTCGACGTGCGCGGTGAAGCCGCGGCCGTCGAGCTTGACGGTGTCCAGGCCGACGTGGATCAGCAGCTCGAGGCCGTCGTGGGAGCGGACGCCGACGGCGTGCGGCATGAGGGCGACCACCGTGCCGTCGAACGGCGCGTAGACCCGGCTGCCGGTCGGCTCGATCGCGACGCCGCTGCCCATGGCACCGGAGGAGAAGACGGGGTCGGCGACGTCAGCCATGGGGACGAGGCGGCCGCTCACGGGGGAGGAGACGACGGTGCCGCTGTCGCCCGTCGCGAGGGCTGCAGCGCCTGCGGCCCCGATGGTGCTGGTCGTCGTCTCGTCGGGCTCGATGTCCGTGCCGAGGTCGGACGTGGGGTCGTCGAAGCCCACGACATAGGTCAGGGCGGCGGCCAGGGCGAAGGCCACGAGGCACCCGACGGCCTCCCACAGCAGCGAGGACGTCCCCGGCTTGTGGGCGTTGACGATGGTCAGCGGGCCGGGCAGGCCGGCGTAGGCGTAGTAGCGCGCACCGAAGACCGCGATGATGATCGCCCCCACGGCACCGCTGATGCAGCCCATGATGAACGGCTTCTTGAAGCGCAGCGTGACGCCGTAGAGGGCGGGCTCGGTGATGCCGAAGAGGCCGGGGGCGGTGGCGGACAGCGCCACGCCCTTGAGCTCCTTGTTGCGCGACTTGAGGTAGACGCCGAACGCCGCGCCGACCTGGCCGATGACGGCGGCGGTCTGGAAGGCCTGGAAGGAGTCCTGTCCGAAGCGGTCGAAGTTGTCCAGGACCATGGGGGTGACGCCCCAGTGGACGCCGAAGATGACGGCGATCTGCCACAGACCACCGATGATGGCGGCGGCGACCGGGGGCGCGGCCTCGACGAGCCAGTTGTAGCCGTTGGCGATGCCGCTCGCCGCGCCGGCGCTCAGCGGGCCGATGACGATGAGCGTGAGCGGGACCATGATCAGCAGGCAGAACAACGGGGTCAGCAGCTGCTTGGCCGTACCGCGCAGGTGCTTGCTCAGGAATCGCTCGAGGTAGGACAGGAGCCAGACGAGGAACAGCGGCGGCAGGACCGAGCTGGTGTAGACCGTCTCGGTGAGGGGGATGCCGGCGAAGGTGACGCCCTCGCCCTTGCCGATGCGGGCGGCGATCTCGCCCCACGTGGGGTTCATGATCGCGGCGGCGCACAGCACGGCGATGAAGGTGTTGGTCTTGAAGTGCTTGGACGCGGTCATGGCGATGAAGATCGGCAGGAAGGTGAACGGCGTCCAGGACATGAACGACAGCACCTCGTAGGTCCCCGTCTTGGCGAAGTCCGGGGCGGCCATCGTGATGAGGATGAGCGCGCCCTGCAGGATGCCGGCGGCTGCGAGGACGTAGATGAACGGCGCGAACACCGCTGACATCGTGGCGATCACGCGGTTGACGACCGATTGCTTGGGTGCGTCCCCGCCGCTCAGCTCGTCGAGGCGGCCCTGCGCGACGAACTCGTCGTAGACCTCGCCGACGTGGGGACCGATCACGACCTGGAACTGCCCGCCGTTCTCCACGACGGTGATGACGCCCGGCAGGCGCGAGACGGACTCCTTGGCGCCGGCGGGGGTCTCCTTGAGCACCAGGCGAAGTCGCGTGGCGCACCGGGCGACGTTGGAGACATTGGCCTCGCCGCCCACGCGATCGAGGATGTCGTGCGCGAGCTGCGGGTAGTTGCGTACTGGCTCAGCCACTGTGCTGGCCCTTCTCGTGAGTCCGGCGCGCTCGCCGGGGGTGCGGTGATGGTTCGGGTGCAGGACCCGATGGGTTCCCGGAGGCCGCAGCGCTCGACGGAGGCAGCAAAAAAAGAGGCAGCACGTCAGAGGAGGAGCTCACGCTCCGGCCCCGAGTAATGCCTCTTGCGAGTAACACGCTCGTATCCGAATGGATGTGAGTCCACTGTAGACATCTGACGACTGGCCGCGCAATGGGGGGTGGGGCTAACCGCGCCGGGGATGGAGGTGCGGTCAGGCGTCGCTGCGCAGCCGCTCCAGGCGGGCCCCGAGCAGGGGACGGCGGTGGGCGTTGCCGTGGAGGGCGACATACCGCTCGCCGAAGGCCCACAGCAGCGCGTCGTCGAGGCGGCGGACCGCCCCGGGCGGGTAGTGGTAGGCCATCCGCGCCTCGATGGCGGCGTGGTCGACGCCGCGCAGGACGTCGCGCAGCTCGGCGAGCGAGGTGATGCCGAGCTCGAGCAGCAGCCCCGAGACCCACGAGTAGTGGTCGGTGCGGGACCAGCCGGCCTCGGCGAACTGCCCGGCGAGGAAGGCCGCGAGGTCCGACCCGCTGATGCGTGGGTCGTCCTCGTCGGTCTCGGTGGAGGGGCCGCCGGCGTCGCGGAGGCGCTCGCGGATCGTGGAGAACTCCTGGTCGGCGAGCTCGAGCAGGCCCGCGGCGAGGGTGAAGCGACGGTCGAGGTCGGGGCCGTGCTCCTCGGGGACCGAGCCCTTGTAGCGGATGTCGTGCTCGAACTCGGCCCACGCGTGCTGCAGGACGGTGCGGACCTGCACCGAGGCCTTGCGCCCGGCCATCGGTCCGCCGGCGCTCTCGCGGGCGGGGTCGAGCTGCACCAGCAGGTGCCGGCTCGAGTAGCCGAACCGGCCCTGGGCGGCGGTCTCCTGACCCATGTCGCGGTCGTCGAGCAGGACGAGCTGGGCGCCGAGCAGCTGGGCCACGGCCTCCACGTCGGCCAGGACATACGTCACGACGCGCACGCCGACCTGGTCGGTGATCTCGGTCTCGGGGTGGCGGTGGACGAGCCGGCCGCCGACACGACGCGCGGCCTTGGCGGCATAGGACTCGACGGACTTGGCCCGCCCGGTCACGGCGAGGTAGTTGATGCCGGCGTCGTCGAGCAGCTGGGTCACCAGCGCGACGTACTCGTCCGTCGCCGCCTGGACCTGGGGGAGGTCCTTCGCGTACCGCGCGATGACCCTGCTGAGTCGCTGCGCCTGCTTGCCTGCCATGGGACCAGCCTGCACCACGCGGGCCCCGCGGCCCCAGGCTGTCCGGGCGGCGCCGGGCACCAGTCCTGTTCGCGAGTCCCATGGGCGGCAGTCAGGGCCGCGGGATCTCGCAGAAGCTCTCGTAGTGGTCGGCCGTGTAGTACCAGTGCAGCGGGCTGCGCGCCGCGCCGCCGCCGGTGATGATCCTGCGGGCGCCGCGGGTCGAGGCACCGGGCGTGGGCACGGTGTACTCCCGGTAGTAGCCGCGCTGCTCCAGCGGCAGCAGGCGCTCGCGGTTGCCGAAGGTCACGCCGTCGTTGCGCGGGTGCCGGAACGGGCCGCCCGCGCGGATCGCCTCGATCACCGGGGGCACCTGGGCGGGCAGCTCCTGCGGCGAGCAGGGTGGGATCGACCGGCCCGTCGACCGGGGGCTGTTCGACCGGGGACTGGTCGAGCGGGGACTGGTCGAGCGGGGACTGGTCGAGCGGGGACTGGTGGTGCCGGCCGTGCTGGTCGTGCTGGTCGTGGGGGTCGCAGGCCGTATGCCGGTGGCCGCCGTCGTCGTCGGGTCGCCGTCACCGCCCGGGGTGGCCGGAGTCGTGCACCCCGCGAGCAGCACGCCGCCGCCGAGCAGCAGGGCTGCGAGGCGGCGAGCGGACGGCATACGGCTCACTGGATCGCGGGATCCGTGGGGTCCATCCGCGCGGCGTCGGTGGCGGGGACGAGGACGGTCTCGAGGACGCGTTCGTGCTCGTCGCCGGTGACGGCGGCGTCACGCTCGGAGCGCCACAGTCCTTGGTGCGCCTCGGACAGGACCGACACGAGCTCGTCGAAGCCGGCCGGGTCCGCCTCGCGCAGCACGTGGGCCTCGGACCAGAGCAGGACGATGCGGCGGGGGGGCGGGCCCCCCCCGGCGGGGG
>NZ_DLOE01000003.1:0-107134 GCF_002479615.1 Arsenicicoccus sp. UBA7492 | reverse complement strand
CCTCAAATGGCACGAGTCAGGCGCATCGCGGGGCACAAGGCGTTCGACGCCTCGCAGGACTGGTTCCAGGACCTGCTGCGCCAGGTCGGCCAGGCCTGACCGCCCCTCCCCCCCTCGGCTCCCTCGCAGATCTTCGGGTTGCAACCCGGAGATCTGCGAGGCGCGTGAGGGCCGCCTCGTCCACAGGGCGATCGCCGCGCGCGGATTGCCGCGCCGCCGTCCACAGGGTGGCGCCAGGACGTTCGCCGCGGGCACCGGTCCGGCCACCCTGCCCGCATGGACCTCCCCCAGAGCTGATCGCCCGCCCCGTCTTCTCGACGGCGGAGGCTCGTGCCTGCGGTGTCACGTCGGCAGACCTCGCCTCGGCACGGCGAGAGGGGCGGATCTCGTCCGTACGGCGCGGGTGGTGGACCGCCAGGTCGGTGCGCTGGCCGTCGGAGCGTGGCGCGCCTCGCCGCGGTCCTGCACCTCGTGGACGTGAGGCACGAGTCCCCCGGAGAGTCTCGTATGACGTGGGTGGCGCACGGCCTGAGATACCGCCTAGAGCCCCAGGTGCCGGTCATGACCCGGCGCGGGCCCAGGCGACTGGACGCCATGCTCGAGGGGGAGTGGGTGGCCCTCGAGCATGACGGTGAGGTCAAGTACGTCGCCGGCCCGCAGGACACGACGCGCAACGACGTGCTGCTGCGCGAGAAGGTCCGCGAGGACGACGTCCGCGACCTCGGGGTGGAGTTCGTGCGGGTGAGCAAGGCGATGCTCGACACCCCCGCGCTCCTGCTCGAGCAAGTCGAGAGGGCACGGGTGCGCGCCCGTCGTCGCCACGGTCAGGCCCGTCGCCGAGCCGGCCGCATCTGAGTCGTCCGCCTGCTCAAGCCCGCCTCCTCGTACGCACTCGCTCCCTCGTCCAGCCTGCATTCGCCTCCGTGGCAGATCTTCGGCTTCCAACCCGAAGATCTGCGACGGATCCGAGTAAACTAGTCAGACGCCCTAGGTAGACAGGCTGATTAAGTAGAGATACTGTCTAGCCATGCCCCAGCAACCGTGGCCGAGCGAATGGCTCCGAGGACTCCTCACCCTGGCGGTCCTCCGGGTCCTGGCGGACGGCCCCACCTATGGCTACGCCATCGCGACGACCCTCGAGGACAACGGGTTCGGCGCGATCAAGGGCGGGACGCTCTATCCCTTGCTCAGCCGCCTGGAGACGGCCGGTCAGGTCACCACCGAGTGGCGCCAGGGCGACGGCGGCCCCGGCCGCAAGTACTTCCAGCTCACCGACGACGGCCGAGAGGCCCTGGGGTGGCAGTCCACCCAGTGGCGGGAGTTCGCCCACCACACCACACGTTTCATCTCCGAGGGGGAGCAGTGATGACCATGACGGCACAGGACGGGAAGTGGATCGAGGAGCTCGTCATCGCGCTGCGGCTGCGAGACGTGCGCGGGGACGCGATCGGCGACGCCGTCGCGGCCGTCGAGTCCCACTGCGCGGAGAGCGGTGAGACCCCCCACGAGGCCTTCGGCGACCCGCACGACTACGCCGCCAGCCTGGACTTCCCGGACGACCTGTTGATCACCACCACGGCCAGGGATTGGCTGGGCCTCCTGGGGCCGGTCGTGGCGGGCCTGATGGGTCTTACGGCAGCCACCGCCACGGTCCGGGCCGTGCGCCTGGGGCAGGAGGTCGAGATCTCTGTCGGTCAGCTGGCCTCGTTCGCCTTCCTGGCCGTGTTCGTGCTCCTGACCGCGCGGGTCCTGGCCGCGTTGCTGCGTCACGTGGTGGCCGGGTCCCTCTTCCTGGGCGCCGGGCTCGTGGGCGCGACCGCCCTTTCGGTCGTGCTCCAGCAGACGGCGTTCTCAGCGGATCCGTTGGTCATGGGCCTCGTGGCGGCACTGCTCCTGGCGTGCTCCGTGGTCGGCAACCGGCGTCTGGCCGGCCGTCCGACCGACCCGGTCCGCGACCCGCGGGATGGTCGCGACCGCTACGACCGATCTGACACTGCCGGCGGTGGGCTCGCCGCGGGACGGGCCCTCGCTGCCGCCAGTGGCTGGGTCTACGTGCTGGCCGCGGTGGCGCTCGGCGCCCTCACCTGGTTCACGGCCGGCTGACACGGCACCGCGCGGTGCTGTAGGAGCTCGGGGCGGGGTGCGCGTCAGGGGAGGCGCACCCCGCCCCGTCATACGGCAGACTGACCGCCATGCCTGCCGAGGACCGCAACCGCCCCGCCATCCTGGTCGTCAGCGGTGCGCACGGCCCCGACATCGAGCGGGAGCTGGCGGCTCGCTACGGCACCGACTACGACCTGGTCCTCACCACCGGGCTGCACGAGGCCCTCGACGTGGCCCAGGGGTTCGCGGCGCGCCAGCGGCTCGTGGCACTGGTCGCGGCCGAGGTGGAGCTGCCCGACAGCACGGCGCTCCTGGCCCTGCGGGTCCTGCACCAGGCACTGCCGACGGCCAAGCGCCTCGTGCTCCTCGTCGGTCCGGACGCCACGCAGCACTTCCCGGCCATGCGCGAGGCGCAGCAGCGCGGCGCCATCGACACCTATCTCATGCTGCCGCGGGGGCCGCGGGACGAGGAGTTCCACGCAGCCGTCACCGACCTGCTCTCCGACTGGGGCGCCACGGTCGCGGCCCCCGAGGTGCCGATGCTCACCATCGTGTGCGAGACGAACTGCCCTCGCACCGCAGGGATCCGGGACTTCCTCGACCGGATGGGCATGCCCTGCCGCTCGGTCGTCGACAGCTCCGAGGAGGGGCGGGCGATCCTCGACGGCCTGGCTCGAGAGGGCCACGAGACCCCCGTCCTCCCGGTCATCGTCGCGCACGGGCGCGAGACCATCGTCGACGCGACCATCGCGGACGTGGGGCGCGCGCTCTACGGCGGGTTCGACGCCCTGGGTGAGGGATTCGTGGCGGACCTGGCCGTGATCGGAGCCGGTCCGGCGGGCCTGGCGGCGGCCGTGTATGGCGCCAGCGAGGGCCTCACCACCGTCGTCGTCGAGGCCGACGCCATCGGCGGGCAGGCTGGGAGCAGCTCGATGATCCGCAACTACCTCGGCTTCCCGCGCGGCATCTCGGGGATGCGGCTGGCGCAGCGAGCCCGCATGCAGGCCATCAGGTTCGGGGCGCGCTTCTTCGCAGGCAACCCCGTCGAGGCGCTCGAGCCCGGGCGGGTGCACGGCGCCGAGCTGCGGCCCGGCGGGTTGCACCGCATCACCGTCGCTGGCGGAGCAGCCCTGGAGGCCCGCGCCGTGGTCATCGCGACGGGCGTGACCTATCGCCGGCTCGGCGTGGAGCCGCTGGAGGCCCTCGTGGGACGCGGCGTGCACTACGGCGCCGCCGCCTCCTCGGCCCGTGAGGTCGCCGGCCAGGACGTCTACGTCGTCGGAGGAGGCAACTCCGCGGGGCAGGCGGCCCTGCACCTCAGCCGCTTCGCCCGGTCGGTGACGATCGTCATCCGGCGCGACGACCTGCGAGCGACCATGAGCGACTACCTGATCCGCGAGCTCGACGGCAACCGTCGGATCACCGTCCTGCCCCGCACCCAGGTCGTCGACGGCGGCGGCGACCCGCGCCTCGCCTGGCTCACGCTGCGGGACACCACCGGCGACGAGCGACGGGTGGAGGCGGCCGGCCTCTACCTCCTCCTCGGTGCCCAGCCCCACTGCGCGTGGCTGCCGCCCAAGGTGTCCCTGGACCAGCGCGGGTTCGTGCGCACGGGGCCCGACACGGACGAGACCTGCTGGTCCGACGGCCGCCCGCCGGCGTCGCTCGCCACCAACCTGCCGGGCGTCTTCGCCGTGGGCGACGTCCGCGCCGGCTCCATGAAGCGCGTCGCCTCGGCCTCCGGCGAGGGCGCCGCGGTCGTGCCCCTCGTCCACGCCTACCTCGACGAGCACGCGCAGGACGCGCAGCCCGGGCGCGACCCGCAGCACCTCCGCACCGCCGCACCCTGACGAACGACGACGCCGACCAACCCCTACGGTGGTGGGCATGAGCCGGATGTCGCTGAGGGGCCAGGTCCCGCCGTTCCACGTCATGGAGGTCATGAAGTCCGCTGCGCGGCGGCGGATCACGCACGGGGACGTGATCGGCCTGCACGTCGGTCAGCCCAGCACGGGCGCACCCCGGGCAGCGCGGGACGCCGCCATCGCCGCGATCGACGGTCAGGTGCTCGGCTACACCGAGGCGGTGGGGGACCTCGTTCTGCGGGAGGCGATCTGCGAGCACTACGCCGCGACATACGACCTCGACGTCCACCCGGGGCAGGTGATCCTCACGACGGGGAGCAGCGGAGGGTTCACGGCGCTGTTCCTCGCGGCCTTCGAGGCCGGCGACGAGGTCGTGGTGACCCGGCCGGGCTACCCCGCCTACCGCAACACCCTCGAGGCCCTCGGGTGCCGCGTCGTCGACCTCGACTGCGGGCCGGAGACGGCCTACCAGCCCACGATCGCGATGCTCGAGGCGCTCGCGACCCCACCAGCCGGCCTGATCCTCGCCAGCCCCGCCAACCCCACGGGCACCGTCGTCCCGCCGGACGAGCTCGCGGCCGTCGCGCGCTGGTGCGAGGCGAACGACGTCCTGCTCGTCAGCGACGAGATCTACCACGGGATCTCGTATGCCGGCGCGCAGCCCACCACGGCGTGGAGCACCTCCCGCGCGGCCGCCGTCGTCGGCAGCTTCTCGAAGTACTTCTCGATGACGGGCTGGCGGCTCGGCTGGATGCTCCTGCCGGACCACCTGCTGCGGCCGGTGGAGCTGCTCCTCGGCAACCTCAACCTGTGCCCGCCCGCCGTCAGCCAGGCGGCCGCGCTCGGCGCCCTCACGCCGGACGCGCAGGACGAGCTGCGCTCGCACGTCGAGCGATACGCCCACAACCGTGACCTCGTGCTGCAGCGGCTGCCGGAGATCGGCGTGCACGACCAGGTGCCGCCGTCCGGCGCGTTCTACGCGTGGTGCGACGTCGCGCACCTCACGAGCGACTCGGTCGCGTGGTGCACCGAGGTCATGGAGCGCACGGGCGTGGCCCTCACCCCCGGCGTGGACTTCGCCCCCTCACGGCCGGGTGGCGACCCGGCGCTGGACGGCAGCCACTTCGTGCGCATCTCCTACGCCGGCAGCCCGGCCGACGTCACCGAGGGCTTCGACCGCCTGGCCCGGTTCGTCACCGGCTGACCGCCCCGGCCCTGCACCTCCCCGCTCCCCGCTGTCGGGGATGAGGTGGGGGGCTCAGCGGTCGTCGACCTGCTCGTATGCCGCCGGCCGCCGCTGGATCGCGGCGATCCGCGAGGCGTCGAGCTTGGGGGAGCGGTCGAAGGCGTAGATGCCGTTCTGCTCCTGGAAGACGTCGGTGAGCTGGGTGTAGCAGTAGCCCGCCACGCCGGGGTCGTCGAGCAGCACGCGTGTGAGCCCCTCGTAGCGCGAGTACAGCTCGTCCAGGTCCCGCACCCGCTGCCCGTAGCCCCACGAGCTGTCCTGGTCGGTCCCGTCGGCGTGAGCCCCCTCGGCGTGAGTCCCGTCCTGCCCCTCGGCTCCGCCGGACGCGTCACCCGATCCCCCTGGCGCCCACCAGATCCCGCCGTACTCCGACACGAGATAGGGCTGTCCGGCGTACGGCACGGACCAGTCCTGGCCGGGCAGGTCGACGAGGGGCTCGCCCGCGGCCAGCCCCTCCATGAGGACCCGGAACCTCCACGGTCGCTGCTCGTAGCAGTGGGCGTCGTAGACGTCGGTCTCGGGCACGCGGTGCGACCACCCGGACGCGTCGATGACCGGTCGGGTGGGGTCGATCGCCTTGGTGGCCAGGAACATCGCCCGCGTCACGTCGTCCAGCACGGTGATGTCGTCGGCGAGGTCCTGCTCGGTCTCGTTGAGCGGGCACCACCCGATGATCGACGGGTGGTTGACGTCCCGCTGCAGCACCTCGACCCACTGGGTGACGAAGGACGCTGTGGGGGACTGGATCTCGCCGTGCCCCTCGCGCACCTTGGCGCCCCAGTCGCCGAACTCGCCCCACACGAGGTAGCCCAGCCGGTCGGCGTGGTAGAGGTAGCGCTCCTCGAAGACCTTCTGGTGCAGCCGGGCTCCGTCGAATCCCGCCGCCAGGCCCAGCCGGATGTCGAGCTCGAGCGCGGCGTCCGACGGGGCCGTCATCAGCGTCTCGGGCCAGTAGCCCTGGTCCAGGACGAGCCGCTGGAACAGTCGCTCGCCGTTGAGGCGGATCTCGTTGCCGTGCACCGAGATCGAGCGCAACCCGGCGTATGACGCCAGCTCGTCGACGACCTCCCCGTCGCGGTCGACCAGCCGCACGACGAGGCCGTAGAGGTGTGGGTCGCCGGGTGACCAGGGACGAATCTCTGGCTCCGGCAGCGTGATTCGCACCCGTGGCGCGAGGTCGAGGTCGGATCGCGTCGTGGCGGAGGCGATCACGACGGCGGCCCCGGCGTCGGCGTCGTCGGTGCAGTCCGTGACGTCACCCGACCCGCCACCGTCGTCCCCCGGCCCAGCACCGGCGTCGCCCAGCCCTGCGTCGCGCGTGACCTCCACGACGACCCGGCCACCGGGCAGGTTGCCGCTCAACGGGATCGACACGTCCAGCGCCCCGCCCGCGAGGTCGGGCGAGACGTGCAGCCGTCGCACGTGCACCGGTGGGACGGCCTCGAGCCAGACGGTCTGCCAGATGCCGGTGGTGCGGGTGTAGAAGCAGCCCGACCGGGCATAGCTCGTCGCCTGCTTGCCCCGCGCCTGCGGCCCGCGGCGCGGGTCACGCGCCCGCACGACGATCTCGACGGTGTCGCCCGGGCCCACCCCGGCGCGGGACAGGGGCGCGGACACCGGCGTGAACCCGCCGCGGTGGCGGGCGATCTCGACGCCGTTGGCCCACACGGTCGCGTCGTGGTCGACGGCGCCCAGGTGCAGCCACGCGTCGGCCCCGGCCCAGGACGCCGGCACGACCACCGTCCGGCGATACCAGACCGCCTCGTGGAAGTCTTCGTCCCCGATGCCGGACGCCGTCGACTCCGGGCAGAACGGCACGAGGATCCGGCCCGACAGCGGGCGGGACACCAGCCCCCGCTCGTAGCCGCTGTCGCCGCGGTCGGTCTCGAACTCCCACTCGCCGTTGAGGTTCAGCCACCGCGTCCGCACCAGCTGCGGACGCGGGTGCTCGGGGCGCGGGACGCCCGACCCCACCCCGACGGACAGGTCCGGCGCCGCTCCCAGCACCGGCTGGGCAGCCGGCCGCAGGGAGGGGCGTCGGCGCCATACGGCCTGCTGGGCCCGCCACGCGAGGCGGGCCGCCCGCCCGGCGAGCCTCACCCGATGGTCCACGTGTCCTTGCCGCGCAGCAGGGCGTCGAGGTCGGCGTCGCCCGCGGGGCCCCCGGCGGAGGTGACCGCACCGGCGATCTGGCCGCGCACGAGGTCGTCGTAGGTCGGTCGGGAGACGGACCGGAAGATGCCCATGGGCACGTGCAGGTGGTCGCCGGAGTCGAGCCGCGACAGCGCGAAGGCCTGGGCGGGGTCGTCGGCGCCGGCGTCGTGGACGACGATCCGGCGCTCGTCCGTCACCGAGCCCTCGTGGACGACGTCGAGCGAGCCGGAGTCGGACCGCACGACGACGTGGTCGGCACCCGCGCGGACCGGCTGTCCGTCCTCGAGGTGCACGAGCCGGGCCGCCGCCTCGCCGCGGTCCTTGAGCAGCTGGAACGCGCCGTCGTTGAAGATCGGGCAGTTCTGGTAGATCTCGACGAAGGCCGTGCCGCGGTGCTCCGCCGCCGCGCGCAGCACCTCGAGCAGGTGCTTGCGGTTGGAGTCCATGGTGCGGGCGACGAAGGTCGCCTCCGCGCCGAGCGCCAGCGAGAGCGGGTTGAACGGGTGGTCCACCGAGCCGGCCGGGGTCGACTTGGTGACCTTGCCGACCTCGGACGTGGGGGAGTACTGCCCCTTGGTCAGGCCGTAGATCTGGTTGTTGAACAGCAGGATCGTCATGTTGACGTTGCGGCGCATCGCGTGGATGAGGTGGTTGCCGCCGATCGACAGGCCGTCGCCGTCACCGGTGACGACCCAGACCGACAGGTCGGGACGCGCCGTCACCAGACCGGTCGCGATGGCCGGGGCACGGCCGTGGATCGAGTGCATGCCGTAGGTGTCGAGGTAGTACGGGAACCGGCTCGAGCAGCCGATGCCCGAGACGAAGGCGATGTTCTCCCGCTTGAGGCCCAGGTCGGGCAGGAAGGACTGCACGGCGGCCAGCACGGCGTAGTCGCCGCACCCGGGGCACCAGCGCACCTCCTGGTCGGAGGTGAAGTCCTTCTTGTTCTGAGGGGCGTCGCCCTCTGCGAGGCGCGGCACGCCGCTGAGCCCGTGGGTGGGGATGCCGAGGTCGATGGTGGTCATGCGCGCTCCTCCTTGGGGGTCGCGGGAGCGGGGGTATGACGGGGGTCCAGCTCGTGCAGCGCCTCGTGGATGGCGTCGGACAGCGTGCTCGCCGTGAACGGCAGGCCCCGCACCTGGGTGAGCGCCCGCACGTCCACCAGGTATTCCGCGCGCAGCATCGTGGTGAGCTGGCCCATGTTCATCTCCGGGACGATCACGCGGTCGTAGGCGCGCAGGACCTCGCCGAGGTTGGCGGGGAAGGGGTTGAGGTGGCGGATGTGGGCCTGCGCCACCTCGGCGCCGGTGGAGCGGGCGTAGCGCACGCCCGCGCTGATCGGCCCGTAGGTCGAGCCCCACCCGAGCATGAGCACCTTGGCCTCGCCGGTGGGGTCGTCGACCTCGACGTCGGGTATGCCGGCCACGCCCGCGACCTTGGCCGCCCGCAGCCGGGTCATCCGGTCGTGGTTGTCGGGGTCGTAGGAGATCTCGCCGGTGACGTCCTTCTTCTCGATCCCGCCGACGCGGTGCTCGAGGCCGGGCGTCCCGGGGATCGCCCACGGGCGGGCCAGGGTGTCGGGGTCCCGCAGGTAGGGATGGAAGACGGGGGTGCCGTCGGCGGCGGTGGCGTTGGGCTCGGTCGCGATGCCCGGGTCGATCGAGGCGATCTCGGACACGGAGGGGACCTGCCACGGCTCGGACCCGTTGGCGAGGTAGCCGTCCGAGAGCAGGAACACGGGCGTTCGATAGGTCACGGCGATGCGCACGGCCTCCAGCGCCGCGTCGAAGCAGTCGCTGGGGGACTGCGCGGCGACGATCGGGACCGGTGCCTCGCCGTTGCGGCCGTACATCGCCTGCAGCAGGTCGGCCTGCTCGGTCTTGGTGGGCAGGCCGGTGGAGGGGCCGCCGCGCTGGACGTCGACGATCACGAGGGGCAGCTCGAGCGAGACGGCGAGGCCGATGGTCTCGGTCTTGAGGGCGATGCCGGGGCCCGAGGTGGTCGTGACGCCGAGGGCGCCGCCGAAGGAGGCGCCGAGCGCCGCGCCGATGCCCGCGATCTCGTCCTCCGCCTGGATCGTGGTGACGCCGTACCTCTTGAAGCCGGACAGGGCGTGCAGGATGTCGCTGGCCGGGGTGATCGGGTAGGCGCCGAGCACGAGCGGCAGACCGGCCTTGTGCGCGGCGGTCGCGAGGCCGTAGGCGAGGGCGGTGTTGCCGGTGATGTTGCGGTAGAGCCCGGGCCGCATCGGCGCGGGGCCGATCTCGTAGGCCACCGCGAAGTCCTCGGTGGTCTCGCCGTAGGCGTGGCCGGCGTGCAGCGCGGCGACGTTGGCGGCGAGGATGTCGGGCTTGCTGCCGAACTTGGCGGACAGGAAGCTCTCGGTCGAGTCCAGCGGCCGGGTGTAGAGCCAGGACAGCAGCCCGAGGGCGAACATGTTCTTGGCCCGCTCCTTGTCCTTGCGGGACAGCGGGAAGTCGGCCAGGGCCTCGACGGTGATCGAGGTCAGCGGCAGGGCGTGCAGGTGATAGCTGTCCAGCGAGCCGTCCTCGAGCGGGTTGCTGTCGTAGCCGACCTTGCCGAGGTTGCGCTTGGTGAACTCGTCCTGGTCGGCGATGACGGTGGCGCCGCGGGGCACGTCCGGCAGGTTGGCCTTGAGCGCCGCCGGGTTCATCGCCACGAGGACGTCGGGGTTGTCGCCCGGCGTGAGCACGTCGTGGTCGGCGAAGTGCAGCTGGAAGCTCGAGACGCCGGGGAGGGTGCCCTGCGGTGCCCGGATCTCGGCCGGGAAGTTCGGCAGGGTCGACAGGTCGTTGCCGAGGACGGCGGTCTGCGAGGTGAACCGGTCGCCGGTCAGCTGCATGCCGTCACCCGAGTCTCCTGCGAACCGGATGACGACACGCTCGAGCCGGTGGACTGCCTTGGTGGCCATAAGGGCGAACTCACTTCGCTTTCATCGACACGACATCTTTGGATCAACCAAACGCCATGTTATGCATGGCTGGCGCCGTCGGGCACCTTCGTCCATGGTAGGGCTCACATGCTGGGCGCCGACGTGCTGCGGCGGCGGGGGCTGGCGCCGGAGCAGGCGGTGGGGGCGTCGCCCCGATTTCATCCTTCGGCCCAACCCGTGTATTTTGGTCGACGCACTCCCAACGAGTGCACTTCCGAGCGCCTAGGCACTCGGGCCCCCTTAGCTCAGTCGGCAGAGCGTTTCCATGGTAAGGAAAAGGTCGTCGGTTCGATTCCGACAGGGGGCTCTCGCAAGCCCCGTCCACCGCGGTGGGGCTTGTCCCAAGGCGGGGTAGCTCAGCTGGTTAGAGCGCACGACTCATAATCGTGAGGTCGCGGGATCGAGCCCCGCTCCCGCTACCAAGTTCATCGTTTCGCAAGGCCGGATCCTCCGGCACCCACTCCGAGAGCAGGTTGCCCCGTGGCTAGCAAGTCCGCAGACGTTCGCCCCAAGATCACCATGGCGTGCACTGACTGCAAGGAGCGCAACTACATCACCAAGAAGAACCGTCGGAACCACCCCGACCGGCTCGAGCTGGCGAAGTACTGCCCTCGCTGCAAGAAGCACACCGCGCACCGCGAGACCCGCTGAGCGCGTCCTCCGCATCCCGAGCGCCGTCTCTCCACCCGGAGGGGCGGCGCTCGTGCGTCATACCGGCTCGTATGCCGCACCGCCCCCCTCGTCGACCGGTCAGCTCCCGACGGGCCGCCCTCGAGCCGGCGGGTAACCGCACGACGCCGTTAGGGTGACGCCCATGCCAGTCAACGAGCAGTTCGCCGGGCGGACCTACCCGCCGACGGCGCCCTACCAGGTGGGCCGGGCCAAGATCGCGGAGTTCGCCGAGGCCGTCGGAGCCGTCGACGAGGTCCACACCGACGTCGAGGTCGCCCGCGCCCGCGGCTACGCCGACGTCGTCGCCCCGCCGACCTTCGCCGTGCTGATCGCCCAGCACGCCGACCGTCAGCTGATGGAGGACCCGGAGGCGGGTGTCGACTTCAGCCGCGTGGTCCACGGCGAGCAGAAGTTCGTGCACCACCACCCCCTGACCGCCGGGGACGAGGTCGTGGCGACGATGACCGTCGACACCGTCCGCCTCGTCGGCGGCCACGCGATGGTGACCACCCGCAGCGAGCTCGCGACCGTCGGCGGCGAGGCCCGCTGCACGGCGACGAGCACCCTCGTCATCCGGGGAGAGGACTGACATGACCGCCAGCAGCACCAGCAGCACCGATCTCGGTGCGGTCGAGGTGGGCCAGACCCTGCCCGAGCGGACCCTGCCCATCACCCGCGCGATGCTCGTGGCCTATGCCGGCGCGAGCCTGGACCGCAACCCGATCCACTGGGACGAGCGCTTCGCCACGGGCGTGGGGCTGCCCGACGTCATCGCCCACGGGATGCTCACGATGGGCTCGGCCGTCCAGGTCGTCGTCGACTGGTGCGGTGACGCGGGCCGCGTCGTGGAGTACTCCACCAAGTTCGTGGCCCCCGTCGTCGTCCCTCACGACACCGGAGCTGAGGTCGTCCTCGGTGGTGTCGTCAAGAAGGTCGAGGACGGACGGGCTACGGTCGAGATCAGCGCCACGTGCGAGGGCAAGAAGGTCCTCGGGCGCGCGCTCGCGGTCGTCCGCCTCTGACGGCGCCGCGCCACCTGGCCTCAGCGTCACTGGGCCTCAGCGTTACCAGGCCTCAGGGTCACCAGGCCTCAGCGCCGGTGGACCCGTCATACCTCCGATCCCCCGAAGGACATCCATGCAGGTCGAGCACGACGCGCCCCTCGCACCGCTCACCACGATGCGCGTCGGCGGCCCCGCCGCCCGGCTGGTGACCGTGGAGACGACCGACGAGCTCGTCGACGCGGTGCGCGAGGTCGACGACGCCGACGAGCCGCTGCTGCTCGTGTCGGGCGGGTCCAACCTCGTGATCAGCGACGAGGGCTTCGAGGGCACGGTCGTCCGGGTCGCCACGCAGGGCGTCGACGTGCAGTCGCAGGACTACTGCGGCGGCGCGTTCGTCCGGGTGGCGGCGGGGGAGTCCTGGGACGGCCTGGTCGAGCGGGCCGTGACCGAGGGCTGGGCGGGCATCGAGGCCATGTCCGGGATCCCGGGCCTCACCGGCGCCACCCCGGTGCAGAACGTCGGCGCCTACGGCCAGGAGGTCGCCCAGACCATCGCGCAGGTCCGCGTCTACGACCGGCGTGAGCAGCGCGTCCGCACGTTCTTCCCCGACGACTGCGCCTTCACCTACCGCCACAGCGTGTTCAAGGGCGCCGACCGCTATGTCGTCCTCGACGTCGCCTTCCAGCTCGAGGTCGCCGACCTCTCCCGCCCGGTGGCGTATGCCGCCCTCGCGGCCGGTCTGGACGTGCCGCTGGGCACGCGCGTGCCGCTGCAGGACGCCCGCGAGGCCGTGCTGGTGCAGCGGCGCCGGCGGGGGATGGTGCTCGACGCGGACGACCACGACACGTGGTCCTGCGGCTCCTTCTTCACCAACCCGATCCTGCTCGCGCGCGAGTTCGCGGACCTGCAGGAGCGGGCTCGCGCCCACCTCGGGGCGGACGGCCCGGAGCCGCCGCGCTTCGACGCGGGGGAGGGCATGGTCAAGACCAGCGCCGCCTGGCTCATCGACAAGGCGGGCTTCACCAAGGGCTTCGGGCTGCCGGGCGAGGCCTCGCTGTCCACCAAGCACACCCTCGCCGTCACCAACCGGGGCGGGGCCACGGCCGAGGACGTCCTGGCCCTGGCCGGCACGGTCCGCGACGGCGTCCACGAGGCATTCGGCGTGACGCTGGTCAACGAGCCGGTCCTCGTCAACCTCTCCCTCCCGACCTACCTCAGGTAGTCACATCTGCCCGCCTTCGCACGCCAGGCGGATGTGACTACCTCAGGTAGATCCGCGCGCGAGGCCCCGTCCAGACGCAGCGCCGCACCGACCAGCACCGACCAGCACCGACCAGCACCGAGTCAGCCGTCGGGCTGGGCCAGCCACACGTCGATGTCCTCCTCGGCCCGCGCCACGACGTCGCGCGGTGCTGTCGACGCCCGCAGCGACATGCGCGCCAGCCCCGCCAGCGCCTCGTCGTCGAGCCCGTGCACCTCTCTCGCCGCGCGATACTGGTCCACCAGCCGCGTCCCGAACAGCAGCGGGTCGTCCGCGCCCAGCGCCACCTGGATCCCCGCGCCCAGCAGGGTCCGCAGCGGCACGGCGGGCGCGGCGTCATACACCCCGAGGGCGACGTTGCTCCCGGGGCACACCTCCAGCGCGACCCCCTCGCGGGCCAGCCGCTCCAACACCCGGGGGTCCTCGGCGGCGCGCACCCCGTGGCCGATCCGGTCGGGCAGGAGCGCGTCGAGGGTCCGTATGACGGCCTCCGGCCCCACGAGCTCGCCGCCGTGGGGCACGAGGGCCAGACCCGCACCGCGGGCGATCCCGAACGCCGGCGCGAAGTCCTCGACCGCGCCTCGGTGCTCGTCGTTCGACAGCCCGAAGCCCACCACCGCACCCGTGCCCTCGCCGGCGTACCGCGCCGCGAGACGGGCCAGCGTCCGGGCATCCATGGGGTGGCGGATCCGGCTGGCGGCCACCACCACGCCCACCCCGATGCCGGACTCCGCCGCCGCGGCGGTCGCCGACTCCAGGACCTGCTCGAGGGCTGGGGTCAGCCCCCCGCAGAAGGGCGCGTAGGACGTCGGGTCCACCTGGATCTCGAGCCACCGCGACCCCTCGCTGGCGTCGTCGAGCGCCGCCTCCCGCACGATCCGGCGCATGGCCTCCGGCGACCGGACGCAGGCCCGGGCGGCGTCGTACAACCGCTGGAACCGGAACCACCCGCGCGACTCGACCGAGGTGAGCCGCGGCGGCCACTCGTCGACGAGGGCGTGGGGGAGCCGCAGGCCCTCGGTGGCCGCGAGCTCGGCGAGCGTGGACAGCCGCATCGACCCGGTGAAGTGCAGGTGCAGGTGCGCCTTGGGGAGCTGGTCGAGGGGGCGGGGCATGTCGTCATCCTCACAGACGGTGGCGAACGCTCGGCCACGGTGGCCGCCCGCGCGCCGCGGCCGCCGACGCAGGGGGCTGTGCCTACGGTGGGGTCGCTCCACCCGGAGCGTCCGCCACACCCAGCCGCGCAGCACGCCCTGTCGCCGCCCGTCGTCGAGCTCACCGAGGTCACCGATGCCCAGCCCAGACCCCTTGCTCAGCCGTGCCCGCCGCAGCACCACGGTCGGGCTGCTGGCCGTGGTCGCGACCGCCGTCACCGCCGGGGGCCTCTCGGTCGTGGACGCCTTCGGCCCTCCCGACCCCACGCCGGCCACGCTCGCACGCGAGGCAGCCTCCCCGGCGGCCCGGTCGTCCGCCATCCCCACCTCGGCCGCGGGCGGAGCCGGCTCGACCGTCGCGCCGCCCCGCACTGCCTCGCCGACGACCGGTTCCAGGCGCCAGGGCGTGCCGGGGGCCCAGCCCATCACCCTCGCGTTCGGGGGCGACACCCAGGCCCACGGGTCCGCCGGGCGCATCGTCGACGAGGGCCTCGGCGCGACGGGGAAGCTGCTCGCCCGCGCCGACCTCGCGATGGTCAACCTCGAGACGGTCGTGGCGGCCGACCGCACGGGGCTGCGACCTCAGCCCAAGCCGTTCACCTTCGTCACGGGCCCCTCGATCCTGGGTGCGCTGCACAAGGAGGGGGTCGACGTGGTCACGGCGGCCAACAACCACACGATGGACTTCGGCGACCGCGGCATGACGCAGATGCTCGCCGCCAAGGCATCCTCGCCGGTGCCGATGGTGGGTCTGGGCAAGGACGACACCGAGGCCTGGGCGCCCTGGTCGACGCAGGTCCAGGGGCGCAGGGTGGTGGTGTTCGGGGCGACGGACGTCCTCGACGCGCACCTGGACTGGAAGGCCGGTCCCGGCAAGCCCGGTCTGGCCAAGGTCAGGGACGAGGAGGGCTTCGACAAGCTCCTCGACGGCGTGCGCCGGGCCCGCGCCGCCGGTCCGACCGACGTCATCGTCGTCTACCTGCACTCCGGGATCGAGAAGCAGCGCTGCCCGACGCCTCGTCAGGTCCTCACGGACTCCGCGCTCGCCGAGGCGGGCGCGACCGTCGTGGTGGGGGCGCACGCGCACGTGCTGCAGACGACGACGACCGTGGGGGACACGGCGGTGGCCTACGGCATCGGCAACTTCGTCTTCGGCAGCGGGAGCAGCGCCGAGACCCGCGCGTCCGGCGTCCTGACGGTGACCGTCCCGGGCGACGCGGGCGCACCCACCATGACCTTCGACCCGGCCCGGGTGACCCAGGGCCTGCCCGTCCTGCTCGAGGGAGCCGAGCGGGAGCGCGCCCTCCAGACCTGGCGGGCGCGCGGCGAGGGCTGCTCCTGACCGTATGCCGTCCGCCCGGCGTCACGGCCGGTCGCTGGGCTCACGCGTCGGTTCGCCTCGGGCCGTCCCTCTGACGTATGCTCGTCTCTTGGATGGATCCCGCGTCGATCGTCGCTGTGCTGCGCCGGCCGGCTCGAACCGTCCTGAAGGGTAGTAGCTCAATTGGTAGAGCACCGGTCTCCAAAACCGGCGGTTGGGGGTTCGAGTCCCTCCTGCCCTGCGGATCACGTGATCATCTGACGAAACGAGGGGCCGTGAGCGAGGTCAACACCCGTGGTGGTGCTGGGCGCGACACCGCGACCCGTCGTGGCTTCTTCGGACGCATCGCGTTGTTCGTCGCCCAGGTGCTGGACGAGCTCCGCAAGGTCGTCCGTCCCACCCGCGAGGAGCTGATCACCTACACCACGGTCGTCATGGTCTTCGTGATCGCGGTCATGCTGTTCGTCGCGGCCCTCGACTACGGGATCGGCAAGCTCGTCTTCTGGGCGTTCGCCGGCAGCTGACGGCCCGACCGGCCCTCCGGTCAGCATCGCCCCGTGGCGGCACCCGCCCGATCACCAGCAAGGAAGTAGGCCCGCACCGTGTCCGACCAGCCCTCGAACGACCCGTTCGCCACCCGCGACGAGGCCGACGTCGACGCTCCTGTCGAGACGACCGAGGTCCTGACGGACGAGGTCGAGGTCGACGCACCCACCGAGACCGAGGCCCTCGACGTCGAGACGCCCGCCGAGGCCACCGACGTGGACGCGCCGCTCGAGACCCCCGTGGACGCCGACACCGAGGCCGACGACGCCGAGGCTGTCGAGCCGGTCGACACGGAGGAGCAGCCCTCCGTGCCGGACGCCCCCGCGGTCAACCCCCTCGAGGAGTTCAAGCGCGACCTGCGCATGCTCGAGGGCGACTGGTACGTCGTGCACTCCTACGCGGGCTACGAGAACCGCGTCAAGACCAACCTCGAGACCCGCGTGACCAGCCTCAACATGGAGCCCTACATCTTCCAGGTGGAGGTCCCCATGGAGGAGGTCACCGAGATCAAGAACGGCCAGCGCAAGGTCGTCCGCCGCGTGCGGATGCCCGGGTACGTCCTGGTGCGCATGGACCTCACCGACGAGAGCTGGGGCGCCGTGCGGCACACCCCGGGCGTGACGGGCTTCGTGGGCCACACCCACCAGCCGGTGCCGCTGAGCCTCGACGAGGTCGTCACGATGCTGGCCCCCAAGTTCGAGGAGCCCGCGGCCCCCGCCGCGTCCGGCACCGCCGGTCAGACCGGCTCCGGCCAGGCGGCCTCCCCGCGCCCCACGGTGGACGTGGAGTTCGAGGTCGGCGAGTCGGTCACCGTCATGGAGGGCCCCTTCGAGACCCTCGACGCCACGGTCTCCGAGATCAACGTCGAGACCCAGAAGCTCAAGGTTCTGGTGTCGATCTTCGGCCGGGAGACCCCGGTCGAGCTGGGCTTCAACCAGGTCGCCAAGATCTGATCGCAGCCCTCCGGCCCCGCGGCACCCCGCGGCGGTCCTGCAACCGGGTCATCGCCCACGGCGTCGGCCCATCACACAGCAAGGAAGTTCCACATGCCTCCCAAGAAGAAGGTCTCCGGCTTCATCAAGCTGCAGATCCAGGCCGGTGCCGCGACGCCGGCCCCGCCCGTCGGTCCCGCCCTGGGTCAGCACGGTGTCAACATCATGGAGTTCGTCAAGGCCTACAACGCCGCGACGGAGGCCCAGCGTGGCAACGTCATCCCGGTCGAGATCACGGTCTACGAGGACCGCTCGTTCACCTTCATCACCAAGACCCCGCCGGCCGCCGAGCTGATTAAGAAGGCCGCGGGCGTCCCCAAGGGCTCCGGCGTCCCCAACAAGACCAAGGTCGCGACGCTGTCCGCCGACCAGGTCCGCGAGATCGCCCAGCAGAAGATGGACGACCTCAACGCCAACGACATCGAGATGGCCGCCCGCATCATCGCCGGCACCGCCCGCTCGATGGGCATCAACACCCCCGGCTACGAGTCCTGAGCTCGTGACCTGCGGGCCCACCGGGTCCGCTGTGGCAGGACCAGCGCTGGTCCGATCGACCACGACTCCCGCAGGGTGAGCCTCCGGGCCACCCGACATCCTCGAAGGAGAAGCACATGAAGCGCAGCAAGGCCTACCGCGCCGCCGCCGACAAGATCGACGACGCCAAGCTCTACGCCCCGCTGGAGGCCGTCCGTCTCGCCAAGGAGACGGCGTCCAACAAGTACGACGCGACCGTCGAGGTGGCCTTCCGCCTCGGCGTCGACCCGCGCAAGGCGGACCAGATGGTGCGCGGCACCGTCAACCTGCCGCACGGCACGGGCAAGACCGCTCGCGTCCTGGTCTTCGCCAACGGCGACAAGGCCGAGGCCGCCCGCGCCGCCGGCGCCGACTTCGTCGGTTCCGACGACCTGCTCGAGAAGGTCCAGGGCGGCTGGCTCGACTTCGACGCCGTCGTCGCGACCCCGGACCTCATGGGCAAGGTCGGTCGTCTGGGCAAGGTGCTGGGCCCCCGTGGCCTCATGCCCAACCCCAAGACCGGCACCGTGACGATGGACGTGACCAAGGCCGTCAACGACATCAAGGGCGGCAAGATCGAGTTCCGCGTCGACAAGCACGCCAACCTCCACTTCATCATCGGCAAGGTCTCCTTCGACGAGAAGAACCTGGTGGAGAACTACGCGGCGGCGCTCGAGGAGATCCTGCGCCTCAAGCCGTCCGCCTCCAAGGGTCGCTACATCACCAAGGCGACCATGGCGACGACGACGGGCCCCGGCATCCCCTTGGACGCCAACCGCACCCGCAACCTCACCTCCGAGGAGGAGGTCCAGGCCTGAGCCTGACCTCCAGCCGCGATGCCCGGACCGACCTCGTCGGCCCGGGCATCGCGCTTCCCGGGTGAGCCTTCCCGTATGCCGTCCGCCCGGCCTCTAGGATCGGTGATCATGCGCGCTGCCCGTCCCGACCTCCGGCCGACGCCCCCCGCAGGCCCCGTGCGGGTCTCGCGGCGCGCCGGCGGTGTCCTCGCTCTCGGCGCGGCGCTGCTGCTGTCGGGGTGCGTCGCGGGTTCGCACACGACGACCTCCACGCTGGGGGCGGCGACCTCGGCGCCGACGACGACCGCCACGGCGACCCTGCCCACCGACGGGGCCTCCCTGGCGGGAAGCACGCCGGATCCGAACGCCCAGCCGGTGCCGTCCGGCGAGGGCGTGCCCGGCGACCAGTTCGCGCAGACGATCAAGGACCTCGTCGCCGCCAAGGGTTCGGTCCGCATGGCGATGACCACCCCGGCGGGCGCCGCCAAGGCCCAGGTCGACACCCGGACCAAGGCCATGCGGGTCGAGGTCGACGCGTCCGGACGCGCCGTCACCCTCGTCCACCTCGGCGACCGCACCTGGGTCAAGGGGGCGGGCACCGTCCAGGTCCCCGTGCCCGCGGCGACGCCCGGCGCCAGGCCCAAGCAGGACGTCCGCCGCTGGCTGCTCCTCGACCCGAGCGGCACCGACGCCATCAGCCAGAAGCTCGGCCCCCAGGCGCACGTGGCCGAGACCCTCGACCCTGCTCGCTTCACGGCCATGCTGGGCGGCCTGCTGGGGGACCGGACCCCGCGCGGGGACGGGGCGCAGGTGGCGTTCACGGTGCCGGCCACCCAGTACCTCGACGCCGTGTCGGCGCCCGCTGCCCTGCGCGGCGCCGTCACCAAGCCGGTCAAGCTCGTGGTGGTGCTCGACGCGTCCGGTGCGCCCACGTCGGTGACGGCGACCATCCCCACCAAGAAGTCCGACCTCGTGGACCGCACGGAGTACTCCCGCTGGGGCGAGCCGGTGTCGATCGAGGCGCCGGCGGCCGACGACGTGGCTCCGGCGCCGGGTTCCCAGCGCGCGGCAGCCACATCCACGCCCACCGCCAGCGCCAGCACCAGCACAGCGCGCTGACCAGCCGATTTGGTGGTGGGCCGGGCGCCCCGTACGCTTAGCGAGACCAATGACCGCCGGTCTGCCGTGATCACCCCGAGTCCTGCTCGGGTCCGATAGCGGCACGAAGGTCCCGTGACGGGGCGTCCAGCGCAGGCTACGACGATCGTGCTCGCCCCTGGCGAGACCTCGAGCTCCGTGCGCCTGCGCCGGGGCTCTTTTTCATGTGGCCACCGGCTTCACGCTACGGAAGGAGGCCACATGGCAACCGCTGAGAAGCACGCTGCCATCGCCGAGATCGCGGACAAGTTCCGCAACTCGGGTGCGGCCGTGCTGACGGAGTACCGCGGTCTGACCGTGAAGCAGCTCTCGGAGCTGCGCGGCTCGATCCGTGAGCACGCAACCTACGCCGTGGTCAAGAACACGCTGACCCAGCGTGCCGCCGAGGAGGCCGGTATCACGGCCTTCGACGGGCACCTGAGTGGTCCGAGCGCCATCGTCTTCATCACCGGTGACGCGGTGGAGACGGCCAAGGGCCTGCGTGACTTCGCCAAGGCCAACCCGGCCCTTGTGATCAAGGCCGGTGTGCTCGACGGCAAGCCGTTGAGCCCCGAGGACATCACCAAGCTCGCGGACCTCGAGTCCCGCGAGGTGCTCCTCTCCAAGCTGGCGGGCGCCATGAACGCCTCGCTCAGCAAGGCTGTTTACCTCTTCGCCGCTCCTCTGTCGCAGACGGCCCGCGTGGTCGACGCCCTGCGCGCAAAGGTCGAGGCGGAGGGCCCCGTCGAGGCTGCTCCGGCTGCCGACGACACCGCCGAGGCCACGGCCGAGGCTACCGACGACGTCGCCGCGGGTGGCGACGAGAGCTGATCCGTTCGGATCCGCTCGTACCCAGCACGCGCCACTCACGGCACAGACAGGAAGGAAGCCACCATGGCTAAGCTCAGCAACGACGAGCTCCTTGAGGCCTTCAAGGAGATGACCCTGATCGAGCTCTCCGAGTTCGTCAAGCAGTTCGAGGACACCTTCGGTGTCACCGCTGCCGCCCCGGTTGCCGTCGCGGCCGCCGGCGCCCCCGCCGGCGGTGCCGGCGACGCCGCCGCTGCGGAGGAGAAGGACGAGTTCGACGTCATCCTCACCGCCGCCGGTGACAAGAAGATCCAGGTCATCAAGGAGGTGCGCGCGCTCACGTCCCTCGGTCTCAAGGAGGCCAAGGACCTGGTCGACGGCGCCCCGAAGCCGGTCGTCGAGGGTGTCAACAAGGAGACCGCGGAGAAGGCCAAGGCTGCCCTCGAGGGCGCCGGCGCTTCCGTCGAGCTCAAGTGATCTCGGGCCGGATGACGTCCGGCCACTGATCCACCTCACGAGGCGGGTCGCATCCCCCGGGATGCGACCCGCCTCGTCGTGATGCGCGCGCGGTGGCGGTGCTGCCGCTGCTCACGGCGGCCACGCACGCGGGCGGTCCGCCATCCCCACGGGGTGTGCCAGCCTGCGGCGATCGGGGTAACGATCGGCGCGTCGCGGGGCGTTGCCCTTGACGCCGTCCCAGGCCACGCCCATAGTGATGGGGCATCCGCCTCCCCGGCGGTGAGGCCCGTGTCCCCGGCGGTGAGGTCCGTGGTCCTGGGCCCGGGGGAGTCGGGCTGGACGCAGGGTGGCGTCTTGTACTATGCTGTCGCTTTGCGCTGCCTCATAGCCCCGCGTCCTGGTGGACGTGCGGCACGTGCTCGCTTCGACTCCATAGCTCCAGGCCCGTGGAAGGACCATCCTTGGCTGCCTCGCGACCCGCGACCCAGACTGTGTCCACTGCTCAGACGGCTTCCGGTCGTCTGTCCTTCGCAAAGATCAAGGAGCCGCTGGAGGTCCCGGACCTCCTGGCGCTCCAGACGGAGAGCTTCGACTGGCTGCTCGGCAACGAGCGCTGGCAGGCCCGTGTGGCCGCCGCGAAGGACGCCGGTCGCAACGACGTCCCCAACCGTTCCGGTCTGGAGGAGATCTTCGAGGAGATCTCTCCGATCGAGGACTTCTCCGGCTCCATGTCCCTCTCGTTCCGCAACCACCGGTTCGAGGAGGAGAAGCACTCGATCGAGGAGTGCAAGGAGCGGGACATGACCTACTCCGCCCCGTTGTTCGTGACGGCGGAGTTCATGAACACCAACACCGGTGAGATCAAGTCCCAGACGGTGTTCATGGGTGACTTCCCGCTCATGACCGAGCGCGGCACGTTCATCATCAACGGCACCGAGCGTGTCGTGGTGTCCCAGCTGGTGCGTTCCCCGGGCGTCTACTTCGAGCGGACCCCGGACAAGACCTCCGACAAGGACATCTACTCCGCCAAGGTGATCCCGAGCCGTGGCGCGTGGCTGGAGTTCGAGATCGACAAGCGCGACATGGTGGGCGTGCGCGTCGACCGCAAGCGCAAGCAGTCGGTCACGGTGCTGCTCAAGGCGCTGGGCTGGACCGAGGCGCAGATCCTCGAGGAGTTCGGCGAGTACGAGTCGATGCGCCAGACCCTGGAGAAGGACCACACGGCCGGCCAGGACGACGCGCTGCTGGACATCTACCGCAAGCTGCGCCCGGGCGAGCCGCCGACCAAGGAGGCCGCCCAGGCTCTCTTGGACAACCTTTACTTCAACCCCAAGCGCTACGACCTGGCCAAGGTCGGTCGCTACAAGATCGACAAGAAGCTCGGCATCGAGGCGGGTCTGGACGAGTCCGTCCTGCGCATCGATGACGTCGTCGCGACGATCAAGTACCTCGTGGCCCTGCACAACGGTGACGCGACCCTGCCGGGCTCGCGTGGCGGCGAGGGCGTGGACGTGCGCGTCGAGGTCGACGACATCGACCACTTCGGCAACCGCCGTCTGCGCAACGTCGGCGAGCTCATCCAGAACCAGGTCCGCACCGGCCTGTCCCGCATGGAGCGCGTCGTCCGCGAGCGCATGACCACGCAGGACGTCGAAGCGATCACCCCGCAGACCCTGATCAACATCCGCCCCGTGGTGGCCTCGATCAAGGAGTTCTTCGGCACCTCGCAGCTGTCGCAGTTCATGGACCAGAACAACCCCCTGTCCGGCCTGACGCACAAGCGTCGTCTGTCCGCGCTGGGCCCGGGTGGTCTGTCCCGTGACCGTGCCGGCATGGAGGTTCGTGACGTCCACCCGTCGCACTACGGCCGCATGTGCCCGATCGAGACCCCTGAGGGTCCCAACATCGGTCTGATCGGCTCGCTGGCGTCCTACGGGCGGATCAACCCGTTCGGCTTCGTGGAGTCCCCCTACCGCAAGGTCAACGAGGGCGTCGTGTCCGACGAGGTGCACTACCTGTCGGCCGACGAGGAGGACGAGCTCGTCATCGCGCAGGCCAACGCCCCGATGGAGGCGGACGGTCGCTTCTCCGAGGAGCGCGTCCTGGTCCGCACCAAGGGCGGCGAGGTCGACTTCGTGCCGGCCGCGGACGTCGACTACATGGACGTGTCCCCGCGCCAGATGGTGTCGGCCGCCACGGCGCTGATCCCGTTCCTGGAGCACGACGACGCCAACCGCGCGCTCATGGGCTCCAACATGATGCGTCAGGCCGTGCCGCTGGTGCGCTCGGAGTCCCCACTGGTCGGGACCGGCATGGAGCACCGCACGGCGCTCGACTCCGGCGACGTGGTCCTGGCGACCAAGCCCGGCGTGGTCCAGGAGGTCTCGGCCGACCTGGTCAGCGTCGCCAACGACGACGGGTCCTACCAGACCTACCGGATCATGAAGTTCTCCCGGTCCAACCAGGGCAACTGCTACAACCAGCGCGTCATCGTCAGCGCCGGCGACCGGCTCGAGGTCGGCTCGGTGATCGCCGACGGTCCCGCGACCGACGGCGGCGAGATGGCCCTGGGCAAGAACCTCCTCGTGGCGTTCATGCCGTGGGAGGGCCACAACTATGAGGACGCGATCATCCTCTCCCAGCGCCTGGTGCAGGACGACACCCTGTCCTCGATCCACATCGAGGAGCACGAGGTCGACGCCCGCGACACCAAGCTGGGCGCCGAGGAGATCACGCGGGACATCCCCAACGTCTCCGAGGAGGTCCTGGCGGACCTGGACGAGCGCGGGATCATCCGCATCGGTGCCGAGGTCCGCGACGGCGACCTGCTGGTCGGCAAGGTCACGCCCAAGGGTGAGACCGAGCTGACCCCGGAGGAGCGGCTGCTGCGCGCGATCTTCGGCGAGAAGGCCCGCGAGGTCCGCGACACGTCGCTGAAGGTCCCGCACGGCGAGACCGGCACGGTCATCGGCGTCAAGGTCTTCGACCGCGAGGAGGGCGACGAGCTTCCCCCGGGCGTCAACCAGCTGGTGCGCGTCTACGTCGCCAACAAGCGCAAGATCACCGACGGCGACAAGCTCGCCGGTCGTCACGGCAACAAGGGCGTCATCTCCAAGATCCTGCCGATCGAGGACATGCCCTTCCTGGAGGACGGCACGCCGGTCGACGTCGTGCTAAACCCCCTGGGTGTGCCGGGCCGCATGAACGTCGGTCAGATCCTGGAGATCCACCTCGGGTGGGCGGCCAGCCGCGGCTGGAACGTCCCCGAGGGCGCCGAGTGGGCCGTCCGCATCCCGGCCGACGCCCACGAGGCCCCCGCCGGGTCCCGCGTGGCCACGCCGGTGTTCGACGGCGCCAAGGAGGAGGAGATCAAGGGTCTGCTCGAGTCGACCAACGTGACCCGCGACGGGCAGCGCCTGGTCGGCGAGTCCGGCAAGTCCCGCATGTTCGACGGCCGCTCCGGCGAGCCGTTCCCCGAGCCGGTCTCGGTGGGCTACATGTACATCCTCAAGCTCCACCACCTGGTCGACGACAAGATCCACGCCCGCTCGACCGGCCCGTACTCGATGATCACCCAGCAGCCGCTCGGTGGTAAGGCCCAGTTCGGTGGCCAGCGCTTCGGCGAGATGGAGGTGTGGGCCCTGGAGGCCTACGGCGCCGCCTACACGCTGCAGGAGCTGCTCACCATCAAGTCCGACGACGTCCCCGGCCGCGTCAAGGTCTACGAGGCGATCGTCAAGGGCGAGAACATCCCCGACTCGGGCATCCCGGAGTCGTTCAAGGTCCTCCTCAAGGAGATGCAGTCCCTGTGTCTCAACGTCGAGGTCCTGTCCAGCGACGGCAACACCATCGAGATGCGCGACGCCGACGAGGAGGTCTTCCGCGCGGCGGAGGAGCTCGGCATCGACCTGAGCCGGCGCGAGCCGAGCAGCGTCGAGGAGGTCTGACGGTTTCGTGACGTATGACGAGGCGCGGCTGCCCAGCCGCACGGCCGAGCAGCCGCGCCCGCCATACGGCCGAGACCCGCACGACATCGATCGCCGCCCCGACCCGGGGTCGGCCACGAACACCGTTCAGACCCACAGACTTTGAATCAGTCGCAAGACGAGAGAAGGACACACGTGCTCGACGTCAACTTCTTTGACGAGCTGCGTATCGGCCTCGCCACGGCGGACTCCATCCGCCAGTGGTCCCACGGCGAGGTCAAGAAGCCCGAGACCATCAACTACCGCACCCTGAAGCCGGAGAAGGACGGGCTCTTCTGCGAGAAGATCTTCGGCCCCACCCGTGACTGGGAGTGCTACTGCGGCAAGTACAAGCGCGTGCGCTTCAAGGGCATCATCTGCGAGCGCTGCGGCGTCGAGGTGACCCGCGCCAAGGTGCGCCGCGAGCGGATGGGCCACATCGAGCTCGCCGCCCCGGTCACCCACATCTGGTACTTCAAGGGCGTGCCGAGCCGCCTGGGCTACCTGCTCGACCTGGCTCCGAAGGACCTCGAGAAGGTCATCTACTTCGCGGCCTACATGATCACCTCCGTCGACGAGGAGTCGCGTCACCGCGACCTGCCGTCGCTCGAGGCGCAGATCGAGGTCGAGAAGAAGGAGCACGTCAACCGTCGTGACGCCGACGTGGAGACCCGCGCCAAGAAGCTCGAGACCGACCTCGCGGCCCTGGAGGCCGAGGGTGCCAAGTCCGACGTCAAGCGCAAGCTTAAGGACTCCGCCGAGCGCGAGATGAACGCCATCCGCAAGCGTGCGGACGTGCAGATCGAGCGCCTCGAGCAGGTCTGGGACCGCTTCAAGAACCTCAAGGTCCAGGACCTCGAGGGCGACGAGATGCTCTACCGCGAGATGCGTGACCGCTTCGGTCTGTACTTCGAGGGTGGCATGGGCGCCGCGGCGATCCAGAAGCGCCTGGAGACCTTCGACCTGGACGCCGAGTCCGAGTTGCTGCGCGAGATCATCGCCACCGGCAAGGGGCAGAAGAAGACCCGCGCCCTCAAGCGCCTCAAGGTCGTCACGGCCTTCCAGACGACCAGCAACAGCCCCACGGGCATGGTGCTGGACTGCGTCCCGGTCATCCCGCCGGACCTGCGCCCGATGGTGCAGCTCGACGGTGGCCGCTTCGCGACGTCGGACCTTAACGACCTCTACCGCCGCGTTATCAACCGCAACAACCGCCTGAAGCGCCTCCTCGACCTCGGTGCGCCCGAGATCATCGTCAACAACGAGAAGCGCATGCTCCAGGAGGCCGTGGACGCGCTGTTCGACAACGGTCGCCGTGGTCGCCCGGTCACGGGTCCTGGCAACCGTCCGCTGAAGTCGCTGTCCGACATGCTCAAGGGCAAGCAGGGCCGCTTCCGTCAGAACCTCCTCGGCAAGCGCGTCGACTACTCCGGCCGTTCGGTCATCGTCGTCGGCCCGCAGCTCAAGCTGCACCAGTGCGGTCTGCCCAAGCAGATGGCGCTCGAGCTGTTCAAGCCGTTCGTGATGAAGCGTCTGGTCGACCTCGACCACGCGCAGAACATCAAGTCGGCCAAGCGCATGGTCGAGCGCCCCCGCCCGGTCGTGTGGGACGTCCTCGAAGAGGTCATCACCGAGCACCCCGTGCTGCTCAACCGTGCGCCCACGCTGCACCGCCTCGGCATCCAGGCCTTCGAGCCGCAGCTCGTCGAGGGCAAGGCCATCCAGCTGCACCCGCTCGTCTGCGGCGCGTTCAACGCCGACTTCGACGGTGACCAGATGGCCGTGCACGTGCCGCTGTCGGCCGAGGCCCAAGCCGAGGCCCGCATCCTGATGCTGTCCTCCAACAACATCCTGAAGCCGGCCGACGGCCGTCCCGTGACCATGCCCACCCAGGACATGATCATCGGGCTGTTCCACCTCACCTCCGAGGTCGAGAACGGCAAGGGTGCCGGCCGTGCCTTCCGCACGGCGGACGAGGCCCGCATGGCCTTCGACGCCGGCGAGATCGAGCTGGGCTCGCCCATCAAGGTCCGGCTGCAGGACACCGTCCCGCCGATGGGCCAGGAGCTGCCGGAGGGCGTGGAGCTCGGCGCCGAGGGTCGTGGGGACTTCGTCCTCGACACGACGCTGGGTCGCGCGATCTTCAACCTGACGCTGCCCGTGGACTACCCCTTCGTCAACGAGCCGGTCGACAAGAAGCGCCTGTCCGCGATCGTCAACGACCTCGCGGAGCGTTACCCCAAGGTGCTCGTCGCCAACTCGCTGGACGCGCTCAAGGAGACCGGCTTCCACTGGGCCACGCGCTCGGGCACGACGGTCGCCATCTCCGACGTGGTCACCCCCTCCAACAAGGAGGCGATCCTCGAGGGCTACGAGGCCAAGGCCGCCAAGGTCCAGGTCCAGTTCGAGCGCGGTCTGACGACCGACGACGAGCGCCGTCAGGAGCTCATCGAGATCTGGCAGCAGGCGACCAACGAGGTCTCCAAGGAGATGGAGGCCAACTTCCCGCGGGACAACCCGATCTTCCGCATGGTCAACTCGGGTGCTCGTGGTAACTGGTTCCAGCTCCGTCAGATCGCCGGCATGCGTGGCCTGATGGCCAACCCCAAGGGCGAGATCATCCCGCGACCGATCAAGTCGAACTTCCGCGAGGGTCTGTCCGTGCTGGAGTTCTTCATCTCCACCCACGGTGCCCGCAAGGGTCTGGCCGACACCGCTCTGCGTACCGCCGACTCGGGCTACCTCACCCGTCGTCTGGTCGACGTGTCGCAGGACGTCATCATCCGTGAGGACGACTGCGGCACCGACCGCGGCCTGATGATGCCGATCGCCGTCCGCGGCGCCGACGGCTCGCTGCGCGAGCACGAGGACGTCGAGTCCAGCGTCTACGCCCGCACCCTGGCCGAGGACGTCGTCCACGAGGGCGAGACGCTGGCCGAGGCCGGCATCGACCTCGGCGACGTGGTCATCGACGCGCTCGTCGCGGCCGGCGTGGAGGAGGTCCGGGTCCGCTCGGTCCTCACCTGCGAGTCCCGCGTCGGCACCTGCGCCAAGTGCTACGGCCGCTCGCTGGCCACGGGCAAGCTCGTCGACATCGGCGAGGCCGTCGGCATCATCGCGGCCCAGTCGATCGGTGAGCCCGGCACGCAGCTGACCATGCGTACCTTCCACACCGGTGGTGTGGCCGGTGACGACATCACCCAGGGTCTGCCCCGTGTGGTCGAGCTCTTCGAGGCTCGCACCCCGCGCGGTGTCGCCCCGATCGCCGAGGCCACCGGCCGCGTGCAGATCGAGGACACCGACAAGGCCCGTCGCGTGGTGCTCGTGCCCGACGACGGCACCGACGAGCACGCCTACCCGGTCAGCAAGCGCTCGCGCCTGCTCGTCGGCGACGGCGACCACGTGGCCGTCGGCACCCAGCTCGTCCAGGGCGCCATCGACCCCAAGCAGGTGCTGCGCATCCTCGGGCCCCGCGCGGTGCAGATGCACCTCGTGGACCAGGTCCAGGCGGTCTACCGCCAGCAGGGTGTGTCGATCCACGACAAGCACATCGAGGTCATCGTGCGGCAGATGCTGCGCCGCGTGACGATCATCGAGGCCGGCGACGCCGACCTGCTGCCGGGCGAGCTCGCCGAGCGTGGCCGGTTCGAGTCCGAGAACCGTCGCGTCGTGTCCGAGGGCGGCAAGCCCGCCTCCGGTCGTCCCGAGCTCATGGGCATCACCAAGGCCTCGCTGGCCACGGAGTCCTGGCTCTCGGCGGCGTCCTTCCAGGAGACGACGCGCGTCCTCACCGAGGCCGCGATGCACGCCAAGAGCGACCCGCTGCTGGGCCTCAAGGAGAACGTCATCCTCGGCAAGCTCATCCCCGCCGGGACGGGCCTGCCGCGGTACCGCAACGTCAAGGTCAACCCCACCGAGGAGGCCAAGGCAGCGATGTACTCCATGCCGGGCTACGACCAGTTCGACTACACGGCCTTCGGGCCGGGGTCGGGCGAGGCGATCCGTCTCGACGACATCACGCTGGGCTTCGACACCCACTGATCGTCGCTGACGTCCACGGCGCGGGCCGGTTCCCTCTGGGAGCCGGCCCGCGCCGCTGCGTCCCCACGTCACCGACACGGGGGAGGGGCCGGTGGATGCCTTCGGGCCGCCCGGGGTCTACGCCGCGCAGTCTGCCGAGGGGCCCGCCCGCCTCGACGGAAACGCCACACGCCCCGGCGACGGCATCCCGGGCTGGCTCACGGTGGTGATCCTCCTGCTGGCCGTCATGTTCGCGCCGTACGCCTTCGTCCTCGTCCTGGCCCCGTTCGTCGTCGCAGCCGGCGGAGCAGCCTACGCGGGGGCCGGAGGCTCGTCGTGCCGATCCTGCTGTCGCTGGCGGTGGCGGGTCTGACCTGGTGGGCGGCTCGGTCCTATCGCCTCCGCGCGGGCGCGTCCACCCTGGGGGCGTGGGTGGTCGAGGCCGGGGTGCTCATGCTCGCAGGCATGGCCGTCATCGCGGCGAGCGGCTTCGCGGTCTTCCAGACGACGGCGAGCCAGCAGTGCATGTTCGTGGACGGCGAGAGCAGTGCACGAGCAGCAGCGGCTCGTCACCGATGGCCGTGAGCCTGCCCGAGCTGCTCCTCCTCGGGGGTCTGGTCCTGCTGGTGGCCGTCCTGGCGGCCGTCGTCCTGCGGGCCCGGCGCCGCTCACCTGCACCACGTCCGCCATGGGCGCTCCGCCATACGGCACTCGCTCGCCGGCTGCTGATGACCCCTCCACCTCGTCGCCACCCTCGTCGTGCCCCACCTCGTCGTGCCCCCACCTCGTCGTGCCCCCAGCGATCGTGAGTGTTTCGTCCAAGGATCCTGGGCGAAACACTCACGATCTCGGGGGCGAGCGAGGCGTGAGCGGGGGTCGGGCGGGGAGCGCCGGTCGGTGATTTGGAGCGCTCCGTGATATCGCGGTAATCTTGTCCACTGTGTCGTGCTTGACACGGACACTGCGTGCCCTCTCCACCGAGCGGGCCATGGGGGCTGATGGCCCCCGGGGCGGCTCGGGGGATGACCACACACCCTCTGCCTGGCGCCCACGACCTCTGGTCGGGGGAGTGCGGGGAGGGGCACCGCTCGACACGCCCGACCTCGGGTCACGGCGAGCGGCATGACAAGGAGTCCGGCCGGGAGACCGGTGGGGCTGACCATCAGATACGTACGGAGACTACGTGCCAACCATCAACCAGCTCGTCCGCAAGGGGCGGCAGGACAAGGTCGACAAGAGCAAGACCCCTGCCCTCAAGGGCAGCCCGCAGCGCCGCGGCGTCTGCACCCGCGTGTACACCACCACCCCCAAGAAGCCGAACTCCGCGCTGCGCAAGGTCGCTCGCGTGAAGTTGACCTCGGGCATCGAGGTCACGGCCTACATCCCGGGTGTCGGTCACAACCTGCAGGAGCACTCGATCGTGCTCGTGCGTGGTGGCCGTGTGAAGGACCTTCCCGGCGTCCGCTACAAGATCATCCGCGGCTCGCTCGACACCCAGGGTGTCAAGAACCGCAAGCAGGCTCGCAGCCGCTACGGCGCCAAGAAGGAGAAGAAGTAATGCCTCGTAAGGGCCCCGCTCCGAAGCGCCCCCTCGTCGTCGACCCGGTCTACGGCTCGCCGCTCGTGACCCAGCTGGTCAACAAGATCCTGCTGGACGGCAAGAAGTCCATCGCCGAGAACATCGTCTACGGCGCCCTCGAGGGCTGCCGCGACAAGACCGGCTCGGACCCCGTGCTGATCCTCAAGCGCGCCCTGGACAACGTCAAGCCGGCCCTCGAGGTCAAGAGCCGCCGTGTCGGTGGCGCGACCTACCAGGTCCCGGTCGAGGTCAAGCCCGGCCGTTCCACCACGCTGGCCCTGCGCTGGCTCGTGGGCTACTCGCGCCAGCGTCGCGAGAAGACCATGACCGAGCGTCTGATGAACGAGATCCTCGACGCCAGCAACGGCCTCGGCGCCGCTGTCAAGCGTCGCGAGGACACCCACAAGATGGCCGAGTCCAACAAGGCCTTCGCGCACTACCGCTGGTAAGACCTGCACGCCGGCGACCCGGGCACCACCTGGGTCGCCGGCACCACCGGGCCTCCCGATCGCGGAGCCACCCGGCCTGCTTCATCACCGACTCGAAGAGATGAGAAAACAGACGTGGCACTCGACGTCCTGACGGACCTGAAGAAGGTCCGCAACATCGGCATCATGGCCCACATCGATGCCGGCAAGACGACGGCGACCGAGCGGATCCTGTTCTACACCGGCATCAACTACAAGATCGGTGAGACGCACGACGGCTCGGCGACGATGGACTGGATGGAGCAGGAGCAGGAGCGCGGCATCACCATCACGTCCGCCGCGACGACGTGCTTCTGGGAGGGCCACCAGATCAACATCATCGACACCCCCGGGCACGTCGACTTCACGGTCGAGGTGGAGCGCTCGCTGCGCGTCCTCGACGGTGCGGTCGCGGTGTTCGACGGCAAGGAGGGTGTCGAGCCGCAGTCCGAGACCGTGTGGCGCCAGGCCGACAAGTACCAGGTCCCACGCATGTGCTTCGTCAACAAGATGGACAAGCTCGGCGCGGACTTCTACTACACCGTGCAGACCATCGTGGACCGCCTCGGCGCGGAGCCCCTGGTCCTGCAGATCCCGATCGGCTCCGAGAGCGACTTCGTCGGTGTCATCGACCTCGTCTACAACCGCGCGCTCGTGTGGCACGGCGACGTCAAGATCGGTCAGGACTACGAGATCGAGGAGATCCCGGCCGAGCTCGCCGACAAGGCCGAGGAGTGGCGCAGCAAGCTCGTCGAGCGCGTCGCCGAGTCCGACGAGGAGCTGCTGGAGAAGTATCTCGGTGGCGAGGAGCTGACGCCCGAGGAGATCAAGGCGGCCGTCCGCAAGATCACCCTCGCGGGCGAGGTCAACCCCGTCCTGTGCGGCACCGCGTTCAAGAACAAGGGCGTGCAGCCCCTGCTCGACGCGATCGTCGACTACCTCCCCTCGCCGCTGGACGTGCCGGCCATCCAGGCCCACGACCCCAAGGACGAGGAGAAGATCATCGAGCGTCACTCCGACGCGTCGGAGCCCTTCTCGGCGCTGGCCTTCAAGGTCGTGTCGCACCCGTTCTTCGGCCGCCTCACCTACGTCCGCGTCTACTCCGGCGAGGTCAAGCAGGGCGACATGATGCTCAACGCGACCAAGGGCAAGAAGGAGCGCGTCGGCAAGCTCTTCCAGATGCACGCCAACAAGGAGAACCCCGTCGACCACGCGACCGCGGGCCACATCTACGCGATGATCGGTCTGAAGGACACGACGACGGGCGACACCCTGGCAGCCCAGGACCAGCCGGTCCTGCTGGAGTCCATGACCTTCCCCGAGCCGGTCATCAACGTGGCCATCGAGCCCAAGACCAAGGGTGACCAGGAGAAGCTCTCCACGGCCATCCAGAAGCTCGCCGAGGAGGACCCGACCTTCCGCGTCGAGCTCGACGAGGAGACCGGCCAGACCATCATCAAGGGCATGGGCGAGCTCCACCTCGACATCCTCGTCGACCGCATGCGTCGCGAGTTCAAGGTCGAGGCCAACGTCGGCAAGCCGCAGGTCGCCTACCGCGAGACCATCCGCCGCGCCGTCGAGAAGTACGACTACACCCACAAGAAGCAGACGGGTGGTTCGGGCCAGTACGCCAAGGTCCAGCTGACCTTCGCGCCCATGGACACGTCCGAGGGCAAGATGTACGAGTTCGAGAACAAGGTCACCGGTGGCCGCGTCCCGCGCGAGTACATCCCGTCGGTCGGCGCTGGCATCGAGGAGGCCATGAACCAGGGCGTCCTCGCCGGCTACCCGATGGTGGGCGTCAAGGCCACCCTGCTCGACGGCGCCTACCACGACGTCGACTCCTCGGAGATGGCGTTCAAGATCGCCGGCTCGATGGCGTTCAAGGAGGCTTCCCGCAAGGCCGACCCGGCCCTGCTCGAGCCCATGATGGCCGTCGAGGTGCGTACGCCCGAGGACTACATGGGCGACGTGATCGGCGACCTCAACTCCCGCCGTGGCCAGATCCAGGCCATGGAGGACATCAGCGGCGCCAAGATCGTTCGCGCGCTCGTCCCGCTGTCCGAGATGTTCGGTTACGTTGGCGACCTGCGTTCCAAGACCCAGGGCCGCGCCAACTACACGATGCAGTTCGACTCCTACGCCGAGGTTCCCAAGAACGTCGCGGAGGAGATCATCAAGAAGACCCGAGGCGAGTAACCGATTCGGAGGTCTGGCGGCTTGCCCGCTAGACTTCCGGATTGCGTCTCAAACAAGCACCATCCCTGACAGACGACGCCACGTCCTGCTTGGTCGTACGGCGTAACACCAAAGAAGTCCTGAGGAGGACCCCCAGTGGCGAAGGCTAAGTTCGAGCGGACCAAGCCGCACGTCAACATCGGCACCATTGGTCACATCGACCACGGTAAGACGACGCTGACGGCTGCGATCTCGAAGGTTCTGCACGACGCGTACCCGGACCTGAACCCCCAGTTCGCGTTCGAGGACATCGACAAGGCTCCCGAGGAGCGTCAGCGCGGCATCACGATCTCGATCGCTCACATCGAGTACCAGACCGAGGGTCGTCACTACGCGCACGTCGACTGCCCGGGTCACGCCGACTACGTCAAGAACATGATCACCGGTGCTGCTCAGATGGACGGTGCGATCCTGGTCGTCGCCGCCACCGACGGCCCCATGCCGCAGACGAAGGAGCACGTCCTCCTGGCCCGCCAGGTCGGCGTCCCCTACATCGTCGTGGCGCTCAACAAGACCGACATGGTCGACGACGAGGAGATCCTCGAGCTCGTCGAGATGGAGGTCCGTGAGCTCCTGTCCGAGTACGAGTTCCCGGGCGATGACCTGCCGGTCGTGCGCATCTCCGCGCTCAAGGCGCTTGAGGGCGACCCCGAGTGGGGCAAGTCCGTGCTCGAGCTCATGAACACCGTGGACGAGTACATCCCGGAGCCGGCTCGCGACACCGACAAGCCGTTCATGATGCCGATCGAGGACGTCTTCACGATCACCGGTCGTGGCACCGTCGTCACCGGTCGTATCGAGCGCGGCATCCTCAAGGTCAACGAGGAGGTCGAGATCGTCGGCATCCAGGAGCGCACGCAGAAGACCACGGTCACCGGCATCGAGATGTTCCGCAAGCTCCTCGACGAGGGTCGTGCGGGCGAGAACGTCGGTCTGCTGCTCCGCGGCACCAAGCGCGAGGACGTCGAGCGCGGGCAGGTCGTCTGTAAGCCCGGCTCGATCACCCCGCACACCGAGTTCGAGGCCAGCGTCTACATCCTGTCCAAGGACGAGGGCGGCCGTCACACGCCGTTCTACGACAACTACCGTCCCCAGTTCTACTTCCGTACCACTGACGTGACGGGCGTCGTCCACCTCCCCGAGGGCACCGAGATGATCATGCCCGGCGACAACACTGAGATGAAGGTCGACCTCATCCAGCCCATCGCCATGGAGGAGGGCCTGAAGTTCAACATCCGTGAGGGTGGCCGCACCGTCGGTGCGGGTCAGGTCACCAAGATCCTGAAGTGATCTGAGCTCCCGCGGGAGCGATCTCGAGGCGGGGTCCGGACATCATGTCCGGGCCCCGCCTTCGTCATACCCGCCACCATGCGGCAGGCTGGGCACCGGCATCCCGCGCACCCCACCACTGGAGGAAGTCCCATGGACCTCGGCACCTTCGAGACCCTGCTGGTCGAGCAGGACGGCGACGCGCTCGTCGTCACCGTCAACCGCCCGTCGGCGATGAACGCCCTGGCCGGACAGGTCATCGCCGACCTGGAGGCCCTCACCGTGGCGGTCGAGTCCCAGGTGGGCTCCGCCGGCCGCTGGCCCGTCAAGGGCATCATCGTCACGGGGGCGGGGGACAAGGCCTTCGTGGCGGGGGCGGACATCGTCGAGATGCAGAGCATGAGCCCGGACGAGGGGGAGGCCTACTCGCGCCGGATGCAGGGAGTCACCGAGCGGCTCGAGGCACTGCCGCTGCCGGTCATCGCCGCCGTCAACGGCTTCGCCCTCGGTGGTGGGTGCGAGCTCGCCATGGCCTGCGACTGGATCTATGCCTCCGAGAACGCCAGGTTCGGCCAGCCTGAGGTCAGCCTCGGCCTCGTGCCAGGCTTCGGGGGATCGGTCCGTATGGCGCGGCGCGTCGGTGCGGCCATGGCTCGCGAGCTGATCTTCACGGGGCGCATGGTCAAGGCCGACGAGGCCCTGCGCATCGGCCTGGTCAATCGCGTGTATGCCGACCCGGCCGCCCTGCTCGAGGGCGCCAAGGCCACCGTCGCCGAGCTGGCGACAAAGAGCCCTGTGGCGGTCGCCGCCTGCAAGGCACTGATGTCCGAGGTGGCTCCGCTCCCGGTGCCGGAGGGTCTGGATCGTGAGGCCCAGGCCTTCCGCCGGGCCTTCGAGACCGAGGACAAGGTCGAGGGCGTGCGGGCCTTCGTGGCCAAGGAGAAGCCGGCCTTCCCCGGACGATGAGGGGGATGTCGACCGGGCGACGGACTCAGCGTCCGTCGGGGTCGACGAGGTCGCCCGGGTTGCAGCCCGCCGCGACGGTCGCCGGATAGCCGACGTCGGGCCTGCCCGGCTCGAGGTTCCACCGCTCCTTGCTCGCGGCGAAGGCCATGTGGCAGCGCAGCTGGTCAGCCATCCCCGGGCGCGTCATCTCCGGGTAGGCGGAGCGCAGCCGGGTGACGAGGGCCTCCGTGGCGCCCGGCCACGAGCGCGCCACCCATGACGGCGTCACCTGCAGCGACCGCACGGTGCCCCGTCGCACCCAGCGCGCCCGGTCCACGAGGGTGGAGGTCGTGCGCACCACGCGGGTGCCTGCCCGGTCGGAGCAGGCACGACCGTCCTGGACCGAGAGCCGAGCGCCCTCCGGGGTGACCTGCCACCCGGACACCATGTCGCCGTCGGCGATCACGACCCAGGTGCCTGACAGGCCCTCGACGAGGTCCTGCCCGGGCGTGAGGCGCGCAGCGGACGGCACGGCGTGGCGACAGGTCGCGGCGGGGGAGTCCCCGCTGCTCGAGACCAGGCCCGGGCCGGCGGGTGCCCGGCCCCCGGTCGAGGGGGACGCCAGGGTCGCCGGCGCGGACCCGACCGGACCTGCTGGCTGCTGACCGCCCTGGCACCCCCCGATCGAGAGGGCTGCCGCCAGGGCGACGGCTCGCGTCAGCCCTGCGGTGCGAGCCACGGCTCGACGGCCTCGAGCAGGGACCTGATGTGCTGCTGCACCCGTCCCGCGTGCTTGACGGAGCGAGGACGCTCGGCGGGGACCCGGCCGTCCACGAGGACGTAGAGGCTGCGCAGCGTGCGACAGGTGTTGATGGTGTGCGCCGGTATCGGCACGGTGGGGTCGCCCACCCTGGGCGTCAGCTCCTTGATCCACCGGGTCGCGACCTTCTCGGTCAGGTCGTCCTGCAGCAGCACCTGCGCGATCGCCAGCGCCAGACGGTCCTCCTCCTGGTCGCGCCACACGGTGGCCGCCGGGTGGAGAAGCCTGCGGGACACCGCGGCGAGCAGCTGCGCCGCCGGCACGGTCCCCGTCTCGCCGAGCACCCCCACCACGTCGGCGCCGTGCGCCACGGCGTGCACCCAGCCGAGCTGGGCGTCGTACCCACGCTGGTCCGGCTCCTCCGCCCACCAGGTCAGGAAGGGCTCGGTCCACGCCCGCCGCCAGGCGTGCGCGCGAGCGAGGTAGGCCAGCGGCACCGCCGCGAAGGACCGGGTGTGGGCGTCGGGGGCCTGCAACAGCTCCACGAGCTGGTTGCCGAGCGCCTGGCGCTCCTTGCGTCCCATCGCTCCGGCCTCGCGCAGCAGATCGGCGACCGCCTGCTCCCGCGCGGTGGCGTCACGGGCCGTCAGCCCGGTGAGGGCCGTCGCCGGCGCTGGGCGCAGCGCCGAGGAGGACGAAGCGGGGTCGGTTCCGGGCATGGCCCCCATGCTCCCAGACGGACGAGAGAGGACGGTGACGGCGTGTCGGCTGGCGCCGGTGCTGGGACCCGCTCCGCCGGGCGTCCCAGGATTTGGATCCTGCTCGTCGATCTGTCAGACTAGACAGGTTGCTTGACGCGTGGTCGACGCCTGTCCTCACGGACATGTCGGCGCCACCGTCCCTCGCGAGAGGTTACTAGCACCACCGGACGGTCCTCGGACTGGCTGATGGCCTGTGACTTCCCTGCGGGGGAGCTCGAGCCCCGGCCCAGACGGACCGGCCCCATCACGGGTTAGCCCGCAGATCCTGCGTGCGCTCGTGCCGCGAAGCGGGTGCGACACGCCCGACCGCGGGGGCCGGAGGACGACTGGATCGGCCACAGACCAGCAGGACAGACGAGAGAGAGTCAACGAAGCGATGGCGGGACAGAAGATCCGCATCCGGCTTAAGTCGTACGACCACGAGGTCATCGACAGCTCGGCGCGCAAGATCGTGGACACCGTGACCCGTGCGGGCGCGACGGTGGTGGGCCCCGTGCCCCTCCCGACGGAGAAGAACGTGTTCTGCGTCATCCGTTCGCCCCACAAGTACAAGGACAGTCGCGAGCACTTCGAGATGCGGACGCACAAGCGTCTCATCGACATCATCGACCCGACGCCCAAGGCCGTCGACTCGCTGATGCGTCTCGACCTGCCGGCGGACGTCAACATCGAGATCAAGCTCTGAGGAACCCGACATGACTAACGCTGCTATCGAGCGCAACGTCAAGGGCGTCCTTGGCGAGAAGCTCGGCATGACCCAGGTCTGGGACGCGGACAACCGCCTCATCCCCGTCACGGTCATCAAGGCGGGCCCCTGCGTCGTCACGCAGGTCCGCGACGCCGAGAAGGACGGCTACCAGGCCGTCCAGATCGCCTTCGGCGCGATCGACCCGCGCAAGGTCAACAAGCCCATGACCGGCCACTTCGAGAAGGCCGGTGTGTCGCCGCGCCGCCACCTGGTCGAGCTCCGCACCTCCGACTCCGCGGACTACTCCGTCGGCCAGGAGATCACGGCGGAGGCCTTCGAGGTCGGCTCGGACGTCGACGTCACGGGCACCACCAAGGGCAAGGGATTCGCGGGCGTCATGAAGCGCCACGGGTTCAAGGGCGTCTCGTCCTCCCACGGTGCGCACCGCAACCACCGCAAGCCGGGCTCGATCGGTGGCTGCTCCACCCCGGGTCGCGTCTTCAAGGGCATGCGCATGGCCGGCCGCATGGGCGGCGTGCGCCAGACCACCCAGAACCTCACGATCCACGCCGTGGACGCCGACAAGGGCCTGCTGATCATCAAGGGTGCCGTCCCCGGTCCCCGCGGTGGCGTGGTCCTCGTGCGCACGGCCGCCAAGGGGGCCTGATCCACATGACGACCATCGACATCCTGGACGCCAAGGGCGCCAAGGCCGGCTCCGTCGAGCTGCCGGCCGAGGTCTTCGACGTCCAGACCAACATCCCGCTGATCCACCAGGTCGTGGTGGCCCAGCTCGCCGCCGCTCGTCAGGGCACGCACAAGGCCAAGACGCGCGCCGAGGTGCGCGGCGGTGGCGCCAAGCCGTACCGCCAGAAGGGCACCGGTCGCGCCCGTCAGGGTTCGACGCGTGCGCCGCAGTTCGCCGGCGGTGGCGTCGTCCACGGGCCCGTGCCGCGTGACTACTCGCAGCGCACCCCCAAGAAGATGAAGGCCGCCGCCCTGCGTGGCGCCCTCTCGGACCGCGCTCGTCACGGTCGCGTCCACGTCCTGTCCTCCCTCGTCGAGGGTGACGCGCCGTCCACCAAGGTGGCCGCGAACGTCCTCGGTGGCATCAGCGGGCGCAAGAACCTGCTCGTCGTCATCGAGCGCGAGGACACGCTGGGCATGGCGTCCGTCCGCAACATCGCCAACGTGCACATCCTGGTCGCCGACCAGCTCAACACGTACGACGTGCTCTGCGCGGACGACGTGGTCTTCACCCAGGGCGCTCTCGAGGCCTTCCTGGCCAAGGGCACCCCGGCGGCCGCCAAGGCTGAGGAGGACACCAAGTGAGCACCATCAAGGACCCCCGCGACATCCTGCTCGCGCCGGTCGTCTCCGAGAAGTCGTACGGACTGATGGACCAGGGCAAGTACACCTTCGTGGTGGACCCCCGGGCCAACAAGACCGAGATCAAGATCGCCATCGAGCAGATCTTCAAGGTCAAGGTGGACTCCGTGCACACGCTCAACCGCCCGGGCAAGACCCGCCGCACGCGGTTCGGCCTCGGCAAGCGCAAGGACACGAAGCGCGCGATCGTCACCCTCAAGGAAGGGTCGATCGACATCTTCGGAGGCGCTGGCGTCTGACGCCGGCGACCGAGGATCGACTAGGACACTGAGGGATCAGACATGGCTATCCGTAAGTACAAGCCCACGACGCCGGGTCGTCGTGGCTCGAGCGTCGCGGACTTCGTAGAGGTCACGCGCAGCACACCTGAGAAGTCGCTGGTGCGCCCGCTGCCCAAGAGCGGTGGACGCAACTCGAGCGGCCGCATCACCACCCGCCACATCGGCGGTGGCCACAAGCGCGCCTACCGCGTGATCGACTTCCGTCGTCACGACAAGGACGGCGTGCCCGCCAAGGTCGCTCACATCGAGTACGACCCCAACCGCACCGCCCGCATCGCGCTGCTGCACTACGCGGACGGCGAGAAGCGCTACATCCTCGCGCCGAACCGCCTGTCCCAGGGCGACATGGTCGAGAACGGCCCGGGCGCCGACATCAAGCCCGGCAACGCGCTGCCGCTCAAGAACATCCCCGTGGGTACGGTCATCCACGCCATCGAGCTGAAGCCCGGTGGCGGGGCCAAGATCGCCCGCTCGGCCGGTGCTCGCGTGCAGCTCGTCGCCAAGGACGGCCCCTACGCCCAGCTGCGTATGCCGTCCGGCGAGATCCGCAACGTCGACCTGCGCTGCCGCGCCACGGTCGGCGAGGTGGGCAACGCCGAGCAGAGCAACATCAACTGGGGCAAGGCCGGCCGCATGCGGTGGAAGGGCAAGCGCCCGACCGTCCGTGGTGTCGCCATGAACCCGATCGACCACCCGCACGGTGGTGGTGAGGGCAAGACCTCCGGTGGTCGCCACCCGGTGAGCCCCTGGGGCCAGCCCGAGGGTCGCACCCGCAAGCCGGGCAAGCCGAGCGACAAGCTCATCGTCCGTCGTCGTCGTACTGGCAAGAAGCGCTGATAGGAGCCTTTGGACATGCCTCGTAGCCTGAAGAAGGGCCCCTTCATCGACGACCACCTTCAGAAGAAGGTGGACGCCCAGAACGAAGCCGGCACCAAGAACGTCATCAAGACCTGGTCGCGCCGTTCGGTGGTCTCGCCGGACATGCTCGGTCACACCCTCGCCGTCCACGACGGCCGCAAGCACGTCCCGGTGTTCGTCACCGAGTCGATGGTCGGCCACAAGCTCGGCGAGTTCGCCCCCACCCGTACCTTCAAGGGTCACGAGAAGGACGACAAGAAGGGGCGTCGTCGCTGATGGCCAACAACGACAAGGAATTCCAGATGGAAGCCAAGGCCGTTGCGCGCCACGTGCGCGTCACGCCCATGAAGGCTCGCCGCGTCGTCGACCTGATCCGCGGCAAGCAGGCCGGCGAGGCTATCGCCACGCTGCAGTTCGCCCCGCAGTCGGCGAGCGACCCGGTGCTCAAGGTTCTCCAGAGCGCCATCGCCAACGCCCGCGTCAAGGCCGACCAGGCCTCGCAGGCCTTCGACGACCGCAACCTCGTCATCACCAAGGCGTACGTGGACGAGGGCCAGACCATGAAGCGGTTCCAGCCGCGGGCCCAGGGTCGCGCCTTCCGCATCCGCAAGCGCACGAGCCACATCACCGTCTTCGTGGCCCAGCCGGAGGCCGCTAGCAAGGGAGGCACCCGCTAATGGGTCAGAAGGTCAACCCGCACGGTTTCCGCCTCGGTATCACCACCGACCACCGCAGCCGGTGGTTCGCCGACAGCACCAAGGCCGGTCAGCGGTACCGCGACTACGTGAAGGAAGACGTCGCCATCCGTCGTCTCCTGTCCAACGGCATGGAGCGCGCCGGCATCTCCCGCGTGGAGATCGAGCGCACCCGTGACCGCGTCCGCGTGGACATCCACACGGCGCGCCCAGGCATCGTCATCGGTCGCCGTGGCGCCGAGGCCGACCGCATCCGCGGCGAGCTCGAGAAGCTCACGGGCAAGCAGGTCCAGCTGAACATCCTCGAGGTCAAGAACCCCGAGGTCGACGCCCAGCTGGTCGCCCAGGGCATCGCCGAGCAGCTCTCGGCCCGCGTCTCGTTCCGTCGCGCCATGCGCAAGGGCATGCAGTCCGCCCAGCGCGCCGGCGCCCAGGGCATCCGGGTCATGTGCGCCGGACGTCTCGGCGGCGCCGAGATGTCCCGCTCGGAGTTCTACCGCGAGGGCCGTGTCCCGCTGCACACGCTGCGCGCCAACATCGACTACGGCTTCTACGAGGCTCGTACGACGTTCGGTCGCATCGGCGTCAAGGTGTGGATCTACAAGGGCGACGTGACGGCCAAGGAGCTGGCTGCCCAGCAGGCCGCCGCCCCGCGTCCGTCCCGCGGCCCGCGCCGCGACGGCGCCGACCGCCCCGGCCGTGGTGGCCGTGGCCCCCGTCGTGACAGCAACCGCGACGCCGCCCCGGCCGAGGCCGGCGCTGCGTCCGACACCGCGCAGGCCCAGCCTGCGGAGCAGGGAGCTGAGTCCTGATGCTGATTCCCCGTCGTGTGAAGCACCGCAAGCAGCACCACCCCGGTCGCAGCGGCGCAGCCAAGGGCGGCACCACGGTCGCGTTCGGTGACTACGGGATCCAGGCGCTCGAGCCGGCCTACGTCACCAACCGTCAGATCGAGTCCGCTCGTATCGCCATGACGCGTTACATGAAGCGTGGTGGAAAGGTCTGGATCAACATCTACCCGGACCGCCCGCTGACCAAGAAGCCCGCCGAGACCCGCATGGGTTCCGGAAAGGGCTCGCCCGAGTGGTGGGTCGCCAACGTCAAGCCCGGCCGCGTGATGTTCGAGCTGGCCGGCGTCCCGGAGCCCGTCGCCCGTGAGGCCATGCGCCTCGCGATGCACAAGCTCCCGATGAAGTGCCGTTTCGTGGCGCGTGAAGGTGGTGACATCTGATGGCAGTCGGATCCAAGGACCTGACCTCCGAGCAGCTGCGTGGCCTCGGCGACGACCGTCTGGTCGACGAGCTGAAGAAGGCCAAGGAGGAGCTGTTCAACCTCCGCTTCCAGTCGGCCACGGGCCAGCTGGAGAACCACGGCCGTCTGCGCGCTGTCCGCAAGGACATCGCTCGCATCTACACCGAGATGCGCGAGCGCGAGCTCGGCATCGGCGCCGCCCCCGCGAAGGGTGGCCAGGCATGAGCGACAACCAGAAGGAAGCTGCCATCACCGTGAGCGAGACCACCCTCGAGCGCAACGACCGCAAGACCCGTCAGGGCTACGTGGTGAGCGACAAGATGGACAAGACCGTCGTGGTCGAGGTCGAGGACCGCGTCAAGCACGCGCTCTACGGCAAGGTCCTGCGGCGCAGCAGCAAGGTCAAGGCGCACGACGAGGAGAACTCGGCGGGCATCGGCGACCGTGTCCTGATCATGGAGACCCGTCCGCTGTCCGCCTCCAAGCGGTGGCGCGTGGTCGAGATCCTCGAGCGCGCCAAGTAGTTCGGCCGCTCACCCGCAAGCATCGGCCCCAGGATCACCTGAGGCCAGCCCGACCAACAGTTCGGCCAGGCTCAACCGGAGGGATCCGGTGAGAACCAGCTCGACGACAGGAGTTCGACAGTGATCCAGCAGGAGTCGCGACTGCGCGTCGCCGACAACACCGGTGCCAAGGAGATCCTTTGCATCCGCGTGCTCGGCGGTTCGGGTCGTCGGTATGCCGGCATCGGCGACGTCATCGTCGCCACCGTCAAGGACGCGATCCCCGGTGGCAACGTGAAGAAGGGCGACGTGGTCAAGGCCGTCATCGTCCGCACGACCAAGGAGCGTCGTCGTATCGACGGTTCCTACATCAAGTTCGACGAGAACGCGGCCGTCATCCTCAAGAACGACGGTGACCCGCGTGGCACGCGCATCTTCGGCCCGGTGGGCCGCGAGCTGCGTGACAAGAAGTTCATGAAGATCATCTCTCTGGCGCCGGAGGTGCTGTAACCCATGGCGAAGATGAAGATCAAGAAGGGTGACCTGGTCCAGGTCATCACCGGCCCCGACAAGGGCAAGACGGGCAAGGTCATCTCGGTGAGCACCGAGACCGGGCGCGTCCTGGTCGAGGGCATCAACCGGGTGACCAAGCACACCAAGGCCGGCCAGGGTGCCAACCGCACCGGTGGCATCGTCCACACCGAGGCGCCGATCCACGTGTCCAACGTGCAGGTCGTCGACCCGGAGACCAAGAAGCCGACCCGTACCAAGACGCGCGTCGAGACCGTCGAGCGTGACGGTCGGTCCAAGACCGTCCGCACGCGCGTGTCCGTCCGCTCGGGCAAGGACCTGTGACATGACTGCTACCACCTCTGAGAAGACGCAGCCTCGCCTCAAGGCGCGCTACGCCGCGGAGATCAAGCCCGCCCTGCGGGAGGAGTTCTCCTTCGCCAACGTCATGCAGGTTCCCGGTGTCGTCAAGGTCATCGTGAACATGGGTGTCGGCGAGGCCGCTCGCGACTCGAAGCTGATCGAGGGCGCGGTGCGCGACCTGACCGCCATCACCGGTCAGAAGCCCACCGTGACCAAGGCTCGCAAGTCGATCGCTCAGTTCAAGCTGCGCGAGGGCATGCCGATCGGCGCGCACGTCACCCTCCGCGGTGACCGCATGTGGGAGTTCCTCGACCGTCTGCTGTCGGTCGCCCTCCCGCGCATCCGCGACTTCCGGGGTCTCTCCGGCAAGCAGTTCGACGGTCGCGGCAACTACACCTTCGGTCTCAACGAGCAGTCGATGTTCCACGAGATCGACCAGGACAAGATAGACCGGGTTCGCGGCATGGACATCACCATCGTCACCACCGCCACGAACGACGACGAGGGGCGCGCCCTGCTCAAGCAGCTCGGCTTCCCGTTCAAGGAGAACTGACCGTGGCCAAGACCGCTCTGATCAACAAGGCGAACGCCAAGCCGAAGTTCAAGGTGCGCGCCTACACGCGTTGCCAGCGCTGCGGCCGTCCGCACTCGGTGTACCGCAAGTTCGGCCTGTGCCGGATCTGCCTGCGCGAGATGGCGCACGCGGGAGAGCTCCCCGGCGTCACCAAGAGCAGCTGGTAAACCCAAACCTCGAATTTCCACTCCGCTCTACATCGCAGGTCGGCACGACGGCCGGGCACCGAGATTCCTCGGCGCCAGGCCCCGTCACTGAAACCGCGGTGAGGAAGGGCAAGCAGCCCAATGACCATGACTGACCCGATTGCGGACATGCTGACCCGCGTCCGGAACGCCAACTCGGCGCACCACGACGTCGTCTCCATGCCGTTCTCGAAGCTGAAGAAGAACATCGCGGACATCCTCGAGGCCGAGGGCTACATCGCCGGCTCGAAGATCGAAGAGGCCGAGGTGGGTCAGACGCTGACCATCAACCTCAAGTACGGCCCCAACCGCGAGCGGTCCATCGCAGGCGTGCGCCGGGTGTCCAAGCCCGGTCTGCGCGTCTACGCGAAGTCCACCAACCTGCCCAAGGTCCTCGGCGGCCTCGGCGTGGCGATCATCTCCACGTCGACCGGCCTCCTGACCGACAAGCAGGCTGCCCAGAAGGGCGTAGGTGGGGAAGTCCTCGCCTACGTCTGGTAACCCACGGCGCGAAAGGAGAATCTCATGTCCCGAATTGGACGACTCCCGGTCTCCGTGCCTATGGGTGTGGAGGTCAACATCGACGGTCAGACCGTCACCGTCAAGAAGAACAACGCCGAGCTGAGCCACGTCGTGGCCGAGCCGATCACGGTCGAGAAGACCGAGGACGGCACGATCGAGGTCAAGCGTCCCAACGACGAGCGCCAGTCCCGTGCCCTGCACGGCCTGACCCGTTCGCTCATCGCCAACATGGTCGAGGGCGTGACCAACGGCTACGAGAAGAAGCTCGAGATCTTCGGCACCGGTTACCGCGTGATGGCCCGGGGCAGCAACCTCGAGTTCGCCCTCGGCTACTCGCACCCGATCGTCGTCGAGCCGCCGGAGGGCATCACCTTCCAGGTCGAGGCCCCGACGAAGTTCTCGGTCAAGGGCATCGACAAGCAGCTCGTCGGCGAGGTCGCTGCCAACATCCGCAAGCTCCGCAAGCCCGACCCCTACAAGGGCAAGGGCGTCCGCTACGCGGGCGAGCAGATCCGCCGCAAGGTCGGAAAGGCTGGTAAGTAAGCCATGGCACGACTCATCGTCAAGCGCGGCAAGGGCAAGAGCGCCGCTCGCGGCCGCCGCCACCTGCGTCTGCGCAAGCGCATCGCCGGCACCACGACGCGTCCTCGTCTCGTGGTCAACCGGTCCGCGCGCCACATGTTCGTCCAGGTCGTCGACGACTCCGTCGGCAAGACCCTGGCGAGCGCGTCCACGATGGAGGCCGACCTGCGCTCCTTCGAGGGCGACAAGACGGCCAAGGCCAAGCGCGTCGGCGAGCTCGTGGCCGAGCGCGCCAAGGCGGCCGGGGTGTCCGCGGTCGTGTTCGACCGTGGCGGCAACCAGTACCACGGCCGCATCGCCGCGATCGCCGACGGCGCCCGCGAGGGTGGTCTGGACCTGTGACCGCTCACCAGACGTACGTTTCAGGAAAGAGGAACATCTGATGCCAGGACCTCAGCGCCGCGGAACCGGCGCCGGCACCGGCCAGAACGGTGGCGAGCGCACCAACGACCGCCGTGACCGTCGCGAGCGCAACGACCGTCGCGACTCCGCCGAGAAGAGCCAGTACATCGAGCGCGTGGTGACCATCAACCGCGTCGCCAAGGTCGTCAAGGGTGGCCGCCGCTTCAGCTTCACCGCGCTCGTCGTGGTGGGCGACGGTGACGGCACCGTGGGCGTGGGCTACGGCAAGGCCAAGGAGGTGCCCGCCGCGATCGCGAAGGGCGTCGAGGAGGCCAAGAAGGCGTTCTTCCGCGTCCCCCGCATCCAGGGCACCATCCCGCACCCCGTCCAGGGTGAGAAGGCCGCGGGCGTCGTGCTCCTGCGTCCGGCGGCTCCCGGTACCGGTGTCATCGCCGGTGGTCCGGTGCGCGCCGTGCTCGAGTGCGCCGGCATCCACGACGTGCTGTCCAAGTCGCTCGGCTCGGACAACTCGATCAACATCGTCCACGCGACGGTCGAGGCCCTCAAGGGTCTCGAGCGCCCCGAGGCCGTTGCCGCCCGCCGCGGCAAGTCCCTCGAGGACGTCGCACCCGCCGCTCTGCTGCGCGCCCGTGCCGCTGGGGCTGGTGCCTGATGTCTCGACTCAAGGTGACCCAGACCCGCGGCCACGTCGGCTGCAAGCAGAACCAGCGCGAGACCCTGCGCACGCTCGGTCTCAAGCGCATCGGTGACGTCGTCGTCAAGGAGGACCGCCCGGAGATCCGGGGCATGGTCCGCACCGTGGCGCACCTCGTGACCGTCGAGGAGGTTGACTGATGGCTACCGCCAAGAAGTCCGGCGAGCAGGAGCTCCCTGCCGACGGCACCACGCACGCCCTGAAGGTTCACCACCTTCGTCCCGCCCCCGGCGCCAAGACCCCCAAGACCCGCGTGGGTCGCGGTGAGGGCTCCAAGGGCAAGACGGCCGGTCGTGGCACCAAGGGCACGAAGGCCCGTTACCAGGTGCCCGAGGGCTTCGAGGGTGGTCAGACGCCGCTGCACATGCGTCTGCCCAAGCTGCGCGGCTTCAAGAACCCGTTCAAGACCGAGTACCAGGTCGTGAACCTCGACAAGATCTCGGCGCTGTACCCCGAGGGTGGCGACGTCACCGTGGAGGGTCTCGTGGAGAAGGGCGCGGTCCGCAAGGGCTCGCTCGTCAAGGTGCTCGGCCAGGGCGAGATCACCGTCAAGGTCAACGTGACCGCTGACAAGTTCTCCGGCTCTGCCAAGGACAAGATCGAGGCCGCGGGCGGTTCCACCACCCAGGCCTGATCGCCGGGGGAGGCCGGCACCGCCGGTCCCGCCCGACATCACCCGCACCAAGGCCCCGGAAGCGTCGCTTCCGGGGCCTTGGGCGTGCGGGGCACCAGGGGTGCGGATGCTACCCTGCGTAAGTTGTCGTGGTCGCCGAGGAGGACCTGTGCTGTCGGCCTTTACCCGTGCGTTCAAGACGCCGGACCTTCGCAAGAAGATCTTGTTCACCCTGTTCGTGATGGCGCTGTTCCGCGTCGGGTCGATCGTGCCCACGCCCGGTGTCAGCTACACGGACGTCCAGGCCTGCCTGCAGGGTGCCGAGACCAACACCGGCGCCCTCGGCATCCTCAACCTGTTCAGCGGCGGCGCCCTGCTGCAGCTGTCGATCTTCGCGCTGGGCATCATGCCCTACATCACCGCGAGCATCATCGTGCAGCTGCTGACCGTGGTCATCCCGCGGTTCGAGGCCCTCAAGCAGGAGGGCCAGTCGGGGCAGACCAAGCTGACGCAGTACACGCGCTACCTCACGATCGGGCTGGCGATCCTGCAGTCCGCCACGTACGTGACCTACGCCCGCAACCCCGACCAGCTGTTCGGCGGCCAGTGCACCTCGATCATGCCCGACGAGTCGCTGCCGGCCTTGCTGATCATGGTCGTCACCATGACCGCCGGCACGGGCCTGGTCATGTGGATGGGCGAGCTCATCACCGACCGCGGCGTCGGCAACGGCATGTCGCTGCTGATCTTCACCTCCATCGTCTCCAGCTTCCCCGGCACCCTGTGGGGCTCGGTCGCGGCGAACGGCCGCCAGCTGGGACGCTTCTTCCTCGTGATGCTCGTCGGCCTGGTCATCGTCGCCATCGTCGTCTTCGTCGAGCAGTGCCAGCGTCGCGTGCCCGTGCAGTACGCCAAGCGCATGGTCGGCCGCCAGGTGTACGGCGGCACCAGCACCTACATCCCGATGAAGATCAACATGGCCAATGTCATCCCGATCATCTTCGCGTCGTCGCTGCTGCAGCTGCCCACCATGGTGGCGACCTTCCAGCGCAACAACGCCAACCCGCCCGCCTGGGCCGAGTGGATCCAGACCCACCTCGGGATGGGTAGCGGGCCGTGGTACTCCCTGATCTTCTTCACGCTGATCGTGTTCTTCACGTTCTTCTACGTGTCGATCACCTTCAACCCGGAGGAGGTCGCCGACAACATGAAGAAGTACGGCGGCTTCATCCCCGGCATCAGAGCCGGCCGTCCCACCGCGCAGTACCTCGACTACATCCTGACCAGGCTGACGTCGGTGGGCGCGCTCTACCTCGGGCTGCTGTCGCTGATCCCCGTCATCGCGTTCACGACGATGAACGTGCAGAGCGACTTCCCGTTCGGCGGCGCCTCCCTGCTGATCATGGTGGGTGTGGGCCTGGAGACGGTGAAGCAGATCGAGTCCCAGCTCCAGCAACGCCACTACGAAGGGTTCCTGCGCTAATGCAGCTGATCATCATGGGTCCGCCCGGTGCCGGCAAGGGCACCCAGGCCGCACGACTCGTCGCGGACCTCGGGATCCCCGCGATCTCGACGGGCGACATCTTCCGCGCCAACATCAAGAACGAGACCGAGCTCGGTCTCAAGGTCAAGGAGATCATCGCCGGCGGCGGCTACGTCCCCGACGAGATCACGGACGCGATCGTGGCCGACCGGCTCTCCGAGCCGGACTGCGAGCCGGGCTTCCTGCTCGACGGCTACCCGCGAACCGTGGGGCAGGTCGAGGCACTCGACGGGATGCTGGACCGCATGGGCCGCGCTCTGGACGCGGTGCTCGTCCTCACGGTCGACACCGACGCCGTGGTGCAGCGACTGCTCAAGCGGGCCGAGGTCGAGGGGCGCGTGGACGACACCGAGGAGGTCATCCGCGAGCGCATGGCGATCTACACCCGCGAGACGCAGCCCCTCATCGATCTCTACCGCGAGCGCGGCCTGATCCGCGAGGTCGACGGCATGGGCGACGTCGACGACGTGACCGCGCGGCTCCTGCAGACCGTGCGGGGCTGAGCCGCCCACGTGTTCGGACGTTCCAGGATCCAGACCAAGACCGCCGACCAGATCCGCGCGATGCGTCGCGCCGGGCTGGTCGTCGGCCGCACCCTGCAGATGCTCTCCGAGGAGCTGCGGGACGGCATGACCACCGGTCGTCTCGACGAGCTGGCCGAGACCTTCATTCGCGACCACGGCATGTTCCCCAACTTCGCCGAGGTGCCGGGCTACCGCCACACCCTGTGCGTCTCCGTCGGCGAGCAGATCGTCCACGGCATCCCCGGGGACCGCGTGCTGCGCGACGGTGACCTCGTGTCGGTCGACTGCGGCTGCTACGTCGTCGAGGACGGCACCCAGTGGCACGGCGACGCGGCCCGCACGTTCTTCGTGGGGGGGCGCGAGGCGGCCAGGCCCGCCGAGCTCGCCCTGTCCGACGCCACCGAGGCCTCCCTGTGGGCCGGCATCGCCGCCCTGCGCGTCGGTGGCCGCCTGCACGACGTGGGGGCCGCGGTGGAGGACTCCATCGAGGCCGCCGGGCAGCGCGACGGGGTCGACTACGGGATCGTCGAGGACTACGTCGGGCACGGGATCGGCACGGCGATGCACATGGACCCGCAGGTCTACAACTACCGGGTCCGCGACCGGGGGCCGGCGGTGCGCAGCGGGGTGACCCTGGCGATCGAGCCCATGATCACCCTGGGGTCGGCGGACAACCACGTGCTCGCCGACGAGTGGACGGTCGTCACCGACGACGGGTCGGCCGCGAGCCACTGGGAGAACTCCGTGGCGGTCACCGACGCGGGTCTGTGGGTCCTCACGGAGGTCGACGGGGGAGCCGAGCGCCTGAGGGCGGCCGGCGCGGCATACGGCCCGCTCGACCAGCCCTGATGGCCCGCAGGCACCCCCATCCAGTGCCCCCATCCAGCGCCCCCATTCAGCGCGCCTGCACCGATTTCCCTGCGTGCGGGGGTATGGCGTAGGCTGGTGCGTCGGCTCACGAGCACTCAGACCCACCTGTCCCGGCGGCTGGTCATGGCAGGTCCAGGTCTCGTCACCACGTGCGCCGGTAGTACCCGATCAGACAGTGCCACGGCGTTCTCCGTCCTGCTCCCGGCAGGCGGCGCACGCCCCGACGGAATGTGGAGGACATGGCCAAGAAGGACGGTGTCATCGAGATCGAGGGCACGATCGTGGAGGCTCTCCCGAACGCGATGTTCCGGGTGGAGCTCACCAACGGTCACAAGGTGCTCGCTCACATCTCCGGCAAGATGCGTCAGCACTACATCCGCATCCTCCCCGAGGACCGGGTCGTCGTTGAGCTCAGCCCGTATGACCTGACCCGAGGGCGCATCGTCTTCCGCTACCGCTGACCGGCTCGTCCGGTCCGGTGGTCGGTAGGCACCACCCGATCCACCCCTGCCCGGTGCACGTCCGTGCCCCGGGCCCGATCTGAAGACAGTAGGCAGATGAAGGTTCAGCCGAGCGTCAAGAAGATCTGCGACAAGTGCAAGGTGATCCGCCGCAACGGCCGGGTCATGGTGATCTGCGAGAACGCTCGCCACAAGCAGCGTCAGGGCTGATCCACCGGTCAGCGCGGCATCCGCCGGGCCGACCCGCACGCGCAGGCTTCCGCCGAACGCGCACGAAGCATTGCCAGCAGCACCCGGCCTCAGGCCTCGACCCGTCGAGTCCTGGACGTCACCCCCGGCACGGAGGCCGGGGACCGAGACCTCGTCCGAGCGAGGCGCCCGACCTAGAGGGTGCCGAGCGACGACGGCGAGGTATGTCGGAACGGTGCTGCGCCAGACCTCCGTTCGTACCAGGAGAATGAACCACATGGCTCGTCTCGTTGGAGTCGACCTGCCGCGCGACAAGCGCGTCGAGGTCGCACTGACGTACATCTTCGGCGTGGGTCGCACCCGCGCCGAGCAGACCATCGCGGCCACGGGCGTCAACCCGGACACGCGTGTCAAGGACCTCACCGAGGAGGAGCTGGTCAAGCTCCGCGACCACCTCGAGGAGAGCTACCAGATCGAGGGTGACCTCCGTCGCGAGATCGCGTCCGACATCCGCCGCAAGGTGGAGATCGGGTCCTACGAGGGCCTGCGCCACCGTCGTGGCCTGCCCGTCCGCGGTCAGCGCACCAAGACCAACGCTCGCACCCGCAAGGGCCCGAAGCGCACGGTCGCCGGCAAGAAGAAGGCCGGAAAGAAGTAACCAACCGATGTGAACCGGACGCCCAGCCGGGGGATTGGAACCCTTGCGGCGCGGCACATCAGTCGGTCCACTTCACGCACAGTCTTCACTTACCGAGTTACAGGAGAAACCAGCCACATGCCTCCCAAGGGCCGTCAGGCTGCGGCGAAGAAGGTCCGCCGCAAGGAGAAGAAGAACGTCGCCCACGGGCACGCTCACATCAAGAGCACGTTCAACAACACGATCGTCTCGATCACCGACCCGACCGGAGCGGTGATCTCGTGGGCGTCCGCCGGCCAGGTCGGCTTCAAGGGCTCCCGCAAGTCCACCCCGTTCGCCGCGCAGATGGCCGCCGAGGCCGCTGCCCGTCGGGCGATGGACCACGGCATGCGCAAGGTCGACGTCTTCGTCAAGGGCCCGGGCTCGGGCCGCGAGACGGCGATCCGCTCGCTGACCGCCACCGGCCTCGAGGTCGGCGCCATCAGCGACGTCACGCCCACCCCCCACAACGGCGTGCGCCCGCCCAAGCGCCGTCGCGTCTGAGACACGGAAGGAGATAGCTGACTTATGGCTCGTTACACCGGACCCATGAGCAAGAAGTCCCGTCGTCTCAAGACCGACCTGGTCGGTGGCGACAAGAACTTCGAGAACCGCCCCTACCCGCCCGGCATGCACGGCCGCGGTCGCGTGCAGGAGAAGGAGTACCTCCTCCAGCTGCGCGAGAAGCAGAAGGCCCGTTACATGTACGGCGTCCTGGAGAAGCAGTTCCGCAACTACTACGAGACGGCCTCGCGTCGTCCCGGCAAGACCGGCGAGAACCTCCTCCAGATCCTCGAGTCCCGCCTGGACAACGTGGTCTACCGCGCCGGCCTGGCCCGCACCCGTCGTGCGGCTCGTCAGCTCGTCGCCCACGGCCACTTCACGGTCAACGGCGTCCGCGTGGACATCCCGTCCTACCAGGTGACGCAGTACGACATCATCGACATCCGCCCCAAGTCGGTCAACACGTTCCCGTTCGACCTGGCTCGCCAGACGTTCGGCGACCGGCCGATCCCGGCGTGGATGCAGGTCGTCCCGGGCTCCCTGCGGATCCTGATCCACCAGCTGCCCGTGCGCGAGCAGATCGACGTCCCCGTCGAGGAGCAGCTGATCGTGGAGCTCTACTCGAAGTAATCGGCATCACGACGCATGGCGGTGGGCCGGGTTGCGGCCCGGCTCGCCGCCATACGTCTGAGACCACGGTCCGTCCCGCGGACGGACCGGCCGGCCGGCTCACGGACAGAGGTGAGCGGCCGCCCCGCCAGGGGATTCATGAGACGTCATATAGCGGGCGTCCATGGGAAGGAAGAAAACCGTGCTGATCGCACAGCGTCCGGTGCTCTCGGAGGAGATGCTCTCCGAGGCCCGTTCCCGCTTCACCATCGAGCCCCTCGAGCCGGGCTTCGGCTACACCCTCGGCAACTCGCTGCGGCGCACGCTGCTGTCGAGCATCCCGGGTGCCGCCGTCACCAGCCTGCGCATCGACGGCGTCCTCCACGAGTTCTCCACCGTCCCCGGTGTCAAGGAGGACGTGACGGAGTTCATCCTCAACATCAAGGGTCTGGTCGTCTCCTCGGAGCACGACGAGCCGGTCGTGATGTACCTCCGCAAGCAGGGTCCCGGCGCCGTCACCGCCGCCGACATCACCCCGCCCGCGGGCGTCGAGGTGCACAACCCCGACCTGCACATCGCGACGCTCAACGAGAACGGCAAGCTCGAGATGGAGCTGACCGTCGAGCGTGGGCGTGGCTACGTCTCGTCGCAGCAGAACAAGTCCGGCGAGCAGGAGATCGGTCGCATCCCGGTCGACTCCATCTACTCCCCGGTGCTGGCCGTGACCTACAAGGTCGAGGCGACGCGTGTCGAGCAGCGCACGGACTTCGACCGCCTGGTGGTCGACGTCGAGACCAAGAACTCCATGGCTCCGCGCGACGCGATGGCCTCCGCCGGCAAGACGCTGGTGGAGCTCTTCGGCCTCGCCCGCGAGCTCAACGTCGAGGCCGAGGGCATCGACATGGGCCCGTCCCCGACGGACGCCGCGCTCGCCGCCGACCTGGCCCTGCCGATCGAGGACCTCGACCTGACCGTCCGGTCCTACAACTGCCTCAAGCGCGAGGGCATCCACACGGTGGGCGAGCTCGTGGGTCGCAGCGAGGCCGACCTGCTCGACATCCGCAACTTCGGTGCGAAGTCGATCGACGAGGTCAAGGCCAAGCTCGTGGGCATGGGCCTGCAGCTCAAGGACAGCCCGCCCGGGTTCGACCCGTCGGCGATCGCCGAGGCGTACGACAGCTACGAGGACGACATCGCCCTCGAGGACGAGCAGTACTGAACTACTGACCGAAAGCAGGACTGACCTCACGGCGCCACGGTCGGCGCCCCCTGCGGTCGGTCGGACTATCTAGGAGAAACCATGCCTACCCCCACCAAGGGTCCTCGTCTCGGCGGCGGTCCGGCCCACGAGCGCCTGATGCTGGCCAACCTGGCCACGTCGCTCTTCGAGCACGACAAGATCACGACCACCGAGGCCAAGGCCAAGCGCCTGCGCCCCCTGGCCGAGCGCATGATCACCTTCGCCAAGCGCGGCGACCTGCACGCTCGTCGTCGGGTGCTCACGGTCGTCCGTGACAAGGGTGTCGTGCACCGTCTGTTCGTGGAGATCGCGCCCGACATGGCCGAGCGCCAGGGCGGCTACACCCGCATCACCAAGATCGGTGCGCGCAAGGGTGACAACGCCCCCATGGCCGTGATCGAGCTCGTCCGCGAGCCCGTCGCCAAGAAGGCCACCGTCAAGGAGGCCGAGGCGGCGACCAAGCGCGCGTCCAAGGACTCCGCCAAGGCCGCCCCGGTCGAGACCGCCGAGCCGGTCGAGACCGAGACGGTCGAGCCGACCGCCACCACGGAGGCCGCCGAGGCCCCCGAGGCGCCGGTCGAGGACCAGCCCACCACCGAGGCGGCCGACGCCGCCACGGACAGCAAGACCGAGACCAAGGGCGACGCCTGACCGCTTCGCCTGACGCCTGCAGGGCCCGTCACCCCCACCCGGGGCGACGGGCCCTTCGGCATACGGCTGTCGCGAGGTGCGGTCGTCCGGGGGACGGCCCGGCTCGCTGGTCTGCCGCACGCCCGCGGCGATGGTCCGGAGCAGAGTCCCAGCCTGGCTAGGATCGACGGTCATGGACGCTCCCCTCGTGCCGACGGCCCCGGTCCGCCTGCGGGTCGACTTCGCGTATGACGGGACCGACTTCAGCGGCTGGGCGGCGCAACCGGGCCGGAGGACCGTCGAGGACACCCTGGCCACGGCGTGGCGCACGATCCTGCGCAGTGACCTGGCGCCGCGGCTCACGGTGGCCGGGCGCACGGACGCCGGGGTCCACGCGCGGGGCGCCGTCTGCCACCTGGACGTGGTGGAGGACGATCTGGCCCGGCTGCCGGGGCGGTCGGACCGTGCGCCCGTGCAGGCGGCCGTGAGCCGGCTCAACGGGGTGCTGCCCGACGACCTGGTGGTCCGCTTCGTCCGGGTGGCCCCGGACGGGTTCGACGCTCGGTTCTCGGCGCTCGAGCGACGCTATCGCTACCGGCTGCTGGACGACCCGGCCCGGCTGGACCCGCTGCGTCGGCGCGACACCACGGTGGTGCGGCGGCCGCTGGACCTGGAGCGGATGCAAGAGGCGTGCGCAGGATTGGTCGGGTTGCACGACTTCGCGGCGTTCTGCAAGCAGCGGGAGGGCGCGACGACGATCCGGACCCTGCTGGAGTACTCCTGGGTGCGGGACGAGGAAGGCGTGCTCGTGGCCACGGTGCGGGCCGATGCCTTCTGCCACTCCATGGTGCGAGCCCTGATCGGCGGCGCCGTGCCGGTGGGGGAGGGCCGACGGGACGGTGCCTGGCTGCGCGACGTGCTCGTGGGCGCGCGCCGGGACCCGGGCGTCGCCGTGATGCCGCCGCACGGGCTAAGCCTTGACGAGGTCCGCTACCCACCGGACGAGGAGCTCGCCGGACGGGCGCGGGCGGCCAGGACCCTCAGATCCCTGCCGGGTGACTGAGCGCCGGCAGGCAGCACGGTGACGCGGTTGCTGCAAGATGTGCAAGTCTTGCAGGGGTCGAGGGGCGGTATGTCGGTGGCGGGCGCCATACTGGCGACTGGACCACGACGACGTGGCCCGTCAGGTGCTCGCGGCCCCCACTGCGTGCATGAATTCCCAGGAGACATCGTGCCTCTCACGATTCGCCGCAGTGCCCGCCCGGCACTGGCCACCCTCGCCGCCCTGGCCCTCGCCGCGATCGGCCTGCCGCAGGCCCCCATCGCCGCGGCCGCCGCGGCCGCCCAGACGCGCACGGTCACCCTCGTCGGATCGCTGCAGTCCGAGCTGGGCTGCTCGGACGACTGGCAGCCCGCCTGCGAGCAGACCCGTCTCGTGGCGGAGCCGGGCACCTCGACCTACCAGCGCACCTTCGACGTGCCGGCCGGGTCCTACGAGGTCAAGACGGCGATCAACGGCACGTGGGAGGAGTCCTACGCGCTGGACGGCACCAAGGGAGGCGACAACGCCCCGCTCGTGCTCAAGGGCCCGGCGCGCCTGCAGGTGACCTACGACGACACCACGCACCGCACCGGGATCGCCCCGCTCGGCCTCGCCGGGGGCGCGACCACCGCCGACAAGGCCCTGGCCCAGGACAGCCTGCGCCCGCCGACGACGCGCGAGCGCTTCTACTTCGTCATGGCCGACCGGTTCGCCAACGGTGATCGCGGCAACGACCAGGGAGGGCTCACCGGGGGGCGGCTCGAGACCGGGCTCGACCCGTCGGACAAGGGCTTCTACCACGGCGGCGACCTGGCCGGTCTGCAGCAGCGGCTGGACTACGTCAAGGGCCTCGGGACGACCGCGATCTGGCTCACGCCGTCGTTCAAGAACCGCCCGGTCCAGGGGACCGGCGCGGACGCCAGCGCCGGCTACCACGGCTACTGGGTCACCGACTTCACCCAGATCGATCCGCACCTCGGCACCAACGCCGAGATGAAGGCCCTCGTCGCCGCAGCGCACGCCAAGGGGATGAAGGTCTACTTCGACATCATCACCAACCACACGGCCGACGTCCTGGACTACGCCCAGAAGCAGTACTCCTACGTGCCGAAGTCGGCGGTCCCCTACAGGACGGCCGCGGGCCAGGCGTTCGACGACCGGGACTACGTCAACAAGCAGTTCCCGCCCCTGTCGGCGCAGTCGTCCTTCCCCTACACCCCGACCTACCGCACCGAGGCGGACAAGACGGTGCGGGTGCCCTCCTGGCTCAACGACCCGACGATGTACCACAACCGCGGGGACTCGACCTGGGCGGGCGAGTCGACGACCTACGGCGACTTCGTGGGTCTGGACGACCTGTTCACCGAGCGGCCCGAGGTGGTCGACGGGATGGGCGACGTCTACGCCGCGTGGGTCGACCTCGGCATCGACGGCTTCCGCATCGACACGGTCAAGCACGTCAATCTCGAGTTCTGGCAGCGGTTCTCACCACGGGTCCTGGACCACGCGCGGTCGATCGGCCGCAAGGACTTCTTCATGTTCGGCGAGGTCTACGACGGCGACCCCAAGGTGACGTCCACCTACACCACGGCCGGCAAGCTCCCCGCCACGCTGGACTTCGGCTTCCAGGGCGCAGCCGTGGCTGCCGCCCAGGGCAAGGCCACGACCGGCCTGCGCGACCTGTTCGCCGGGGACGACTACTACACCGACGCCGACTCGAACGCCTACCAGCTGCCGACCTTCCTCGGCAACCACGACATGGGACGCGTCGGCATGATGCTCGCCAAGGCGGGCTACACCGGCGGCGAGCTGCTGCAGCGCACGCGGCTGGCCAACGAGATCATGTACCTCACCCGGGGACAGCCCGTCACCTACTACGGCGACGAGCAGGGCTTCGCGGGGGCCGGGGGCGACAAGGACTCGCGCCAGGACATGTTCGCCACCAAGGTCCAGCAGTATGCCGAGGAGCCCGTCATCGGCGGAGCCCCCGGGTCGCGGGATCGCTACGACAGGTCCGCACCGCTCTATCGGACGATCTCCGAGCTGTCTGCGCTGCGGCAGGCCAACCCCGCGCTCGCGGACGGTGCCCAGATCCACCGCTACGCCTCGGACGCGGCCGGCATCTACGCCTTCTCGCGCATCGACCGGGCCACCGGTCGTGAGTACGTCGTCGCCGTCAACAACAGCACCAAGGCCGCGTCCGCCTCCTTCTCGACCTACGTCAGGCAGCGGCCCTTCCTGCCCGTGCACGGCACGAGGTCGACCCTCAAGTCCGACAAGGACGGGCGGGTCACCGCGACCGTGCCCCCGCTGTCGGTGAGCGTCTGGTCCTCGACCGGGTCCATGACCCACCGGCCGGCCGCGCCCGCGGTCTACCTGACCTCTCCTGGCGCCGGCGCCACCGTCGGCGGTCGCGCGGAGATCTCGGCGGCCATCCCGGAGAACACCTTCGCCCAGGTCACCTTCGCCTACCGCCCGGTGGGGACGTCCTCGTGGACGACCCTCGGCACCGACGACAACGCCCCCTACCGGGTCTTCCACGACGTGAGCGGCCTGGCCAAGGGGACCCTGCTGGAGTACCGCGCGGTGGCCAAGGACGGCACCGGCAACGTGTCGGCGTCCTCGTCCTACGGGATCGTCGGCGAGCCGGGCACCGCCCCCACGCCGGGCGGCGGGGTCGGCCCGGTGACCCAGCCCCAGGCGGTCTCGGTCCCCGGCACGCACAACACCGAGATGGGCTGCAGCGAGGACTGGGCGCCGGCCTGCGACCAGGCGCAGCTCGCGCTGGACGCCAAGGACCAGGTCTGGAAGCGCACGTTCACCACGATCCCGGCGGGCCAGCACTCCTACAAGGCGGCGATCAACCGCGCGTGGGACGAGAACTACGGCGCCGGCGGCGTCCGGGGCGGGACCAACATCGACTACACCGCACCAGGCGGCAACGTCACCTTCTACTACGATCACGCCACGCACCACGCCACCAGTGATGCCCAGGGCCCGATCATCACGGCCCCGGGCTCCTACCAGGCCAAGCTGGGCTGCGGCGGTGACTGGGCCCCCGACTGCATGCGGCCGTGGCTCCAGGACCCCGACGGTGACGGCACCTACACCTGGTCCAGCGACCAGATACCGGCAGGTACCTACGAGTTCAAGGTGGCGCACGGGCTGTCGTGGACCGAGAGCTATGGTGCGGGCGGCGCTGCCGGAGGGTCCAACATGCCGCTCACCGTGCCGTCGGACGGCACGGTGGTCACCATCTCCTACACGATCGGCACCCACATGACGACGGTGAAGACGTCCCGGGCCGGCTCGGCCCCCGACCTCGGCACCCAGCGGGCCGTCTGGGTCGCTCCGGACCTGATGGCGTGGCCCGCCGCGGCGGTGCCACAGGGCACCGACCCCGCGCTCCTGCGGTGGCGCCTGCACTGGTCCCCGAGCGCGCGACTGGCGATGGACGCGGAGACGATCACCTCGCCCGACGGCGGCCAGGCCTCGCTCACGCGGGACCCGGCCGGGCTGCCGGCGGCCGTGCTGGCCGCCCACCCCGAGCTCGAGGGCTACCACGCCCTGCGGCTCGACCGGGCGGCGTCCCGCCAGGCCCCCGAGATCCTGCGCGGGCAGGTCGCGGTGGGCATGTACGACCACCTCGGCCGGCTCCAGGACGCCACGGGCGTGCAGATCGCACCGGTGATCGACGCGCTGTACGCGCCGCGCGCCACGGCCCGTTCCTACGGCGTGAGCTTCCGCGGCGCCACCCCCTCGTTCGCGGTGTGGGCGCCCACGGCGCAGCAGGTCACCCTCCTGTCGTGGCCCCGTGGCGCGGCGGCGGAGGCCCCCGTCAGCGCGGCGACGCGGACCCGGATGGATCGTGGGCAGGACGGAGCCTGGACGGCCACCCGGCCCGGGCTCAAGGACGCCCGCTACGCCTACGAGGTCGTCGTCTACGCGCCGACCACGCGCACGATCGAGACCAATGTCGTCACCGACCCCTACTCGGTGGCACTCACCCCCGGCTCGGCGCGGTCCGTGGCGGTGGACCTCGCCGACCCCGCCCTTGCTCCCCGGTTGTGGCGGGACACCAGGGCGCCGGCCCTGAAGCAGTCCGTCGACTCGACGATCTACGAGCTGCACGTGCGTGACTTCTCGATCGGTGACGCCTCCGTGCCGGCCGCCCACCGGGGTTCCTACCTCGCGTTCGCCGACGAGGGCGACGGCACCAAGCACCTCCGCTCGCTGGCCAAGGCGGGTCTCAACACCGTGCACCTGCTCCCGACCTTCGACATCGCGTCCATCCCCGAGGGGCGCGCCGACCAGCAGGCACCGGGATGCGACCTGGCGTCCATGGGGCCCGCGAGCGAGGGCCAGCAGGCCTGCATCACCAAGGTCGCCGACAAGGACGGCTACAACTGGGGCTACGACCCCCTGCACTGGATGGCGCCCGAGGGGTCCTACGCGTCCAGCGACGCGAGCGCCGACGGCGGCGCCCGGGTGGCGGAGTTCCGCACGATGGTCGGGGGGCTGCACCGCTCAGGCCTGCGGGTGGTCCTGGACCAGGTGTTCAACCACACCCCGGCCTCGGGGCAGGACCCCAAGTCCGTCCTTGACCGCATCGTCCCCGGCTACTACCACCGCCTCGACGCCAAGGGCGCGGTCTACACCTCCACGTGCTGCCAGAACATCGCGACCGAGCACGCCATGGCAGAGAAGGCCATGGTCGACGCCGTCGTCCTGTGGGCCCGGCACTACAAGGTCGACGGCTTCCGCTTCGACCTCATGGGTCACCACAGCCGCGAGTCGATGGTCAAGGTGCGGTCCGCGCTCGACGCCCTGACGCCGGCCCGGGACGGTGTCGACGGCCGGAGCGTCTACGTCTACGGCGAGGGCTGGAACTTCGGCGAGGTCGCCGACGACGCGCTCTTCCGCCAGGCCACGCAGGGGCAGCTCGGTGGGACGGGGATCGGGGCGTTCAACGACCGGCTCCGCGACGCCGTGCGCGGTGGCGGCCCGTTCGACGACGACCCCCGCGCCCAGGGCTTCGGCTCCGGAGTCGCGACCGACCCCAACGGGACCCCCGTCGCCGGCGGGGCCGCCGACCTGGCCAACGACACCGACCTCCTCCAGCTGGGCCTTGCCGGTCAGCTGCGGTCGTTCAGCTTCCGCTCCACGCGGGGGACGACGGTCACTGGTGAGCAGGTTGACTACAACGGTGCCAAGGCCGGCTATGCGGACCAGCCGGCCGAGTCGATCAGCTATGTCGACGCCCACGACAACGAGACGCTGTGGGACGCACTGACCATGAAGCTGCCCCGCTCGACGAGCATGGCCGACCGGGTCCGGATGAACACCCTGTCCCTGTCGACGACGGCTCTCGGTCAGTCGCCCAGCTTCTGGCACGCCGGCGCCGACCTGCTCCGCAGCAAGAGCTTCGACCGGGACAGCTACAACAGCGGCGACTGGTTCAACACCCTCTCCTGGACGGGGGCGGACAACGGCTTCGGCCACGGCCTGCCTCCCGCAGGCCCCAACAAGGCCAAGTGGGAGTTCATGCGCCCCTTGCTGGCCGACGCCTCGATCAAGCCGTCCGCAGCGGACGTGCGGACCGCGACGACGCAGGCCCAGGACCTGCTGCGCCTGCGCTTCTCCACCCCGCTGTTCCGCCTGGGCACAGCCGACCAGATCAAGGCCAAGCTGAGCTATCCGGTCAGCGGCACCACCGACGCCCGGCCGGGCGTCGTCGTGATGCGGATCGACGACACCCGCGGCACGGCCGTCGACCCGGCCCTGGACGGCGTGGTCGTGGTGTTCAACGCCACCCCCGAGGCGGTCAGCCAGCCGCTGCCGGGCCTCAAGCGCGCGGCCATGACGCTGTCGCCCGTCCAGCAGCAGGGCGCCGACGCGGTCGTCCGGCAGTCCCGCTGGGACGCCGCGACGGGCGTCGCGACCGTTCCGGCGCGCACCGTGGCGGTGTTCGTCCAGCCGGCACGCTGACCCGGCCGGGGGTCCGATCCCGTCCCTCGCGTCGGATCGGTCCACCGCGCGTGGTCGGTCCACCGCGCGTGGTCGGTCCACCGCTCCGGGTCGGGCCCGCGGTCCGGCAGCCCGTGCACCGGGCTGCCAGACCGGCGAGACTGAGCTCATGAACGAGCTGGTCTACGGATGCATGGGTCTGGGTGGCGACTGGGACGGCGAGGAGGTCACCCCCGAGGCGGTCGACGCGGCGGAGCGGGCCGTGCTGGCCGCGCTGGACGCGGGTATGACGACCTTCGACCACGCCGACATCTATCGGCGCGGCAAGGCCGAGCGGGCGTTCGGGCTGGTGCTGCGCCGACACCCCGGGCTGCGGGATCGGATCCGCCTGCAGACCAAGGTGGGGATCACGTTGCCGTCGGACGACGTGGTCGGGCACTACGACCTGTCCGCCCAGGCCATCCGCACCCGGACCCTCGCGTGCCTCGAGCGACTGGGCGTGGACCACGTCGACACCCTGCTGCTCCACCGGCCGGACCCGCTGATGGTGCCGCAGGAGGCAGCCGACGCGTTGCACGGGCTCGTCGCCGACGGCCTGGTGGGCGCCGTCGGCGTCTCCAACTTCTCGGCGGCCCAGATGCGCTCCCTGCAGCGGCACCTGGACCTGCCCATCGCCGTCAACCAGCTCGAGCTGTCCCTGCACCACCGGGGATTCGTGGAGGAGGGGATCTGCGTCAACACGGGGTCGTCCACCTCAGCGCCCTTCCCCGAGGGCACGCTCGAGCACTGCCAGGAGCACGGCGTGCAGGTCCAGGCGTGGGGGAGCCTGGCGCAGGGCCGCTACTCGGGTCGTCTGCCCGAGGACTCCGACGGCGGCGACCGGCGCACCGCCCGGCTCGTGCAGAGGCTGGCGGACGAGCTCCAGGCAACCCGGGAGGAGATCGTGCTCGGCTGGCTCATGAAGCACCCCGCCCGCATCGCGCCCGTGGTGGGCAGTACCAACCCGGGCCGCATCGCCGCCTGCGCGGGCGCCCGACGCGTGGCCGAGGAGCTGAGCCGGCAGCAGTGGTACGCCCTGCTCACCTCTGCGCGCGGGGTGGCCGTGCCCTGACGGGGTGGGTCCGTCGTCCCTCCTTCCTCGCCGCAGGGAGGTAGCCGAGCAGGCCGAGGACCGAGACGAGGCCACCGACGACCATGGCGGTCGCGATGCTCGTCCGGCCGGCCACGAGGCCCAGCACCGGTGACCAGGCAGCGGCCGCCGCGAAGAAGACCAGGGAGTTCAGCGACAGCACCGTCGCGCGGTTGGCGGAGGTGGCCTCGCGGTGCAGCAGCGCGTTGTGGGCGACGCCCGCGGCGCCGTGCAGGCCGTAGGTGAACAGGTAGGCCGCGACCAGGGCGACGGGTCCAGCGGCCAGCCCCATCACGAGCGCACCCAGACCGTTGAGCACCCGGGCGAGGATGGCCGTGCGCGCCACCCCTATGCGTCGGTGGAGCCGCCCGGCCAGGGACGAGCCCACGGCGAACACCGCCCAACCGGCCGCCGACACCGGTCCGATCCATCGACCCGCCGCGGCCGCCCCACCCAGCTGCTCGGACAGGCGCAGGCTGAGGAGCGTCTCGAAGACGACCAGCGCTGCGCACCAACCAATCTCGACGGCGACGATCCCGGCCAGCACCCGGTTGTGGACGACGAGCCGGACGCTGTCCGCGATCACGGCTGGGGTCTCGCGCAGCGAGGCGGCGACCTGACGCAGCGCCGCACGGTGAGGGGAGGGTGGATGGACCGAACCGACCATGCCCGCGACGCCTCGTGGCCGCTCGCGGAGCAGCGCCGCCGTCGCCACGAGGTGCGCCACGCAGAGGACGGCATAGAGGACCAGCGGGAGGAGCAGGGCGCTGTGGTCACGCCAGGGGTGCCAGGCCACCAGGGCGCCCGACAGGACAGAACCGCCGGCGATGGTGATCCCGAGGATGGTGCCCTGCGCGCCGAGGTCACCGGCCACCTCGGCGTCGGGGTCGGTCTCGTGGACGGCATCGACGTACCACGCCTCGAGCGGGCCGGAGTCGAGCGCGCGATAGACCCCCATCAGGGCGGCGGCCACCGCGAAGGCCCAGAAGCTGTCCGCCAGCAGGTAGGCGACGGCCGCGATGACGTTGACGACCCCGGCGACGAGCAGGAGGGGCCGGCGGCCAAGCGCATCTGCGAGGCCGGACGAGGGCAGCTCGAGCAGGATGACGGCGACGCCCTGGAAGGAGACGTAGGAGAGCGTCTCGGCGACGGTCAGGCCGCGCTCCCGGGCTACGAGCGCGAACAGGCCCACGACGAGCCCCGCCGGCGCCCACCGGGTCGCGCTGAGGGTCAGGAAGACGGTGCGGGGGGAGAGGGTGGGCATGACGGCTCCTACGCCGATTCGTCAGTTCTCGACGGGTGGGGTGTCGGGAAGTGACCGGTCGGCGGTGGTGGGGTGTCGGGACGTGAGCGGTCGGCGGTGGTGGGGTGTCGGGACGTGACCGGTCGGCGGGTGGGGGTCAGCGGCGACGAGGGGTCTTGTCGAGGTCGATCGGGTAGGCGACGTAGTAGAAGGAGACCCGCTTGGCCTCGGGGTTGCCCTGCCCGGCCGTGCGGTAGGAGTCGGCCAGCTCTGAGACCTTGTCCCGCAGCTCGGCCAGCTGGGCGTCGGTGACGACGAGCATGGTGTCGTTCATGGAGGCGGCGTCCTGCCAGGAGGCGGGCCAGCGGTGGCGGGCGTCCAGCCACGCCCCGAACTTGTCGTGGAAGTGCTGCAGCCAGTCACGCTCCAGCCACCCGAGCGCCGTGTCGGCGTCCTCGTCGTCGAGGAACTCGCTGGGGTTGACCATGGTCAGGTCGGCGGACGCGGCCCAGAGACGGCGTCGGCCCTGCCGGTCGCCCACCTCGGTCACGAGACCGACCTCCTCGAGCTTGCGGAGGTGGTATGACGTCGCGCCGCTGTTGGTGCCCATCACCTTGGCGAGCGCCGTTGCGGTCGCAGGGCCCTCGCGTCGCAGTGCCCCCACCAGCCGCGATCGCAGCGGGTGCGCGAGGACCTTGACGGCCGTGGCGGTGAGCCGGACCGATGACAGCGGGGGAGGGGGCGGCGGGATCGTCATACGTGCACAATAACTTTGCACACTCTGTTTGCACAATAGTTTTGCACAAACACCGTGGACCCCTGTCCTCCCAGGTCAGGGGCCGCATGACGGGTCCCGCGCCACCGTTTGGGGTCGCACCGGGCAGCCGGTAGACTTGAGGACTGTTGTGCCGTGTGCCCTCTGCGGGCATGCACCCCAGCGCAGGTCGCCGGGAGCTCACGGCATACCGCCGATAGACACTCATCGAACGTAAGGCAGAAACACCGTGCGTACGTACACCCCGAAGCCGGGCGAGGTCACTCGCACCTGGCACGTGATCGACGCGACCGACGTCGTGCTTGGCCGTCTGGCCGTCCAGGCCGCCACGCTCCTGCGTGGCAAGCACAAGGCGACCTTCGCCCCCCACGTGGACATGGGCGACTTCGTCATCATCATCAACGCCGAGAAGGTCGCCCTCACCGGCGCCAAGCTCGAGAAGAAGCGGGCCTACCGCCACTCCGGCTACCCGGGTGGTCTGAAGAGCCAGAGCTACGCCGAGCTGCTCGACAAGGACCCCACCCGGGCCGTCGAGAAGGCCATCCGCGGCATGCTGCCGAAGAACTCGCTGGCCCGCCAGCAGCTGACCAAGCTCAAGGTCTACACCGGCGACAAGCACCCGCACCAGGCCCAGCAGCCTGTCCCCTTCGAGATCACCCAGGTCGCGCAGTAATCCGCCTCGCGCGACGCTGCCGTAGAGATTTAAGGAAACAACGTGGCTGACACCAGCATCGACGTCGAGAACGTTCTCGACACCGACGAGCCCGAGCTCACCGAGTACACCAGCGAGTCCTCGACCGCGGTCGAGCCCGCCCGCAAGCCCTCCGCCTCCGCCCCCGGCGCGGCGACCGGTCGTCGCAAGCAGGCCATCGCCCGCGTGCGCATCGTCCCCGGCACCGGCGAGTGGAAGATCAACGGCCGCACCCTGGAGGAGTACTTCCCCAACAAGGTGCACCAGCAGATCGTCAACGAGCCCCTCAAGGTGCTCGAGCTCGACGGCGCCTACGACGTGCTCGTGCGCGTCCACGGCGGTGGCCCCTCCGGCCAGGCCGGCGCGGTCCGCCTCGGCGTGGCCCGCTCGCTCAACGGTGTCGACGAGGAGCTGAACCGTCCGACCCTCAAGAAGGCCGGCTTCCTCACCCGCGACGCCCGCGTGCCCGAGCGCAAGAAGGCCGGTCTCAAGAAGGCCCGCAAGGCTCCGCAGTACTCCAAGCGCTGATCTGATTCCGCGCCGCACCGGCCCTGCGCCATCGAACGGCGGTCGTCCCTCTCGGGGCGGCCGCCGTTCGGCGTGCCGGGGGCGATGCGGACGCCGTCGACCCCTCGCGTAGTACGGTCGAGGGCAGACCACTCTCAGCTGACCCGGGCCCGCCCTCGCGCGGCCCGACGACGAAAGGCCTCCTGTGGCTCGACTTTTCGGCACGGACGGCGTCCGCGGCCTCGCCAACCGGGACATCACCGCTGACCTGGCCCTGCACCTGTCGGTGGCGGCCGCGAGGACGCTCGGCGACAAGGGTGCCTTCGGTGGCCAGCGGTCCGTGGCGGTCGTCGGCCGCGACCCCCGCGCCTCGGGCGAGTTCCTGGGTGCGGCGGTCTGCGCGGGCCTCGCGTCGGCGGGCGTCGACGTCCTCGACGCGGGCGTGCTGCCCACCCCGGCCATCGCCTATCTCACGGCCCGCATGAACGCCTCGATCGGCGCCGTGCTGTCGGCCTCGCACAACGCGATGCCCGACAACGGCATCAAGTTCCTCGCCAAGGGCGGGCACAAGCTCTCGGACGCGCAGGAGGACGAGATCCTCGAGCGCCTGGACGCCGAGCAGCAGTCCGCGGGTGAGCGTCCGACCGGTGCCGCGGTCGGACGCATCCGGCCGTTCCCGCAGGGCGCCGACTTCTACATGGAGCACCTGCTCGAGGCGGTCCCGACCCGTCTGGACGGCCTGCACCTCGTGGTCGACGCGGCGCACGGCGCGGCCAGCCAGGTCGGTCCCGAGGTGTTCGAGCGGGCCGGTGCCACGGTCGACGTGATCGGCGCTTCCCCGGACGGCCTCAACATCAACGACGGCTACGGCTCCACCCACCTCGACCGCCTGTCCGAGGCGGTCGTCGCTCGCGGCGCCGACCTCGGCTTCGCCTGGGACGGCGACGCTGACCGGTGCCTCGCGGTCGACGCGCAGGGCACGGTCGTCGACGGCGACCAGATCATGTCGATCCTTGCGCTGGCCCTCAAGGAGCAGGGACGACTGGCGGGCGACACCCTCGTCGTGACGGTCATGAGCAACCTCGGCCTGCTGCAGGCGATGGAGCGCCAGGGCGTGGCCATCCGCCAGACCGGCGTCGGCGACCGCTACGTCCTGGAGGACATGCGGGCCAACGGCCTGTCGCTCGGTGGCGAGCAGTCGGGTCACGTGATCATGCTCGACCACGGCACCACGGGTGACGGGGTCCTGACCGCCCTCATGCTGGCGGCGCGGGTCGTCGAGTCGGGGCGCTCGCTGGCCGAGCTCGCCTCCGTCATGACCCGCCTGCCGCAGACCCTCGTCAACGTCAAGGGCGTCGACAAGGACGCCGTGGACCGCAACGACGCCGTCAAGATCGCCGTCGCCGAGGTCGAGAACGAGCTGCAGGGTTCGGGCCGGGTGCTGCTGCGCAAGTCGGGGACCGAGCCCCTCGTGCGCGTGATGGTGGAGGCGCAGACCGAGGAGCACGCCAGGCAGGCCGCGGAGCGCCTCGCCAAGGTCGTCAAGGACAACCTCTCGCTGTGACCGGGCCTGAGCGGCCCCGCCCGGCCATGGCTGTGTCGATGGCCCCCGCCGGCAGGATCCGCCTGGGTTCGACACATCGGCCTGCGGTGCCAACCCAGGCGGACGTGACTACCTGAGGTAGGTCAGGGGAAGGACAGGACCTCGCCGCGCGACTCGGCAAAGATCAGCAGGGTCCGCGTGCTGGTCACCCCGGGGATGGTCTGGATGCGGTCGAAGACCACCGACCGCAGCGCCGCGTTGTCCTGCGCCCGCACGAGCACGATGACGTCGTACTCCGCAGCCACGAGCGCCACGTGCTCGACGCACGGCACCTGGACGAGCGCGTCGCGGACCTCCCGCCAGGAGTTCTGCTCGACCGACACCAGGACGTACGCCGACGTGCCCAGCCCGGCCGCCTCGGGGTTGACGCGCACGGTGAAGCCGTCGACCACGCCCTGCTCGACCAGCCGGTCCAGCCGGGCATAGGCGGTGGCGCGCGACACGTGCAGCCGCTCGGCGATGGTGCGCAGCGACTGCCGCCCGTCGTCCACCAGGGCGCCCAGCAGCGCGCGGTCGACCTCGTCGAGCGGTGCGTTCGTCCGCGTCTCGTCAGACATGTGGCCCCCATCCGGTCGGTTGGAGAGCCGATCGTCCGGTTCTCCGCCGCCTCATTGAACCATCGGGCCGGTGGGGCGCACCATGGCGTCACCCCGCTCCACGACATACCGGAGGCTGTCGATGACGACACCCGACCACGTCGCGAGCCGCGCAGCCGCGCAGGCCGTCGACCATCCCGACCACCCGCACCGGCACGAGCCGTTCCAGGCCGGGCTGATCCCCGCTCCGGAGCCGGTGCGCTTCCTGGACGGGGAGGGCAACCGGGTGGAGCCGGTGACCGACGACTACCTCGAGCCGGACGCCGACCAGCTCGTCGAGTGCTACCGACGGATGGTGGTCGGACGGCGCTTCGACATCCAGGCGACGGCGCTCACCAAGCAGGGGCGCCTGGCCGTCTATCCCAGCTCGCGCGGCCAGGAGGCCTGCCAGGTCGGCTCGGTCCTTGCGCTGGGCGAGCAGGACTGGGTCTTCCCGACCTACCGCGACAGCGTCGCCCTGGTCAGTCGAGGGGTCGACCCGGTCGAGGTGCTCACCCTGCTCCGCGGTGACCAGCACTGCGGGTATGACGTCGCGCAGACCCACGTCGCGGCCCAGTGCACGCCGCTGTCGACGCAGCTGCTGCACGCGGCCGGGCTGGCGCACGGCGAGCAGCGACGGGGCCGCGACACGGTCGTGATGGCGTTCATCGGGGACGGGGCCACGAGCGAGGGCGACTTCCACGAGGGGCTCAACTTCGCCGCCGTGTTCAAGGTCCCCGCGGTCTTCGTGGTGCAGAACAACGGGTGGGCCATCTCGGTGCCGCTCAGCAAGCAGACCGCGGCGCCGTCGTTGGCCTACAAGGGGATCGGCTACGGCGTGGTGTGCGAGCAGGTGGACGGCAACGATGCCGTGGCCGTGCTCGCCGTCATGAACAAGGCCGTCGCCTGGGCGCGCGCGGGCAAGGGTCCGGTGCTGCTCGAGCTGCACACCACGCGGCTCGAGGCGCACACCAACGCCGACGACCACCTGCGCTACCGCTCCAAGGAGGAGCTAGCGGCGATCGCCCACGAGGACGCCGTGGCCCGCCTGGAGAAGTACCTGCGCCACCAGGGTCTGGTCGACGACGCGTTCGTCGCGGAGGCCAAGGCCGAGGGCGAGCGGCTCGCCGCGGACCTGCGCGAGCGCATGAACCTCGACCCCGAGACGCACCCCGACGACCTGTTCCGGCACGTCTACGCGACCCTCACGCCGCAGCTGCGCGAGCAGCGGGCGATGCTGCACGCCGAGCTCGACGCCGACGCCGACGCCGACGCCGACGCCGCGTCCGAGTCCGACTCGCAGGCAGCCCACGACCCGTCGACGGAGGACGTCCGATGAGCACCGTCACCTTTGCCTCCGCGCTCAACCGGGCGCTCGCGGACGCCATCGCCACCGACCCGGACGTGCTCGTCTTCGGCGAGGACGTGGGGGTGGCCGGCGGCGTCTTCCGGATCACCGACGGCCTCGCGGCGACCTATGGCGACGACCGCTGCTTCGACACCCCCCTCGCGGAGTCGGGGATCATCGGCTTCGGCGTGGGGCTGTGCATGGCGGGCTTCCGGCCCGTCGCCGAGATGCAGTTCGACGCGTTCGCCTACCCGGCGTTCGAGCAGATCACCTCGCACGTCGCCAAGATGCGCAACCGCACCCGCGGCTCCGTGACCATCCCGATGACGATCCGCATCCCGTTCGCCGGGGGCATCGGCGGGGTCGAGCACCACTGCGACTCCTCGGAGGCCTACTACGCCGCCACGCCGGGGCTCAAGGTCGTGACGCCGGCGACGGTCGAGGACGCCTACCTGCTGCTGCGGGCGGCGATCGACGACCCCGACCCCGTGGTGTTCATGGAGCCCAAGCGCCTCTACTGGTCCAAGGGCGACGTCGACCTGGACGACCTGTCGGCGCGCTGGGGGAGCGGGTCGCTGACCCACGACCAGGTCCTTGGTCGGGCCGCGGTGCGACGGTCGGCCTCCGACGTCTCGCGCGCGGCGACGATCGTGGCCTACGGCCCCACCCTGTCGGTGGCGCTGGAGTCCGCCGAGGCCGCGCGCGAGGAGGGCTGGGACGTCGAGGTCGTCGACGTGCGGTCGCTCGTGCCCTTCGACGACGAGACGGTCGTGGCCTCGGTGCGCCGCACGGGCCGTTGCCTGGTGCTGCAGGAGGCCCAGGGCTTCGCGGGCGTCGGGGCGGAGATCGCGGCCCGCGTCCAGGAGCGGGCCTTCCACTCCCTGGCCGCGCCGGTGCTGCGCGTCACGGGCTTCGACATCCCCTATCCCGCACCGAAGCTCGAGCACCTGCACCTCCCCTCGGTGGACCGCGTGCTCGACGCCCTCGCGCGGCTGCAGTGGGACGACGATCCGGACACGCACCACCTCGAGCCCGCTGCGACTGCGCCGGCGGGGGCTGGTTCCCGATGAGCCACAAGGTCTTTCACCTGCCGGACCTCGGCGAGGGCCTGACCGAGGCCGAGGTCGTCAGCTGGCTCGTCGGCCCCGGCGACACCGTCGTCGTCGACCAGCCCATCGCGGTCGTCGAGACCGCCAAGGCCCAGGTCGAGCTGCCCTGCCCGTATGCCGGCAGCGTGGTCACCCTGCACGGCGAGGCCGGGCACGTGGTCGACGTGGGTGCGCCGTTCATCACGGTGGACGTCGACGTGCCTGCGGACGGGATCACCGGCGGTGGGGCGAGCGAGGCGTCCGACGTCGCCGTCGACACCTATCGCGAGGAGGAGCGCGCCGGCTCGGGCGCCGTCCTGATCGGCTACGGCACGAGCGAGGGCTCCCGTCGGCGGCGTCGCCGCGTGGGGGCGGGTGGCCCGACGGCCCCCGCCGCCGGGTCGTCGCTGCCGTCGGCCGCGCCCGTCATGGGCGACACGGCGGGACCGGTCGTCGACGAGCACGTGCCGCCCGAGGTGTCCAGCAAGCCCGGCGCCGCCGTCCGCGTGATCTCCCCGCTGGTGCGTCAGCTCGCCGACGAGCACGGCATCGACCTGCGGACCGTCACCCCGACGGCGCCGGGTGGCATCATCCGCCGGTGCGACGTCATGGCGGTCGTCACGGCCCGCGGTGAGGGTGGCGCGCCGGGATCCCTTGCGCCGCAGTCGGAGTCGCGCGTGACGTCGACCGCGGGGTCCCCGACCCCGGATCGCCGGATCCCGCTGACCGGCATACGAGGCACGATCGCCAGCCGGCTCGCCACCTCGCGCCGCGAGATCCCCGACGCGACCACCTGGGTCGACGTGGACGCGACCGACTTCCTCGCGGTCCGCCGTCAGCTCCCCGACGCGCGGCCCGAGGCGCGGATCGGCGTCCTGGCCCTGCTGGGGCGCGTCATGGTCGCCGGACTCAGGCGCTATCCCGAGCTCAACTCGACCGTCGACACGGCGGCCAACGAGGTCGTGGTGCGCGGGGCGATCAACCTGGGCTTCGCCGCGCAGTCGCCGCGCGGTCTCGTCGTGCCCGTCGTTCACGGCGCCGGCGAGATGACCCTCGCCGAGCTGTCGACGGCGCTGCGCGAGCTCACCACCAAGGCCATGGACGGCACTCTGTCCCCGGCGGAGATGACCGGCGGGACGTTCACGCTCAACAACTACGGCGGGTATGGCGTCGACGGCTCCACCCCGATCATCAACCACCCCGAGGCGGCCATGGTCGGCGTGGGGCGGATGATCGACAAGCCGTGGGTCGTGGACGGGGCGCTCGCGGTGCGCAAGGTCGGCACGATCGGCCTGACCTTCGACCACCGGGTGTGCGACGGCGGGACCGCGGGTGGGTTCATCCGCTACGTCGCTGACTGCATCGAGCGCCCGACCACGCTGCTCCTCGACCTCTGACCGAGCCGCCCAGTCCCCCCACTCACCCCGCCTGCCCCATCCCCTGCCAGGATCGTGAGTGTTCTCTCCAAGAATCTTGGACAAAACACTCACGATCTTCGGGGGTCGAGAGGCGGGGCCGAATGGCGCGGGTCTTGGTGTCTTACGGAGGTAATATTCACGTATGACGACTGTGACCTTCCGCGCGGACGAGCAGCTGCAACGGCTGCTCGTCGAGCTGGCACGACCGGGCGAGACCCGCACCGACACTATCCGGCGAGCGCTGCAGGAAGCGTCGTCGTTCGAGCGACGAGAGCGGATGCGTCTTGAGGCCCTGGCGCTGTCCTGCGACGAGGTGGATCGCGCCGAGTCCCGCGCCGTCCTCGATGACGTGGAGGGCGCGCGTGCGTGGTGACGTCCACGAGCTGCCTGCGCCGCGAGGGGCGCGTGGGCACGAGCAGCGGGGTCGCCGCTACGCCGTCGTCGTGCAGTCGGACGACCTGCTGCTGTCCACCGTCCTGATAGCACCGACCACGACGTCGGCCCGCGCCACCTCGTTCCGCCCCGCCATCGAGCTCATGGGACGAGACATGCTGGTGCTGGTGGAGCAGACCGCCGCCGTCGACCCCGCTCGGCTGGGGCCGTGGGTGGGGCGGCTGAGTCATCATGAGCTCGTCGACGTCGACGACGCCTTGCGTCTGGTGCTGCAGCTCGACCTCTGAGTGCCCCTCAGCCCCAGGATCGTGAGTGTTTGGTCCAACTTTCTTGGACCAAACACTCACGATCTGGGGAGAGCGGATCTGGGGGTGGGGTCAGCGGATCCAGGAGCCGTCGGGGGCGCGGCGCCAGCCTCCGGCGCCAGGAGCTGGAGCCGCCTGGGGCGCCGCAGGGGCGGCAGTGGCGGCCGGTGCCGTGGGGGACGCAGCGGATGCCGCACCTGCCCCGACCGTGGTCGAGCCGGGGGTCGGAGCGACGGGCAGGCCGGCGAGCCGGGCCGCCCGCAGCCGGGCGAAGTAGTCCGCCCACTGCGCGCACGACGGGCGGTGCCCGGGCGTCTCGGACAGGGACGCGGCGAGCAGGTGCTGCCCCTCCGGGTCGAGGACGTCGGCGACCCGGCGGGTGTCGCGGGCCGTCGAGGCGTTGGTGCCGGGGGACAGGCAGCGCAGGACGAACAGCGCGTACTTGTAGACGTCGGTGTAGCTCGTCAGCTGGGTCTGCTCGGCGGCCGGCGGCTCCCAGTCGGGGGTGTTGAGCTGTGGGACGGCCGACATGGTCCCGCGCACGCGCACGGCGTCGCAGTCGACGAGCATGATCCCGGCGTCCGCGCGTCCCGGCCCGACGGAGAACAACGCGTTCTTGGCGTTGAAGTCGCCGAACACGACGTTGTTGGCGTGCAGCAGGGCGAAGACGCGGGCCAGCTCCTCGCACAGGTGCAGCCGCTGGTGCAGGTTGACCAGCGGGAAGCCGAGCTTGGCGCACCGGTTGGCCGCGAGGAAGAGGAACTGGATCTCGCGTTCCTTGCGCATGGCGGATCCGGTGATGGACCGCCCCACCTGGACGAACGAGTCCGGGATGAGCGGCATCAGCAGGCCGACGACGCGACCCTGGTCGCGCACCAACCGGATCGGCCACGCGGCGTGCGAGTCCAGCAGGTCCCGGTCGGGGGCGCTCATGCGCGAGCGCACGCCGACGATGGCCTCGAGGCCGCCGCTGGCGAGCTGGCCCGCCTTGAACTCCTTGTAGGCGAGGCGGTGGTGCACGTCGGGCAGCTGGAGCGTCAGGCACCGGTAGACCCGGCCCTGACCGCCCTCGGCGATGTACTCCAGCTGCCCGAGCTGCGACCGCTCGATGAGCTCGCCGGCCGACAGGCTCACTCGGGCACCACCAGCCAGACGCCGATCGCGCCGCGGTCGTCGTCGAAGGTCTTTCGCCCGAACGCCACCTGCGCCGCGAACTCGAGCGGGTGCGGCGGCCGCGCCCACAGCCGTGCGAGCTCGCGACCGACCTCGCCCCCGCCGGATCCCAGCGGGTCGCCGACCCCGTCGGTCATCAGCACGAGTGCCGCACCCTCGCCGAGCGTCGTCTGCACCGGCACCGGGTCGGCCTCCGGCACCAGCGGGAGGCAGGCGGTGGCGGACTCGGCGATGACGTTGCCGGCGTTCTTGACCTCGCCGAGCGCGATCCAGCCGCGCTCGTCGTCGACGATCCAGGCGCTCGTGTCACCGAGGCGCACGACCGTGACGGCGTGGGTGCCGTCGTCGCTCGGCCGGGTGGCCACGATGCCGATGACCAGCGTGGTCGCCATCCGCTTGGCGACGTCCCGCTGTGTGAGGTCCACCGTCGGCTCGGAGTCCGGCAGCGTCGCGCACACGTCGGCGAGCAGGTCCGCGAGCCGGGTGTAGATCTCGCGGTAGGGGATCTCGGCCGGCTCGTGCGTCTCGAGCATCGTGATGACCTGCGCCGCGCCCTCCTCGGTCGCCATCTTGGCGGCGAGGTGCGACCACTCCCCGGCGGAGACGCCGTCGGCCACGAGGCAGACGAGCCACTCGCCGTCGCGCGAGAGCACCGTGCAGTGGTCGTCCTGGCGGGGGTCGGCATACTGCTGGTGCGCCAGCCCCCGCGAGCTGGCCCCGCGCAGGATCAGCCGCGGTGTGCCCTCGGGGTCCGGGATGGTGGCCGCGTCGATGACGATGTCGTGCGCGTCCCGGTGCTTGAGCTCCGTCAGCGAGACCGCGTGGGAGAAGGCCCGACCCGGGTCGCCGATCGTGTAGGCCTCGAACGCGCCCGTCCGCCGGATCGGCTCCGCGGCCGGCGTGGGGACTGCCGCAGCCGGCTCGGGCTCGGCGGAAGCGCCCGCCTCAGCAGGAGCCTTCGGCATGGCGGGAGCCTCGAGGGATGTGTCCGGCTCGGCGGGAGCCTGGTCGAACGTCTCCGGCTGCGGGGGCGCTGCCGGCTGGGACGGGCTGGCCGGCGGGGCGCTCGCGGGATCCACCGGAGCGCCCTCGCCTGCGTGGCCGGTCGGCTCAGAGGAAGACATCGTCGTCCGCGGCGTAGGACTTGACGCCGTCCTCGGCCTTGGGCAGCACGATCCCGTTGCTGCCCTGGGCGAGACCCGTCGAGGACTGGATGACCGAGGTCACGAGCAGCTTGGCCATCTTGGTGACGGCGGACGCCGCGGTCTGGTCCTGGTCGGCCATGAAGAGGCGCATCGCGCGCTCCGGCGGGTTCTTGGGGTGGATGACCTCCTGCAGGATGCGGGGGTCGGCGCCCTGGAGGCCGAACGGGATGATGTTGGGGTACATCCGGTTGCCCGTGCCGGACGCCTTGTCGTACTGCGTCAGCGCGGCGAAGGCGGCCTTCCAGTCCGGCTCGGCGTCCGTCGGCGCGCCGTCGGAGAGGAAGAACACGGCCGGGCGGTGCACGGCGAAGCCGTCCGCCTTGAGCTGGTTGACGTCCCGCTCGATCTGGGTGCGCAGCAGGTCGAAGGCCGCCTTGTATGACGTCCGCCCCCGCCCCTCGAGCTGCGGCAGGGTCGTCTGCTCGAGCAGGTCGCACAGCGGCAGCACCATGCGGGCGTCGTCGCTGAAGTCCATGACCCCGAAGCGCACCTTGTCGCAGATGATCGGGTCCTTCTCGAGCGCCTGGACGAGGCTCGGGAGGATGTTGTTGGCCTCGGTGAGGGCGCCGCTCTCGACCATGGAGTGGGAGACGTCGCAGACGAGGTAGAACGGCAGGAGCTTGGCCTTGTCGTCCTGCGGCGCGGGGGTGTCGATCGAGCTCGGTACGGGCTGCGCGGGGGCGGCGGGCACGGGCGGAGCAACCGGGGCCGCGGGCGCGGGCGTGGCCGCCGGGGTCGGCGAGGGGGCGGGCGGCTCGACCGGGGCCGGGGGCTCGACGGGGGCCGGCGTGGCGATGGGCTGGGTCGGCTCGGCGGGCGTCGGGATCGGCTGGGTCGGGTCGACCGGTGCCGGGCCCTGGCCGGGGGTGGGGGGCGTGGGCTCGGTCGAGCCGGGTGCCGGGATGCCGCCCGGCTCGCTCGCCGGGGCGCCGACCGGTGCCGCGGGCATGCCGGGGGTGGTGGGTGCGGTGGGGACGCCGGGCGCGGTGGGCTCCGTGGGGACGGGCTGGGTCGGCTGCGGCTGGGTGGGGTCGGTCGGGGGCTGGGTCATCGGATCCTCCGTGGTGGGTTCATGGGTGATGGCTGATGAGTGGCGGGTGCGGACGGTGAGGCGTGAGGGCGGGTCAGCCGACGACGGCCTCGCCGCCGTAGAGGAAGACCAGCGCGCCCGTGCTGCTGACGCACTGCGCGGGCTGGTCGTCGGTGCAGAGCAGGCGGACGTTCGCGCCGCGGGCCTGGCTGTAGGCGGTGACGGTGGTGGTCGAGCCTGCTCCGCCTGCGGCGACGTACGCACGCTGCACCGCGACGGCGAAGGCGCAGGACGTGCGGTCGTTGCCGGCGGCGGTCGCGGCATACGGTCCGGTGCCGGAGCGGGCGCACTCGCGACCGGTGATCCTGGCGGCCGGGTAGGCCGCGGCCGTCGTGGGCGCGCTGGTGGCGGGGGAGGCCGACGCGGAGCCGGTGGGACCGGTGGTGCCCGAGCTCGCGCCGGACGTGCCGTCGGTCGGGGTCGGGCTCTCGCTGGGGCTCTCGGTCGGACTCTCGGTCGGGGAGGTGCTCCACGACGAGGTGGGTGAGGGCGACGCGGTGTCGTCCTGGCCGCCGGAGAGCAGGCCGAAGCCGAGCACCGCACCGGCCAGCGTCAGGAGCACCGGGATGGCCAGGACCAGCAGGATCAGGCGCAGGAGCATCCCGCCGCAGCCCGGCCCACGCCGGACCTGACGACGGTCGCCGTAGCCGCCCGGGTAGCCGGGACCGCCGCCCTGGGGCGGGAACTGCTGGGGTGGGAACTGTTGGGGCGGGTACTGCTGGCGCTGCTGACCGGGGTACCCGGCATACGGTCCCTGTTGCTGACCGGGGTAGGGCCGGCTCTGCGGGACCTGCTGCCGGGTGCGGCCACGAGGCTGGCTCGGGGGTCGCTGGCGCGTCGGTCGCTGGGGCACGGGCACGACCTGGGGGCGCGGACGCTGCTGGCGTGGGCTACCGGCAGGGGCGGCCCCGGGGCCAGGCGTCGCGCCCGTCGCCGGGCTCGATCCCTTCGGCGGGGCCGAGGGGGCAGGCGCCGCGGGCGGGGGCGTCGCCAGGACCATCTCGCCGCAGGACGGGCAGAAGGTCGCGCCCTCGGAGATCGCGGCGCCGCAGTGGGGACAGCTCATCGTCGGCTCGGCCTCAGGAGGTCCGGGTCCACTGGCCGTCCGGCCCGCGGTGCCAGCCCTCCTTGGGCTTGTCGGGAGCCGGGGTGGGAGTGGTGGAGGGGGGCGTCACCGGGGTGGAGGGCGAGGCCGGGGCGACGGGAGGGACCGACGACGACGCAGCGGACGCCGTTGGCGACGAGGTCGTGGAGGGGGCTGCGGTGCCCGGCGCGCCGGTGGCCCCCGGGGACGCGGGTCCGCCGGCGACGACGTCGACGCCCTTCTCGACCCAACCCTTGGCGGACTCGACCTGCGAGTGGTACTTGCGACCGGTCTTGTCGTCGACGGTCCGCACGAGCTTGTCCAGGGCGCTGGAGATCTTGCCGCGGTTGGCCTGGGTGGTCTGGGCGACCTGCGTGCGAGCCTGGACGGCCGCCCCCTTGGCACCCTGCAGGAAGGTGTCGAGGGCGGAGGGGCCGGGCTGCTGGGGCGGGGTGCCGGTGGGGCCGGTGGTCATCGGGTCTCCTGAGGGCGAGGTGGGCGAGGGTCTCTGACTGCTCACCTACCCCGGGCAGGGGGTGCGCAATCCCCGCCGAGCACCTCCCCGCCCCCGACATCGTGAGGGTTCGGTCCAAGAAGGTTGGACGAAACCCTCACGATCCCTGGATGGGGGTGACCTCGTCGCCGACGCGCAGCGTGCCCGTGCCCTCGGGCACCAGGTTGACGCCGAACACCAGCCGGCCGTCGATCGCGTTGTGCTCGCCAAGCGACCGCAGCGGCTCCTTGGTGCGGTCCAGCGACGTCGTGTCGTAGGTCGTCATCACGCAACGACCGCAGTGCTTGGCCATGCGGAAGGTCATCTCGCCGATCCGCACCCGGTCCCAGCCCTGCTCCTCGAGCGGCTCGCCGCCGTCGACGACCACGCTGGGCCGGAACCGGTCCATCGTCAGCTCGACCCGCGGCTCGCCGCGCCGGTCGGTGCTCTCGTCGACCCACTCCTGCAGCCGCCCCAGCGAGGGGGTGCTGGTCAGCAGCAACGGGAAGCCGTCGGAGAAGGTCACGGTGTCGCCGGGCTCGGCATACCGCTGGTCCACCGGCCGGAAGGTCGGGTCGTCGCACCACACGAGGTGCAGGCCGGTGCGGCCGAGGTAGTCCTCGAACCACGCGCTCGCCTCGGGCGACGCCTCCCGGCCACGGACGGCCGCGCCCCAGACGACGCCCTCGCGATGCTCGCCCTGGTCCGGGACGCTCACCTCGAGCGGGCCCACCGCCCCGGCCGTATGCCGAACCACCAGCGCCCCGTCGTGCGTCCGGTGCTCGGCGCGGAGCAGGAGCAGGGTGGGGGCCTCGCGGGCGCTGATCATGCGACCGTCGTCCTGCAGCAGCATCCAGCGGCGGTCGTGCCGGATGCTCCAGTGCTCGACGACGGCCTCGGGCACGGGCACGCCGCCGGCGGACTTCAACGGGTAGTAGGCCAGGTCGGTGACCCGGGTCATGCGCCGACCCCGGGCGCCGTGCCGCCGCCAGGCCCCGTGCCGACCCCGGGCGCCACCCCGACCCCCGGCGCCACGTCGATCCCGGGACGCGCGTCGCCGATGTCGCCGAGGTGGGCGATGTAGCGGACGTCCCCGTCCGCGAGGCGGTAGTTGATGCCGACGATGGCGAGCCGGCCGTCCTCGACGAGCTGCTGCAGCAGCGCCGACCGCTCGGCGAGCATGTTGACGGTGCGTCGCACGTGCCAGGCGTTGACCTCGTCGGGGGTGGCGTCGGGGCCGGCGCCGTGGGAGGAGCGGGCCTGGATCACCGAGGGCATGACCTTCTCGACCAGGTCTCGGATGTAGCCGCCGGGGATGGTGCCCGTGTCGGTCGCCTCGATCCCGGCCTTGATCGCGCCGCAGGTGTCGTGGCCCATGACGACGATGAGCGGGGTGCCGAGGACGCCGGGGCCGAACTCGACGGTGCCGAGGACGCACGGGTCGAGCACGTGGCCCGCGGTGCGGACGACGAACAGGTCGCCGAGGCCCTGGTCGAAGATCATCTCGGCGGCGACGCGGGAGTCCGAGCAGCCGAACAGCACCGCGAAGGGCCCCTGCCCGGCGGCGAGCTCGGCGCGGCGGTCGACGTCCTGGTTGGGGTGCTCGCGACGCCCCGTCACGAACCGGGCGTTGCCCTCGACCAGCTGCTGCCAGGCCTCGGCAGGGGTCAGGGTGGTCCGCTCGGTCATGCGTCGACGTCCGCGCGGGTCGTGATGGTCATGACGGTGGGCTTGGAGAACTCGGCGAAGAAGTCGTCACCCTTGTCGTCCACGACGATGAACGCCGGGAAGTCCTCGACCTCGATGCGCCACACGGCCTCCATCCCGAGCTCGGGGTACTCCAGCACCTCGACCTTCTTGATGCAGTCCTGTGCGAGGCGGGCGGCGGGGCCGCCGATGGACCCGAGGTAGAACCCGCCGTGCGCCTGGCAGGCGTCGGTGACCTGCTTGGAGCGGTTGCCCTTGGCGAGCATGACCTTGGACCCGCCCGCGGCCTGGAACTGGTCGACGTAGGAGTCCATCCGGCCGGCCGTGGTCGGGCCGAAGGACCCGGACGCCATCCCGTCGGGCGTCTTGGCGGGTCCGGCGTAGTAGACGGGGTGGTCCTTGAGGTACTGCGGCATGTCCTCGCCGGCGTCGAGGCGCTCCTTGATCTTGGCGTGCGCGATGTCGCGGGCCACGACCAGCGTGCCGGTGAGGGACAGCCGGGTCTTGACGGGGTGCTTGGTCAGCTCGGCGAGGATGTCGTCCATGGGGCGCGACAGGTCGATCTCGACGACGTCGGGACGCGCAGCCCCGTCAGCCCCAGCCCCGGCCCCGGCCCCGTCAGCCCCACCCTGCACCAGGTGCTCGTCGGTCGTGTCGGGCAGGTAGTGGCCGGGCTCCATCTCCAGTTGCTCGATGAACACGCCCTCGGCCGTGATCTTGCCGCGGCACTGGCGGTCCGCCGAGCAGGAGACGGCGATGGCGACGGGCAGCGAGGCGCCGTGGCGGGGGAGCCGGATCACGCGCACGTCGTGGCAGAAGTACTTGCCGCCGAACTGCGCGCCGATGCCCTGCTTGCGGGTGAGCTCGAGGACGCGCTCCTCCAGCTCGAGGTCGCGGAAGCCGCGGCCGGTCGCGGCGTTGCCGGTGGTGGGCATGGTGTCGAGGTACTTCGCGCTCGCGTACTTCGCCGTCTTGAGGGCGAACTCGGCGCTCGTGCCGCCGATGACGATGGCGAGGTGGTAGGGCGGGCAGGCCGCCGTGCCGAGCGAGCGGATCTTGTCGTCGAGGAACCTCATCATGGCGTCCGGGTTGAGGATCGCTTTGGTCTCCTGGAAGAGATAGGACTTGTTGGCCGAGCCGCCGCCCTTGGCCATGAAGAGGAAGGAGTACTCCGTCTCGTGCCCGCGCTCGGTGTCGGCATACAGCTCGATCTGCGCCGGCAGGTTGTTGCCGGTGTTCTTCTCCTCGAACATCGAGACCGGGGCGTTCTGGGAGTAGCGCAGGTTGAGGCGCGTGTAGGCGTTGTAGACGCCGCGGGCCAGGGGCTCCTCGTCGACGCCGTCGGTGAGGACGTGCTGTCCGCGCTCGCCCTTGACGATGGCCGTGCCGGTGTCCTGGCACATCGGGAGCACGCCGGAGGCGGAGATGTTGGCGTTCTTGAGCAGGTCGAGGGCGACGAACGTGTCGTTGTTGCTGGCCTCGGGGTCGTCGAGGATCCTGCGGAGCTGGGCCAGGTGGGCCGGTCGCAGGTAGTGCGCGATGTCGTGCATCGCGGTCTCGGACAGCAGGGTGAGCGCCTCGGGCGCGACCTTGAGGAACGTTCTGCCGTCGGGGCCCTCGACCAGCTCGACGCCCTCGGAGGTCAGCTTGCGGTAGGGGGTCTCGTCGGCGCCGTGCGGCAGTAGGGCCTCGTAGGCGAACTCGGGCATGGTCGTGCTCCTGCTCCTCGATCCAGCTGCGGTGGGCCGACCCTCGCCCTCGTCGGTGAGCGGCGGCCTGTCACCCTTCAGCCTAGGCCGGGGAGCTGCCGTATGCCGCCCCGGGTCGGGCCACGGACGCGCGGGGCACGGCGGGGCACGGCAGGAGCGTGCGCTCGGGCAGCGCCCCCACCGTCGCGTGCACCAGCGCCTCGGCCGCGAGCCGCCCCATGTCGTAGAGGGGGAGCCGCACCGTCGTCAGCTGCGGCGTCAGCTGCTGGATCACCGGCTCGTGGTCGTCGTAGCCGACGACGGACAGGTCGTCGGGGATCCGCAGCCCCGCCTCCGCGGCCGCGAGGTAGACGCCGAGGGCGATCCGGTCGTTGCCGCACACGATCGCGGACGGCCGATCGGGACCGGCGAGCAGCTCGCGCGCCAGGGCGTAGCCCGAGTCGACGTAGTAGAAGCCTTCGCGCACCACGACGTCGCCGGTGCTCGTCGGGACGCCCAGCTCCTCCAGCTCGGCCAGGAAGCCGTCGATCCGCAGGGGGGTCGACCAGGCGCCTGCGTGACCGCTGAGGTAGGCGATGCGGCGGTGGCCCTGCTCGGCCACGAGCCGGGCGGCCTCGCGCCCGCCGAACTCCTCGTCGGGGAGGAAGCACGGCCCGCGCCCGGCCGGGTCGAAGCAGTTGGCGAGGACCCAGGGCAGGTTCGGCATACGGTCCGGCAGCTCGATCCCTCGGGTGCCCGAGCAGGTGATGACCAGGCCGTCGACCTGGCGGTCGGCGAGCTCCTCGATCGCCGACTGCATGCCGTGGGGCCGGCGCCCGGTGTGCGTCACGAGCAGCACCGTGCTCTCGCTCCAGGCGAGGTCGTGCGCGCCGTTGACGGTCTCGCCCGAGAAGGCCTCCATCGCCGGCTCGTCCACCACCACGCCGATGGTGCCGCTGCGCTTGCGGCGCAGCCCCTGCGCCGTGCGGTTGGGGCGGTAATCGAGGTCGTTGACGGCCTGCAGGACCCGCGCCCGGGTGGCGGCGCTGATCGTCTGCTTGGAGTCGGGGTTGAGCACGAAGGAGACCGTCGTCGCGGACACCCCGGCCCGACGTCCCACGTCGGCCAGGGTCGGTCGTCGGCCACCCCTGCGTAGCTCCATAGCGGGCAACGTTAACCATGTTGATCGTTCAGCACATCGTTCGAGCGGGCGATGTCACAGGTTCGTTGCATTGCGTTCAGCCCGTTGACGGGGGGAGCGCGCGCAACCACTATGGGGTCACTAAAACGTCAAAGGCCGCTCGCAGCGTCGCGTGCACCCGGAGCCCCAGGCTCCCGGGTCCCGGCTCGGCACACGGCCCGGGACCTAGGGATGAGGAAGTCCAAATGCGTGTGCGCAAGCTCTCCACGGCGGCGCTCCTGTGCGGCGTCGTCGCGATGTCGACGAGTGCATGTCTGCAGAACCCCCAAGGCGGTGCGGGTGGCGAGGGCGGTGGCCTCTCCGGCACCGTCGACGGGGGGACGGCGGACGGCGACAAGACCGTCACGATCCTCGGTGCCTTCGGTGGCGACGAGGAGAAGTTCTTCGTCCAGTCGCTGCAGAAGTTCCAGCAGGAGACCGGTATCAAGATCCAGTACACCGCCGACCAGGACTTCACGACCACGATCAAGTCCAAGGTCAGCTCGGGCGACTCCCCGGACATCGGCCTGTTCCCCCAGCCGGGCGGTCTGCTGGAGATGGCGGGCCAGGGCAAGATCCAGCCCATCGACACCTATCTGGACTACGACAAGCTGGACAGCACGCTGGTGTCCGGCTTCATGGACTCCTCGCGCTACAAGGGTCGGGTCTACGGCGCCCCCATGCGCATGGCGGTCAAGTCGATCGTCTGGTACCCCAAGGCCGCCTACGACAAGGGCGGCTACGACAAGGCACCCAAGACCATCCAGGAGCTCTACCAGGTCGCCGGCAAGATCAAGGGCTCCGGCGTCGCGCCCTGGTGCGTGGCGTGGAACTCCGACCAGGCGACCGGCTGGGTCGGCACCGACTGGCTCGAGGAGTACATGCTGCGTATGTACGGCCCCGAGGTCTACGACCAGTGGACCTCGCACGAGATCCCGTTCAACGACCCCCGCGTCGTCAAGGCCCTCGACGAGATGGCCAAGATCCTCAAGGCCCCCGGCAGCGTCTACGGCGGCACGCAGGCCATCCTCAACACCAAGTTCGGCGAGGCGATGACCCCGGCCTTCACCAACCCGCCCAAGTGCATGCTGCACCGCCAGGGCAACTTCGCCACGACGTTCTACCCCAAGAACGTCCAGTCCGACCTCGACAACCAGGTCGGCACCTACCCCTTCCCGCCCTACCAGGGTGGGTATGACGGAAAGCCGATCCTCGGCGGCGGCGACCTCGCGGCGCTGTTCAACGGCAACGACCCCGACGCCAAGAAGGTCATGGAGTTCCTCGCCGGCGACAAGTTCGGCGCCGAGTGGGCCAAGGCCGGCGGCTGGCTCAGCCCGCACAAGACCTTCGACATGAAGAACTACCCGAACGAGACGACGCGCAACGTGGCCAGGATGGCGACCGAGGCCGACATCTTCCGCTTCGACGGGTCGGACCTCATGCCCAAGGAGGTCGGCTCCGGCAGCTTCTGGACCGGCATGGTCTCCTGGGTCAACGGCAGCAAGACCTCGCAGCAGGCCGCTGACGAGATCGAGAAGAGCTGGCCGAAGTCATGAGCACCGCCGTCACCGAACGCCCGGCGGGGCACAGCGCCTCGCCGCACAGCGCTCCCAAGGTCGACGACGGCCGGCTGAAGCCGGGCCGCCTCGTCCTCGGATTCCTGGGCATGGTCGTCGTGGTCTGGCTCATCGCCAACCTCTTCCTGGCCTTCGCCTACTACCCGCAGTGGTTCCTCAGCAGCAAGATCATCATCGGTCTGCTGGCCCTCGTGGCCGGGGTGGGTGGCGCCGCCATCCTCTTCTACTTCCTCAACATGTTCGTCGAGGCCCTGCCGCGCCGGCTGTCGGAGGGGCTCATCCCCTACGCCTTCCTGCTGCCGGGCTTCGGCCTGATGTCCCTGATGCTGCTGTACCCGACGGTCCAGACCTTCGTGTACTCCTTCGCCAACCAGGACAGCACCGCGTGGGTCGGCCTGCAGAACTACCGCGACGTCATCGCCGACCAGGAGTTCCGCACGTCGATCTTCAACAACTTCCTGTGGCTGCTGATCGTCCCCGCGACGACGGTGGCGCTCGGCGTGATCGTGGCCGTGCTCGCCGACAAGCTCTCGCCGCAGGGGGAGAAGATCGCGAAGTCGGCGATCTTCCTGCCCATGGCGATCAGCTTCGTGGGCGCCTCGGCCATCTGGTACCTCGTCTACGCGTGGAACGCCGCGGGCTCCGCGCAGACCGGTCTGCTCAACGCCGTGGTCACCGCCTTCGGCGGCACCCCGCAGACCTGGCTGCAGATCTCCAGCGGTCGCCTCAACTCGCTGCTGCTGATGGTCATCCTGATCTGGCTGCAGGTGGGCTTCGCGATGGTGCTGCTGGGCTCGGCCATCAAGGGCGTCCCGGACGACACCCTCGAGGCGGCCCGCATCGATGGCGCCAGCGAGTGGCAGATCTTCTGGAAGGTGATCATCCCGCAGATCTGGGGCACGATCCTGTCGGTCTTCATCACGACCGTGATCCTCGTCCTCAAGGTCTTCGACATCGTCTACGTCCTCACCAACGGTCGTGACAAGACCAACGTGATCGCGAACCTCTTCTTCAACGAGATGTTCGCCAACAGCGACTCCGGCAAGGCCTCGGCGATCGTCGTGATCCTGCTCGCGCTGATCATCCCCGTCCTCATCTACCAGGTGAAGATGTTCCGTGAGCAGGAGGCCAACCGATGAGCACGAGCACCATGGCGGCTCGCACGACCGAGCCCCAGCAGGTGACCCGCGCCAAGGGCACCATGAAGGACGGTCGCCGCCGCAGCATCGTCTCGATCGTCACCCTGACGATCCTCGGCCTGATGTGGTGCCTGCCGACCCTGGGCCTGCTCGTCACGTCCTTCCGGACCCGTGACGACGCCGCCACCTCCGGCTGGTGGACGGCGCTGCTCAACCCGTTCGGGCAGGGCTGGACGCTGTCGAACTACTCGACCGTCTTCACCCAGGCCGACATGGGCAACGCCTTCATCAACTCCCTGGTGGTGGCGATCCCCGCGACGATCATCCCGATCATGTTCGCGGCGTTCGCGTCCTACGCGTTCACGTTCATGGACTTCCCGGGCAAGGACGTCCTGTTCATCATCATCGTGGCGGTCCTCGTGGTCCCGATCCAGGTGGCCTTCCAGCCGCTGCTCGACCTGCTCGGGCCCCGCGGCCTGGGTATCTCGGGGCAGTACATCGCGGTCTGGTTGCTGCACACCGGGTTCGGCATGCCGCTCGCGATCTACACGCTGCGCAACTACATGAGCACCCTGCCGCGCTCCATCGTGGAGTCCGCCAAGATCGACGGCTGCGGTCACTTCCAGACCTTCTGGAAGCTCGTGGCGCCCATGTCGATGCCGGCCATCGCGGCGTTCGCCACCCTGCAGTTCCTGTGGGTGTGGAACGACCTGCTGATCGCCAAGCTGTTCCTGAAGTCCGAGAACACCACGGTGATCGTCAAGCTCCAGGGTCTGCTCGGCACCCAGGGCCAGGGCCAGGAGCTGCTCACCGCCGGCGCGTTCATCTCGATGGTCGTGCCGATGCTCGTGTTCGTCCTGCTGCAGCGCTTCCTGGTGCGCGGCATGACGTCGGGCGCGGTCAAGGGCTGAGCCGGAGCGTATGCCGGGGCCACGGCCACGCGGCGGTTCCGGCATACGGCCGGTTCAGGGCTCGCATCCTCTCGGGGGTGCGGGCCCTGCGCCTTGTCTGCTGTGCGGTGCCGGCTCGTCGGGTGCCGGCTCGTCGGCTGCCGACTCGGCCGGTGCTGGCCTGTCAGGCGGGGCCTTGTCGGCGCGCGCGAGTAGGGTCGGTCGCGACGGGACGAGGAAGGAGCTGACCATGCGGGCGCGTGGTGTTGCCGGGGTGCTGGCGCTGCTGCTCGGCCTCGTGGTCGCAGGCTGCTCCGACGGGTCCTCGGTCGAGACCGTGCGGGGCGGCTCGAGCATCGAGATCATGTACGCCTTCTCGGGGAGCCAGGCCACGGGCTTCCAGGAGGCGGTCGACGCCTGGGCCGCGCGGCACGACGTGCAGGTGAGCTACTCCGCCAGCGACGACCTGACGACCGACCTGCGCGCGCGCGTGGCCGCGGGCAACCCGCCCGACCTGGCGATGGTGCCCCAGCCCGGGCTGGCCCTGGAGCTCGCGCACGAGCGAGCCGTCGAGCCGCTCGATGACGTGCTGCCCGTCAGTCGCGTCGCCTCCGGCATGGTGCCGGGCATGGTCGAGCCCCTGCAAGAGGGTGGCCGGACCTATGGCATCCCCGTGGCGATGAACGTCAAGTCCCTCCTGTGGTACGACCGGCACGCCCTGCACGCCGTCGACATCGACCCGCCGCAGACGATGGACGACCTCGCGGCGGCCGGCGACCGGCTGCGCGAGCGGGGCAGCACGCCCTGGTGCCTCGGGATCGAGGACGGGGCCAACAGCGGCTGGGCCGCGACCGACTGGGTCGAGGAGCTCGTGCTCAAGGGCGCCGGCCCCGAGGTCTACGACCAGTGGGTGACCGGGCAGGTCCCGTTCTCCGACGACCGGATCAAGGCGGCCTTCGCCACGTATGTCGAGGTCCTGCGGCACGACGGCGTCGAGGGTGGTGGACCGGCCGCGGCCCGTCGGGACGTCCGCCAGGCGGCCGACGGCCTGTTCGCCGAGCCGCAGCGGTGCGCCCTGCTCAAGCAGGGCAGCTATGTCACCCAGCAGGGCTTCCTGCCCGAGCGGGTGCGCAAGGCCATCGACCAGACCACCTCGGTCGTGGCCTTCCCCTCGGGCGACAACGACGCGATCGAGGTCGGCGGCGACAGCGCGGTGCTCCTGCGCGGGCACGACCCGGCGGCGCGCGACCTGGTCCGCTACGTGGGCTCGGACCCGCGCTTCGGGGCGGACTGGGCGGGCTCGGAGGACCGCGGATTCATCTCTCCTCGTGAGGACTTCGACCTCGAGCGCTACGCCAGCACCACGACGCGCAAGATCGCGTCGGCGGCCTACCAGGCGCAGACCGTGCGCTTCGACGCGAGCGACCAGATGCCCCCGGCCCTGGGGTCGGAGGCCTTCGCCCACGGCATGGTCGGGCTGACCGCCGGCACGGTCACGGTGGACCAGCTCGTGGCGCAGCTGGACGCCGCGAGGGCCAAGAAGGGCTGACGGACCGCAGGCCGACGCAACGGCCGCCAGCGCGGCGCCGGACCGGGTGCCGGTCTCCTCCACAGAGCCGCTGACCTCGGAGCCACTGGCCCACGAGGACGTCTTGACGCTGCGGGCCGACCCGAACTGAGCTCCCGGCTCACGAATGGTCGCCTGTGGCGCCTGGAACCCCCTCCGGGCGACGCGAAGTGAGCTCCCGGCTCACGAATGGTCGCCTGTGGCGCCTGGAACCCCCTCCGGGCGACCCGAAGTGAGCTCCCGGCTCACGAACGGTCGTCCGTGGGGGCTGGGACCCCCTGCGGGCGACGCGAAGTGAGCTCCCGGCTCACGAATGGTCGCCTGTGCCGCTTAGAAACCCCTGCGGGCGACCCGAAGTGAGCTCCCGGCTCACGATCGGTCGTCTGTGCCGCCTGAAACCCCCTCCGGACGACCGGAACTGAACTCCGGCTCACGACGGTCGCCTGTGGCGCCTGGAGCCCTCTCCGGGCGACCCGAAGTGAGCTCCCAGCTCACGAACGGTCGTCTGTGCCGCCTGGGACTCCCTTCGGACGACCGGAACTGAGCTGCCAGCTCACGAACGGTCGTCTGTGCCGCCCGAAACCCCCTCCGGACGACCGGAACTGAGCTCCCGGCTCACGATCGGTCGCGCGGGAGGCGGGCGTGGCGGGCTGGGTCAGAGCTCCGCGCGGGTGGGCGGGTTGGCGCCGGCGCGCGAGACGGTGATGGCGCCGCACGCCACCGCCCGCTCGATCGCGGGGCGTACGTCCTGCAGCGAGGCCGTGCGGAGCCGGTCGCGTGCCTCGACCGAGCCGACGAGCCCGGCGTCGAGCAGCCCCGAGATCAGGCCTGACATGAACGAGTCGCCGGCCCCCACGGTGTCGATGACGGTGGTGCGGGTGGCCTCGGCGACGAGGCGCTCACCGGTGCGGGGCAGCAGCACCAGCGCGCCCTGTCCGCCGCGCGTGACGATGACGAGCTCAGGCCCGAGGCGGCCCCACAGCTCCATGATCTGGTCGGGCGTCGCCTCGGGATAGAGCCACTCGACGTCCTCGTCGCTGGCCTTGACCACGTCCGAGAGGCCGACCAGCTGCTCGATGCGCTGGCGGACCTCCTCGGGGGTGCCCATGATCGTGGGCCGGGCGTTGGGGTCGTAGGACACGGTGCCCGTCGCCCGCGCGCGCAGCGCCGCGTCGACCACCGCTGAACCGCCCGGCTCGAGGGTCGCCGCGATCGAGCCGGTGTGCAGGTGCCCGACCGGCTCCTCGTCGAGCGCACCCGCGACGTCCCACAACAGCTCGAAGTCGTAGGTCGCGCCACCGGCCGGGTCCAGCGTCGCCTTGGCCGTCGAGGTCGACTCCGCCTGGTCGGACCCGTCCGTCAGCGTCAGCAGCCGCTCCTGCACCAGGTGGGCACGCACCATCTCGCCATACGTGTCCCGCCCGAACTGCGTGGCGAACTGGACGGGATGTCCCAGCCGCGCGAGGCCGATGGCGACGTTGGCCGGGCTGCCGCCCGGGTGCTCGTCGACGGCTCCGCCCTGGCGGTGGACGATGTCGACGAGGGACTCTCCGACGACGAGCAGGCGGTCGGTCATGCGGGTGACTCCTCGGGGCGGCGGTGGCTCGGGCCCCTCAGTATCCCCCGGTCGTCGTGGACCCGCCTGGCGTGGTTGGCTCTTGACCCGTCTCATCGGGGACGATGGGCCCATGAGCACCAGCGCCTCCGCGGACCTCTCGAGCGACCAGCAGCGTCCGCCCCGGCGCAACCCGCACGCGATGGGCACCTTCACCTCGATGGTGCTGTCGACGGTGGTGGTGACGGCGGTGGTGCTGGCATTCTTCGCGCTCGTGGCGCGTCCCGACACCGTGGCCCGGCCCAGCGTCGACGTGCCTGCCGTCGTGACCGAGGCGCGCCGCAGCACCGGCTGGCAGCTCTCGCAGGTCGACGGCCTGGGGGAGGGCTGGGTCGCCAACTCTGCGCGGCTCGAGCCCGAGGCGGACGGCCTGCGGACGTGGCACGTGGGGTACGTCAAGGACCAGGAGTACGTCGCCCTCGACCAGACCGCCAAGGCCACCGACGGCTGGATCACGGCGCAGACCAAGGGACGCACCCCTGCCGGGGCCATGACGGTGGGCGGGGTTCCGGTCGACAGCTACACGGACCCGCGCAGCGGTGACTGCACCCTGGTGCGGCGCGGTGGCGACGCTCTGACCAGCGTGATCGAGACGACGGGCACCTGCGCCGAGGCCGCGGCCCAGGCGCAGAAGCTGTCGCCCGCCCTGCGCTGACCTCGCGTCGGCCCGACCCCGACCCCGACCCGGCCACCGGGGTGGCCCGCCGACTGGTCAGCTACGGACGGGGTGACCCGCCGACTGGTCAGTTTCGGACGTGACCTCTTCTGACCGATCGGCCCGCGCGCCTAGGGTGGGTCCATGGCCGACCTGAAGCCCCCGAGCACCGAGCGTCCGATCGAGGACCTGACCTACGAGCAGGCCCGCGACGAGCTGGTGACCATCGTGTCTCAGCTCGAGGCGGGGCAGCTGCCGCTCGAGGACAGCCTGCGTCTGTGGGAGCGGGGCGAGGCGCTGGCCGCGCACTGCTCCACGTGGCTCGACCAGGCGGAGGCCCGGCTCACCGGCGATGCCACCGCCTCGGCTCCCGGCGCCAATGCCGACGCCGACGCGCAGGACGACGAGGCCTGACGCCGTCCCGACCACTGCTCCTCTCCCAAGATCGTGAGTGTTTGGTCCAAAGAAGGTGGACGAAACACTCACGATCATCGTGCAGGGGTGGCGGGGGAGGTCGGTCGGGAAGTGACCAGTCGGCGGGGGAGGTCGGTCGGGAAGTGACCAGTCGGTGGGGGACAGGGTCAGCCGAGGACGCGGACGCCGAAGTCGCCCGTCGCCACCCGCACCCGCAGCAGCTCCTCGGGCTCGACGTCGTCGCGGTCGGTGACGACCGACCCGTCGCGGTGCTGCACCACGGCATAGCCGCGCTCGAGCGTCCCCAGCGGTGACAGCGCCCGCAGCCGTCCGGCCAGCCCGTCGAGGCGCGCCTGGTCGCGGTGGATCCCCGCCTCGATGCGCCGCGTGACCCGGTCGAGCAGCGCCCCGATCTCGGTGCGCCGTTGGTCGACCAGCGTCACAGGCCGCGCCATCACCGGCCGAGACCGTATGGCGGACAGGCCGCGCCGCTCCCGATCGACATACAGCTGCAGCGCGCGCTCGATCCGCCCGCGGGCGACCGCCACGACCTCCTGCTGCTCGGCCAGGTCGGGCACGACGCGCTTGCCGGCGTCGGTCGGGGTGGAGGCACGCCAGTCGGCGACGTGGTCGAGCAGGGGCGCGTCCTCGTGGTGGCCGATGGCGCTGACGACCGGGGTGAAGCAGTCGGAGACGCACCGCACGAGCGCCTCGTTGCTGAACGGCAGCAGGTCCTCGACCGAGCCGCCGCCGCGGGCGATGACGATGACGTCGACCTCGCGGTGGGCGTCGAGCTCGCGCACGGCCGCGCTGACCTCGGCGACGGCGTTGACGCCCTGCACCGCCACCTGGCGGACCTCGAACTGCGTTGCGGGCCAACGCCGCAGGGCGTTCTGCACGACGTCGTGCTCGGCCTGCGAGGCGCGCCCGCAGATCAGTCCGACCCGGCGTGGCAGGAACGGCAGCGGTCGCTTGCGGGCCGGGTCGAACAGCCCCTCGGCGCGCATGACCGACTTGAGGTGCTCGAGGCGGGCCAGCAGCTCGCCGACGCCGACGGCGCGGACCTGGCGCCCCTCGAGCTGCAGCGTCCCGCGCTTGGTCCAGAACGTCGGACGCGCCTGGACGACGACCCGGGCCCCGCTGGACAGCGGCGTCGGCATACGGTCGATCGCCTGTCCCGGCAGGGTGACGGTGAGGGACATGTCCACGTCCGGGTCGCGCAGCGTCAGGAAGGCGAGGCCGGCCCCGGGTCGCCGGTTGAGCTGGACGACCTGCCCCTCGACCCACAGCCCGGACATCTTGTCGACGTAGTCCGCGATCTTCATCGACAGGACCCGCACCGGCCACGGCTGCTCCGCGGTGGTCTGGTTGGCGCGTTCGGGCAGGTCGGGGCCGGGCATGCCCCTGAGCGTATGACGCCCCGCCGTCACCCGGGGTGACGCCTCGAGGGATGGTGGGCGTGTCGGGGTCAGCGGCGGCGCGCTACTTGGTCTCGTTCGGGTGACGCGTGTGGCAGCGGACGAGAACCACCGTGCGGCCGTCGACGTAGAACCAGAGACGGGCCCCGCCGGACAGCTTGTGCTGCCACTGCTCGTGGACCCGCCCGCCGCGCGTAACGGTGGCGAGGACATCTCGTAGCGGGTGATTCCCAGCCTGCCGCTCAAGGGGCGTCCGGGTGAGGAAGTCCCAGGCGTCGGCGAGGGCATTGCCCTGGGTGGCCCGCAGGTCCGCCCACCCCTTCTCGGTCTCGCTGCTTCCAAAGACGATGGTGAACTCGCCGCTCTTGATGGGCCTGTGGGCGACACCTCCTCGCTTGGCCATCATGCGAGGCGCGGGTCGGGGACGGGCACGGGGTCGTCATACCACCCGATGTCCTCGACTCGGGTGTACCCGGCCGCCATGGCCTCGGCCGTGGCATGCCACTCGTGCAGCTCCACCAAGAAGGGTCCGAAGTCGCGGACCGCGGCGCATGCGCGGGCCGTGGCCACGATAGACCGGGCGAACTCGGTGCGCCCGCCATCCGACAGGAACGCCATCCAGGGGAGACGGGACTGGAGCCGCTCGACGAAGGGCACGTCGTCCGGGCCGAGCGAAGCGGCGATGAGGTCCGCCGCGAGGTTGAGGACCGTGAACTGACGCTCGTGGTCGCTCTTGCGCGTGAGGACGAGGCTCTCCCCGTCGCGGCGCGTGATCTCGACTGGCCCCTCCTCAGCGGCCCGGAACACGTCAGCGCTGTGACGGGACAGGTCCGAGGACGGCACGACGCGGGAGGTGGTAGGAGGCATGCGCACCATTCTATTCTGAATGTGTTCAGAAGCGAACCCGGATTGCTCCAGCGCGGTGCAGGGCCGGCCCAGTCTGCTCGCCTAGACTTGGTGGGTGACTGACTCGCAGACTGACCACAAGCGCGTCCTGCTGGCCGCCCCGCGCGGCTACTGCGCCGGCGTCGACCGCGCCGTCGTGACGGTGGAGAAGGCCCTGGAGCTCTACGGCCCGCCCGTCTACGTGCGCAAGCAGATCGTCCACAACAAGCATGTCGTCTCCACGCTCGAGAAGCGCGGCGCGATCTTCGTCGACGAGACCGACGAGGTGCCCGAGGGCGCCACCGTGGTGTTCAGCGCCCACGGCGTCGCGCCGGTCGTGCACGAGGAGGCGTCCCGGCTGCAGCTCAAGACCATCGACGCGACCTGCCCCCTGGTGACCAAGGTCCACCGCGAGGCCGTGCGGTTCGCGGGCGACGACTTCGACATCCTCCTGATCGGCCACGAGGGGCACGAGGAGGTCGTGGGCACGAGCGGCGAGGCGCCCGAGCACATCACGATCGTCGACAACCCCGACGCCGTGGAGCACGTGACCGTGCGCGACCCCGACAAGGTCGTGTGGCTCTCGCAGACCACACTCTCCGTCGACGAAACGATGGAGACGGTGCGCCGCCTGCGCGAGAAGTTCCCCAACCTGCAGGACCCGCCGAGCGACGACATCTGCTACGCCACGCAGAACCGCCAGCTCGCCGTCAAGCAGATGGCCCCCGACACCGACCTGATGCTGGTCGTCGGCTCGCGCAACTCCTCCAACTCGGTGCGCCTCGTCGAGGTGGCCGTGGAGCACGGCGCGCACGCGGGCTACCTCGTGGACTACGCCGACGAGATCGACGAGGCCTGGCTCGAGGGCGTGACGACGGTGGGCGTGACCAGCGGCGCGAGCGTGCCCGAGGTGCTGGTGCGCGACGTGCTGGACTGGCTGGCGGCGCGTGGCTACGCGGACGTCGCGCCGGTGGTGGCGGCCGAGGAGTCGCTGCTCTTCGCCCTGCCGATGGAGATCCGCAAGGAGCTCAAGGCACGCGGCCAGTCCGACAAGATGCGCCACGACGCCGGATCGCTGCACTGACCCGTGCGTCTGCTGTGGACGGTGAGGTTGGGACGCCTGACTCAGGTGCCGCCGGGGAGGCGTCGTGGCGCGTGACCTGTGGAGCGACCCCGCGACCGTGCGCAACGGCTGGATCCTGACGACGGTCGTCGTGGGCGTCGGCCTGGTGTGCGATGCGCTGGGCGCGGTGTTCCTGCGGGACTGGCTGATGCTGATCAGCGTCGCCATCGCCGTGGCCTTCGTATGGCGCAGCGTCCGGCTGCACGACGGCATCGCCATGCTCAACAACGGGCTCGGGCTCGTCCTCGCCCTCCTCGCGGCGGGCTATGTCCTGCTGGCGGCGCTCGCCACCTGACCCCTGTCTCGAGCTCCGCTCCCCGTCTGGTGCTGCACCCCCCGTCTGGGGCTGCAGCACCAGACGGGAGATGGACGCCGAGACGGCGGATGGCGGCCGAGACAGTGGACGACGGGCGACACGGCGACGGCGGTCGGGCGGCGGGCTTCGGCATACGGCGGGCGCGGGGTGAGGCGCTGCGATGCCTGGGATTGCGGAAACCTGGGCACGCCTGACGGTGCCCAGGTTTCCGCGATGGCGAGCGGGCAGGATCCGCCTGGGTTCGACACATCGGCCTGCGGTGCGAAGTCGGGCGGATGTGACTACCTCAGGTGGTCACATCCGCCTGGCGTGCTAACCCCGGCCGATGTGACTACCTGAGGTAGACATGCGGGGGGATGCATGGCGCCGGGGGCGGATGAGCGCAACCACGCAAAAGGGTCTGCATAGCCCCTCAACCAGGGACAACGTCCGGCCATACCCCGTCTCGGCGGGACGATTTCTCGTGTGTATCCTCGCGAGCGAGACGTTAGCGGTGACGTGGGCCACGCCATCTGGCCCGGCCCGCCGGCGCGCGCGACGAGGAGCAGCGATGCGGCAGATCAGGGTCGTCCAGTGGGGTCTCGGAGCCATGGGCAGCGGCATGGCCAGGCTCATGGCCGCCAAGAGCGGCCTGCAGCTGGTGGGCGGGATCGACAGCCGCCCCGACTACGTCGGCCAGGACCTCGGCACGGTGCTCGGCATCGACCCGCTCGGCGTGACCGTCACCGACGACCCGAGCAGCGTGCTGGACAAGGAGCAGGTCGACTGCGTCGTCATCGCGACGACCTCCTGGATCGCGGAGCAGATCGACGACCTGCGCACGATCCTGCGTGCGGGCATCAACTGCGTCTCCATCGCCGAGGAGATGGCGTCGCCCGAGGCGCAGAGCCCCGAGCTCGCGCGTGAGCTGGACGAGCTGGCCAAGGCGGGCGGCGTCTCGATCATCGGCACCGGCGTCAACCCGGGCCTGTCCATGGACCTGCTCGTCGTGGCGCTGACGGCCGGCTGCCACGAGGTCACCAGCATCGAGGCGTCCCGCGTCAATGACCTGTCGCCATACGGCCCGACGGTCATGCGCACCCAGGGCGTCGGCCTGTCCGAGGAGGAGTTCCGCCGGGGCGTCGAGGACGGCAGCGTCGACGGGCACATCGGCTTCCCCGAGTCGGCGCGGATGATCTCGGACGCGCTCGGCCTCGGCGTCGACCGCATCGAGCAGCGCCGCGAGCCGATCATCTCCACCGTCCGCCGCGAGACGCCGCACGTGGTGGTCGAGCCCGGCATGGTGGCGGGCTGCAAGCAGACGCTCCTCGGCTACCGCGGCGACGAGGTCGTCCTAACGCTGGTCCACCCGCAGCAGGTGCTGCCGGAGCTCGAGGGGCAGGGGACCGGCGACTACATCACCATCGAGGGCACCCCGCGGATCCAGATGCAGATCACCCCGGAGTATGCCGGGGGCACGGCCACCAAGGGCATCGCGGTCAACTGCGTCCCGCGGATCGTGGAGGCCTCGCCGGGCCTCAAGAGCATGCTCGACATCCCCGTCCCGGCCGCCCTCATGGGCGACTCCGCCTACGCGCGCCGCGTCTGACGTGGTTGAGCGCCAGGGAGGTTCGTGATGAGTGACGTCGTCGCCGCGGGCGCGTGGGTCGAGATCGAGCGCGTCCTGCTGGAGCCGGAGCAGCGGTCGCCGCAGCTGCCGGAGGAGACCCGCAGCACCCCTTACGTCCTGCGGATGTCGGGCTTCCTGGACGCCGAGGCGCGCCTGGGCGACGCGGTCACGATCACGAGCCTTATCGGGCACCAGCACGCGGGGACGTTGCGGCTGGTCAACCCGTCCTACGAGCACAGCTTCGGCACCACCGTGCCGGAACTGCTCCACATCGGCCTCGGCGAGGAGTGGCGATGACCGCCGTGACCCGCAGCAGCAGCGGCGCCGCCCGCGACATGAGCTATGCCGCCGTCATGGGCCGCAAGGTCGAGATCATGCGCGGCGCGCTCGGGATCGACTACGACACCTACGAGCTCACGCCGCTGGCCTTCGACTACGACCGGATGATGGCCGACACGGGCTACACGATCGAGCGGATCGCCGAGATCCAGGCCGAGACCAAGGTGGGTCGCACCCCGCTGCACGAGCTGTGCAACCTCACCGATGCCGTGCGCCGAATCTCGAAGCCGGGCAAGGGCGCTCGCATCCTGCTCAAGGACGAAGCGGCCAACGCGTCCGGGTCCTTCAAGGCGCGGCGCGCGTCGATCTCCTGCTACGAGGCCAGGACTCGCGGCTACGCGGGCGTCGCGACCGCCACCAGCGGCAACTACGGCGCGGCCGTGGCGTCCCAGGCGGCGATGCGGCGGCTGCGCTGCATCGTGCTGCAGGAGGTCTTCGACTCCCACGGCGTCGGGCAGCCCGAGATCGTCGAGAAGTCCCGCGCCTGCGAGGCGTACGGCGCTGAGGTGCAACGACTCTCGGTCGGACCCGAGCTCTTCTACCAGATGCTCGTGACGCTCGAGACGACCGGCTTCTTCAACGCCTCGCTCTACACCCCCTTCGGGATCCGCGGGGTCGAGACCCTGGGCGCCGAGATCGGTCGCGAGGTGCAGGAGCGGTATGGCGCCCCGCCCACCGCCGTCGTGGTCACCCAGGCCGGCGGCGGCAACCTCACGGGCACGGCCCGCGGGCTGCGCGAGGTCGGTTGCGAGACAAGCACGGTCGTGGCCTGCTCGGTGGATCTCGGTGGGCTGCACATGGCCTCGGACGTCGACTTCAACCGCAAGTCGTTCACGACCGGGCACACGGGCTTCGGGGTGCCGTTCGCGACCTGGCCGGACCGGACCGACGTGCCGCGCAACGCCGCTCGCAGCCTGCGCTACATGGACGACTACCAGCTGGTGACGCAGGGCGAGGTCTTCTACGTCACGGAGCTGCTCACCAAGCTCGAGGGTCTGGAGCGCGGCCCGGCGGGCAACACCAGCCTGACCGCGGCGGTCGCCCTGGCTGCGCAGCTCGGCGAGGACGAGACCGTGGTCGTGCAGGAGACGGAGTACACGGGCGCCGGGAAGCACCACAACCGGCAGCTGTCCTTCGCCCGCGAGCGCGGCATCGAGATCAGCGCCGGAGACCCTGCGGGCAACGTGCCGGGGCAGCGGATCGTCATACCGGACAACCTGACTCAGGTGCAGGGCAGGGCGCAGGACCTGGACCGGCTGCGCCGCTCCTATCTCAAGAACGCCGCCAAGGTCCTCGACCCCGCGGCGTGGACCGACACGGACGTCGACTATGTCGCGGCTGAGACCAACAGCACGCGCGAGTGGGTCCTCGCGAACGTCCCCACCACGGAAGGCAGCTGACGATGGACACCCAGCCCCACCAGCCCGATGGCAGCAGCGGCGGCACCCCCAGTGGCACCGGCAGTGACGTCGCCGGCGGCGAGATCGACCGGCGCACACGGCAGTTCGAGGAGCGCCGGGTCGCGCTGGACGCGCTCAGCGACGAGCAGCTCAAGGCGCGCTTCTGGGAGCTGAGCCACCAGATGATGGAGCCCGTCGTCGAGCTCGCCCGCACGCACACGAGCCCCTCCATCGAGCGAAGCATCCTGCTGCGCATGGGGATCGACTCGGTCAGCAGCCACGGCGTGGTCGACCGGATCCACGACCGCGGCCTGCTCGGCAAGGGCGCCGGGCACGTCGTGCTCAAGGTCGCGCACCAGCTCGGGGTCGACGTGCGGGCCGCGGCCGCCGCGATCGCCGCCGACGACACCGTGCTGGACGGCCTGTTCACGCCGACCTCAGCCGCGCCGACCTCAGCCGCGTCGACCCCCGCCACCACGACCGAGGGAGCCCGGCGATGACGCAGCAGGCGCAGCCGATCGGGCCGCTCGACGAGAACGTCAAGCTCGACATCGAGAACATCCTGTCCGACCTGGAGTCCTACCGTCCCCGCCGCAAGGGCTGGGTGTGGCGCGAGGCGCCGGCCGAGGGCGTGGACATGGGGCCGTTCCACTTCCGCGACATGGCGACGCCGCTGGCCAAGAGCCTGGGGCTGCCGGCGAGCAAGTACTTCGGCGGGATCGACCCGCAGCCGAAGTGCGTGGTGACGACGGAGATCGCGAGCGGCCGGTTCGAGGACGACATCCGCCGGATGCGGATGGCCGCGTGGCACGGCGCCGACCACCTCATGGTGATCCGCACGACGGGCCAGTCGCACATCGACGGGCTGCTCGAGGGCACGCCCGAGGGGATCGGCGGAGTTCCCATCACCCGCAAGCAGATCCGCGCCTCGCGCAAGGCGTGCGACCTGATCGAGGACGAGGTCGGGCGGCCGATCAACTTCCACTCCTACGTGTCCGGCGTCGCCGGGCCCGAGGTGGCCGTGCTGTTCGCCGAGGAGGGCATCAACGGCGCCCACCAGGACCCGCAGTACAACGTGCTCTACCGCAACGTGAACATGTATCGCTCCTTCGTCGACGCGGCCGAGGCCAAGCGGGTCATGAGCGGGGCCGGCATCTTCCAGATCGACGGTGCGCACAACGCCAACGCCACCGCCAAGGCCGGCTGGCTGGTCATGCCGGAGCTCATGGTGCAGCACGGCATCAACAGCGCGTTCTCGGTGATGGTGGGCATGCCCAAGGAGCTCATCGGGCTGTCGACGGTGCCGCCCAACAGCCCGCCCGCCCCCAAGCTCTGGTACGACCTGCCCTACGCCGTGGCGCTGCGAGACGTGTTCTCCGACTTCAAGATGCGGGCGCAGCAGAACACGCGCTACATCGAGGCGGACATCGAGGAGGCCGTCCGCACCCACACCATCGACACGCTCATCTCGATGCTCACCCGGGCCGACATACAGTCGACGATCACGCCCGACGAGGGCCGCAACGTGCCCTGGCACTACAACAACATCCGCGGCCTGCAGACGGTCAAGCAGACGTGGAGCGGCCTGGACGGGATCAACGAGCTGCTCGGCCTCAAGCACGACGGGCCGCTCGGCGAGATGGTCCGAGACCTCAAGGTGCGGGCCGTGGCCTTCCTCGAGGAGGCGATCGACCAGGGCGGCTACTTCGCCGCGGTGGAGAAGGGCTTCTTCGTCGACTCCGCGAAGTACCCGGAGCGCAACGGCGACGGCATCGCCCGGGACGGCCAGGGCGGCGTCGGCGCGGGCTCCATCGTGGAGCGCGACCCCGACTACTTCGCTCCGGTGTCCTGCCACTTCGGCGACAACCACATCCCGGAGTTCGTGCACGAGCTGGTCGGTCGGCGGGTCGAGCGCCCCGAGGACGCCATCGGCGGGGACACCCTCACCGACCGCGACAAGATCGTCTACATCGACGAGCTCGACCCCGAGGACTCGGCCGACGCCCGGCTGGAGGCGACCAAGCCCTACCGCAGCGGCGGGATGATCAAGCCCGAGGCCGAGTGGGCGGGCGACGGGACGGTGCTGATCCAGCTCTTCGTGCCCGAGAACGTCGACATCGCCGACGTCTACGCCGTGGAGATGGCCAAGCAGATGGGCCTGGTCGACCCCGAGGTCGTCAACCTCCAGCCCATGCACCCCTCGGAGGGCACCTTCGTCGAGATCAAGGGCAAGGTCGGCTTCGCCATCGACCGGTCCACGCTCAAGGTCCCGGAGAAGGAGGTCGTGCTCCCCGAGGAGGAGCTGCGCGAGGCCGCCGGCGCGGTGGGGCTGCGGGTCGTCGCGGGCACCGTCGGCGAGGACGAGCACAGCGTCGGGCTGCGCGAGATCCTCGACATCAAGCACGGCGGCATCGAGAAGTACGGCGTCAAGTACGACTACCTCGGCACGTCGGTGCCGCTCGGCAAGATCGTCGACGCCGCCATCGAGACCGGCGCCCACGCCATCCTCATCAGCACGATCATCAGCCACAACGACGTGCACCGGACGATGATGCGCAAGCTGCACGAGCTGTGCCAGGAGAAGGGGATCCGCGACCGCGTCGTGCTGATCGCCGGCGGCACGCAGGTCAACCGCGAGATGGCGGCCGAGACCCGGCTCGACGCGACCTTCGGCCGCGGCACCAAGGGCATCCACGTCGTCAACGCCATGGTCAAGACGCTGCGGGCGCGCGGCCAGGTCTGAAAGACCCGCCGGGGGTAAAGGCATCAGCCTGGCGAACGAAGGCCGGTCGATGCCTTTACCGCCGGTAGGTGGAAGGAGAAGTGGATGGGCAGCGTCGACATCCTCACGATCGAGGTCGGCAGCACGATCACCAAGGTCAACGGCTTCCGTCGGGTCGAGGACCGGCTCGAGCACGTGGCGCAGGGCTTCGCGCCGACGTCGGTCGGTGACGGCGACGTGGGCCATGGCGTCGACGCCGCCATCGCCGCCCTCGAGGCGGACGCGGGGGTGTCGGTGGCCGGGCTCCCGACATACGTCTCGTCCTCCGCCGCAGGCGGGCTGCGTATGACGGTGCACGGGCTCACCGTCTCGATGACCTCCCGGGCCGCGCGCGAGGCATCCCTCGGCGCCGGCGCCATCGTCAGGCTCGTCACGGCGGGGCCGCTGGACGAGGACGACGTCGACGAGGTGCGCGAGATCGCGCCCAACATCGTGCTGCTCGCGGGTGGGGTCGACCACGGTGAGAAGCAAGTCGTGGTCGCCAACGCCCGGGCCCTGGCCCCCGTCGCGTCCGAGCTCGGCGTGCCGGTGATCTATGCCGGCAACGTGGCGGCGCGGCGGGCGGTGGCGCGCGCGTTCGAGGAGCACGGGGTCGAGCTGATGGTGGCCGACAACGTCTTTCCCGACGTCGACGTGCTCGACGTGGAGCCGCTGCGGGTGCTCATCCACGAGGTGTTCAACCGGCACATCACGCGGGCGCCGGGGATGGCGCGGTTCGCCGAGCTGACCGACCACGGGATCCTGCCGACGCCGGGCGCGGTGCTCAAGGGCGCCGAGCTGTTCGCCGAGGAGCTGGGCGACGTCCTGGTCGTCGACGTGGGCGGGGCCACCACCGACATCCACTCCGTCACCGAGGGGTCGCTTGAGTATGCCGCCAAGGTCATCGACCCGGAGCCGCACGCCAAGCGGACCGTCGAGGGCGACCTGGGCGTCTATGTCAACGCCCGCAACGTCGTCGAGGCCTATGGCGACGAGTCCTGGGCGGCGCGGCTGGACGACCTCGAGGCGATGCCGGCCGACGAGCGGGGGCGCGAGCTGACCCGCTGGCTGTGCGCGCGCGCCGTCGAGGTGGGGGTGCGGCGGCACGCGGGGACGCTCGCCGACCTCTACACCCCCACGGGCAAGAAGCAGATCGTCCGCGGCAAGGACCTCACCGCCGTGCGCTGGGTCGTCGCCACGGGTGGCGCGCTGACGCGGGTCGAGGGGTCGTCCGAGGCGCTGCGGGCCGTGTGCACGGGCGTGGGGACGCACCTGCTGCCGGAGCCGTCGGCGCGGGTGCTGGTGGACCGGGACTACCTGTTCTCGGCGCTGGGGACGATCGCGACGGAGCTGCCGGACGAGGTGCGGGCGACCTTCCGCGCCTGGGTGACCGGCATGGATGTGGCGGCCGGTGGGGACGAGGTGGCTGGCGTGGACGGGGCGCCTGGGCCGGACGAGCGTGACCGGCCGTGAGCGGCCACCCGACGCCGCGCGTCGAGCTCTATCCCGACCGCATCACCTACAACGCGCTGTCGGTCGTCGAGCTGGCGCACGACCACGGCGCGACCGTTGCGGGCGTCGCCAAGGTCACCTGCGCCCACCCCGCCGTCGTGGACGCGATGGTCGCGGGCGGCGTCGACCTGATCGCCGACTCCCGCATCGACAACCTGCGCCAGACGCGGGAGCGGGGGATCGAGCTGCCGCTCATGCTGCTGCGCATCTCGGAGCGCTCGCGGGCGGCCGAGATCGTGGAGTTCGCCGACATCTCGCTCAACTCCTCGCTGCAGACGATGGACGTGCTCTCGCAGGCGGCGGTGGCGGCGGGCAAGCGGCACCAGGTGATCCTCATGGTCGACGTGGGGGACCTGCGCGAGGGCGTGTGGCCGGACCGGGCGGTGGACGTGGCGTTCGGCGCGGCGCAGCTGCCGGGGATCGAGGTGGTGGGGCTGGGCTGCAACCTCGCGTGCTTCGGGGGCGTGGTGCCGAGCGAGGAGAACATGTCGCTGCTCGTCGACGTCCGCGAGGCCTGCCGCGCCGCGACCGGCCTGGAGCTGCCGATGCTGTCGGGCGGCAACAGCGCCTCGCTGCCGTTCCTGGCGTCGGGGCACATGCCGGCCGAGATCGACAACTTCCGGATGGGGGAGTCGATCGTGCTGGGGCGCAACGTCTTCGACCGTTCCCCGTGGCCGGGGACGCGGCAGGACACCGTGCGTCTCGTGGTCGAGGTGGTCGAGCTGGAGCGCAAGCCGTCGGTGCCGATCGGCAAGCGCGGGCAGAACGCCTTCGGGGAGGAGCCCGCCTTCGAGGACCGCGGGACGCGGCTGCGCGCCATCGTCAACCTCGGCCGCCAGGACGTCGTGATCGACGGGCTCGACCCGCTGGACCCCAACATCTCGATCCTCGGCGCGAGCAGCGACCACATGATCCTCGACGTCGAGGACGCCGCGGACGCGGGCTCGCTGCGGGTGGGGGACGAGATCGCGTTCTACCCTGACTACGCCGCGCTGCTCGCCCTCTCCACCAGCCCGTACGTCGACAAGGTGGTCATCGGTGGACCCAGGGCCTACCCGTCCGCCTGGCGTGTGGGATAACGGACCCATGCTGTACGCGACGCACGCCGAGGTGGACCTGTCCGCGATCCGCGCCAACATCAAGGGGATCCGGGAGCAGGTGGGGGACCGGACGATCCTCGTGGCGGTCAAGGCCGATGCGTACGGCCATGGGGCCGTGGCGGTCTCGCGGATGATCCAGGCCACCGGTGTCGCCGACTGGCTGGGGATCGCGACCGTCCCGGAGGCGCTCGAGCTGCGGGCGGCCGGCATCACGATGCCGATCCTCAAGCTGTCGCACTGCTTCCCCGGCGCCGAGATGGAGGCGGCGATCGCTGCCGACGTCGTCACGGCCTGCCCGTCCCGCGAGTGCGCGGACGCGCTCCAGGCGGCGGCCGAGCAGGTCGGGCGGCCCGCCCGGGTGCACCTCAAGGTCGACACCGGTATGGCGCGCATCGGGGTGCCGGCAGGCGAGGCGGCGGCGCTCGCGGCATACGTCGAGGGGCTCGAATCCGTCAGCCTGGAGGGCATCTTCACCCACATGCCGGTGGCGGACACGGCCTCCCAGGACGCGTTCACCGAGGACCAGGTCGCCCTCTTCGCCCGGACCGTCGAGGAGGTGCAGGCCGCCCTCGACCGACGCCTCGAGCACGTGCACGCCGCGAACTCCGGTGGCGTGCTGGGGCACTCGTCGTCGTGGCTGACGCTGGTGCGGCCGGGGATCATGGTCTACGGCTACTACCCGGACGCGTCGACGCCGCGAACCATCGCGCTGCGCCAGGCGATCCGCTGGGTCACCCGCGTCAGCTTCGTCAAGCGGGTGCCGGCCGGGACGACCGTCGGCTACGGCCGCACGTGGTCCGCTGACCAGGACCGGTGGGTCGCGACGATGCCCGTCGGCTACGCGGACGGCTACAACCGGCTGCTGTCCAACCGGGGGCGCGTGCTCGTCGGCGGGCAGAGCCACCCCATCGCGGGGCGGGTGTGCATGGACCAGACGATGATCGACGTCGGTCCCGCGTCCGGGCCCTGCCCCGTGTCCGTCGGCGACGAGGTGGTGCTGCTGGGTCGGTCCGGCGAGGAGGTCATCACCACGGACGAGATGGCCGAGCTGCTCGGCACCATCACCTACGAGGTGACCTGCGACATCGCCAGGCGCGTCGAGCGGACCTATCGCGACGCCTGAGCAGGCCCGTCGGGCCTGACCCGTGTCAGTCCCGACGGGAAGCAAGCGCGCGATCGATGACAGCGTCTGCGACCTTCACCCGCATCTGCGGGTCGGAGAAGTGGGTGCCGTCGGAGCGGACCGTCACTCCGGTCCCGTTTCGGTCGTCGCACGGGGTGGCGTCGTCGCGACAGTAGACATCGTCGATGTCCACAACTCGGACGCGCGTGCTGGCCGCGGCGGTGGCACGCAGGATGCCGTTCCACCTCGCGCGGTAGTGGTCCTCCTCGACCATCCGGCGAAGGAACGGGTTGCAGGTCTGAGGAGTGCATCTGCTGGAGATCCCCACACCCGGCCGGTCGGTCGCGACGAAGACCAGGGTGGCGCCCCCCTGCGTGAGCTGGCTGACGCGCAGCTGCAGCTGGCGTTGCTGCGCGGCCCAGAACTCCGGTTGCTCAGGAGTGAGCAGCCGGCCTTGGTGGATACTGTCCGCCGTCTCGTAGCGGGACCACCAGATGACCGTGCCGGGGCGGTGCGCCACCAGTGCCTCGCCGACGCGGTCAGGGAGATCGTCCTGGCACGGCCCGCCCCGCTTGTCGCTCGGCGAGACCTTGTTGACGACTCCGAGGGGTGAGCAGCCTCCCGCGGTCGCGCTGAACAGGGTGAGGCCCCGCCGCTCGGCGGCGTCGGACAGCTCGGGTAGCAGCCGGTGGGGGACAGAGTCGCCCAGGACCAGGGTCGCCTCAGCGCCCCGGGATCCGGGCAGGGTGACCACGCTGTTGACGGCCGAGGAGGTGGGCGTTCCGCCGACGACGGAGGCGGCCAGGGCCAGGCCGGCCGTGGTGGCCAGGCCGGCCAGCAGCACTCGCCCTGGTCTCCATCGTGGGCCCAATCTCCTTGCGCGTAATGGCTTTTCGACAAGATGGTAGGAGATGGACGCGAGGAGCGTGGAGGACGTCAGGATCGTTGCGGTCCGGACGGGGGACCTCGATCCCTCATCGGCAAGGATGAGCGTGACGGGCCAGTGCCAGAGGTAGATGCCGTAGGAGATGCGTCCCAGATAGACGGGTGCGGCCCAGGACAAGGCGGAGGACAGCAGCGGTACCCGAGCCAGGGCCAGCGTGGTGACGAGGACCGCACACAGCCCCACGAAGGCCAGGGCGCCCCCGTGGTAGTACAAGGTGCTGGCGCCCTTGGGCCCGGCGAGCCACGGGGTGAGCAGCGCTAGGGCCACGACGGCAACCCACCCGAGTGGTGGTGCCGCCCGCCTCGCCCAGGTTGCGCCTCGGTCCTGAGCCACCGCGACCGCCAGCAGTGCGCCGGCCATAGGCTCGAAGACCTTGGTATCCGTGCCCATGTAGGCCCGGTCATAGAGGTGCCATCGCCCATAGCGCAGGAGCATCGCCGCCGATACTGCCGCGACTGCAGCCGTCACGACCAGGAGCGTCGCGCGGGCGAGACGGGGGTTGCGTCTCCCCACGGCAGCCCACACGCCGGCCACCGCCAGGGGCCAGACCAGGTAGAACTGCTCCTCGACGCCCAGCGACCACATGTGGAGCAACGGTGACGGCACGGCCTGCTGATCGAAGTAGCTGCTGGTCTCGATGAAGCGCCAGTTCCCCAGATAGAGCGCGGTCCACCAGGCATCGCCTCCGAGTGTCTCCCGCCGGTATGCCGGTGCCACCGTGCTCGCCCAGATCAGGACAGCGGCGATCACCAGTGCGGATGCGGGAAGGAGACGGCGGATACGGCGCGCCCAGAACGTGACCAGAGATGCCCCTGTGCCACCGAGGTGAGCGCGGAGCAGCCCGTCAGTGATGAGGAAGCCGGAGAGGACGAAGAACAGGTCGACACCGAGAAAGCCCCAGTCCAAGCCAGGCACCCGTGCGTGGAACAGCACCACCATCAGGACGGCCACTGCGCGAACGCCGTCCAGGGCGGGTGAATGCCAGTTGTGCGTCGGGTGGCCCCGCGTTGGCTGGGGGCGCTCCGCGTGATCGGTTGCCGCCGCCGTCGTCACCTCTGCGGGAGCCTGTGCATGGACCAACACGGCTGTGCGTTCCCGGTCAGCGAGTGCTGGTGGCGATGGCCGGGGAGGGGCTCGCGCCTGTCGTGGCGCCTGCCCTGCTCCCGACAACGCCCGCTGAAGCGGCCGGCTGAGCCGTCAATGCGCGGTGCACCGTGACAGCCCACAGGCGGGCGCCGGCGTCGGTGACTCCGTCCGCATCCTCGAGGGACCCAGGGTCCTGCGACTCGGCAAAGGCAGCAGCGACGTCGATGGTCGGGACACCAAGCTTGGTGGCCCACGCACTGACCGCTGCGATCGCCGGTTGCTGGGTCGGGGAGGCGGCGGGCTGCCTGACCACGGCGAGCTGTGCCTGCGGATACGCCTTCAGGATGGCTGACCGGGTGGCCGAGAGCTGTTCCCCGACCGCACCCGCTTGTGTCGTGCGACCCACGCTGAGAACGACGATGTCGGGACGCTGGGGGAGCAGCTGCTTGACCTGTTCTTCCGCCACCGCGGCGAAGGGGGCGGCAGTGGAAGCGTTCCACACCTGCAGGTGTGGCTCCTTGTGTCCGTAGCGAACGGGGGCGCGATACGACCCTGTCCCTGTCTGACTCATGCGTTGGACGTGAGTCAGCCTGGATCGTCCGAACTCTTCGCCGAGCACGTTGACCCAGGCGCCGAGCTGATTGCTCGTCGAGTCGCCGATGACGGCGAGGGTCGACGGGCGATCGCTGGGAAGGTGGGGGACAGGCGTGGGCGTCGGTCGGATCACGGCTGGACTCGTAGCCGGGGAGGCGGGGGCGCTGCCGGTCCGCGCCGCGACGGGGGGAGCAGTGGGGGCCGGCTCCGCGACGCTCGACGTGGCGTCTGCGAACGATGGAGACCATCCACTGAGTGCGACGCCGGAAACGGCGAGCGCAGCGGCGACGACGGCACCAATGGCGAGGTTGCCTCCAACCGTGCGATTCATGGGGATAGTGTGCCTTACTCAGTGTGATCTCTGAGCACCAGGAGTAATGCGACGCAGGGTCGACCACCCCACTCGCCGCTCCGACAAGGCGGTGACTACCTGCTGTGCGGCCCGGCCATCTCCGTACGGGGTGCCGCGGAGGCTTACGGGTCGCGGTCGAGCCACGACGTCGGCGAGGCCGTCTATCTCGGGGTGCAGCACGTTCCATCCGCCTTTCAGCGTCTCCACCCACTCGGTCTCGGTCCGCAAGGTGGTGCACGGGGTGCCCAGCAGGAATGCTTCCTTCTGGAGGCCACCGGAGTCCGTGAGGACGCAGTGGGCGGCCATGACGAGGCGCACCATCTGGAGATAACCGAGAGGGCTGGTCACGTGCAGGTCAGGGTGCGACTCCAGCGGGATGCCAAACTCCTGGCACTTGGCGCGGAGCCGCGGGTGGGCTAGCAGAACGACAGGCATACCGACGTCGGCGATCGCGTGCACGATAGCCGTCAGTCTGGCCGGGAAATCGGTGTTCTCGGCGCGGTGGATCGTCGCGAGCGCCCACGGGGCGCCCGGGTCGACTCCAGGGGGCAGGGACGGCTCGTCATCACTGACCTTGTCGCGAGTCCGGAGGCAGACGTCGGTCATCACGTCGCCCACCAGGAGGGTGCGCTCGCGCAGGCCCTCCTGTGCCAGATGGTCCACGGCGACCTTGGTCGGGGCTAGAGCGTGTCTCTTAAAGT
>NZ_DLOE01000046.1:0-29900 GCF_002479615.1 Arsenicicoccus sp. UBA7492 | reverse complement strand
GCTCCCCGGGTGGGTCCGTGCCCCCCACTCCGCCCCCCCCCCCCCCCCCCCCCCAAAGACCCCCCCCCGCCCCGGGCGCCCCCCCCCCTGCCCCCCCCCCCCCCCCCCGCCCCCGGCGGGCGACCGCCTCTGGACCATCGAGGACGTCTCCGACTTCCTCAGCGTCAGCGTCGCCACCATCTATCAGTGGCGCCACCGCGGCGACGGCCGCCGTGCATGCGCCTCGGCAAGCACCTGCGCTTCGACCCCGCGGCCGTGCGCGCCTGGGCCGTCTCCAAGGCGGCCCGACGTGGCGCCCGTGGCCAAGGACCCTCGGGACGGGCGGTGGCTCGCGCGCTGGCGTGACCCGACGGGGGCTCAGCGCAAGAAGTCGTTCCGCCGCAAGGTCGATGCCGAGCGCTTCCTGTCCGACCTGCAGGCCGAGATGCACCGTGGGACCTACCTCGACCCCGCGGCGGGCAAGGTGCGCTTCGAGACCCACGCCGCGACCTGGACCGCTGGCCTCGGGCACCTCAAGCCGAGCACGGCCCTGCGCTACCGGGAGGTGGCCCGCACCCACGTCGTGCCCAAGTGGGGGTCGTGGCCGCTGGTCCAGGTGGCGCGCTCCGACGTGGCACCGTGGATCGGTGATCTCGTGGCCTCGGGCATGTCCCCGGGCCTGGTCCCCTAGGTCTACCTGGTGACGTCGATGATCTTCGACGCGGCCGTCGCCGACCACCGGATCGCCCGCAACCCGACGACGGGCGGGCGCCTGCCGCGCCAGCCGCGACGCGAGCCGCGTTTCCTGACCCCGTCGCAGCTATAGCACCTCGTCGACGCGGCAGGGGACAACGGCCTCCAGGTGCTCGTCCTCGCGCTGACCGGGCTGCGGTTCGGGGAGTTAGCGGCGCTCAAGGTCGGTCGGATCGATCCCGTCCGCAAGTGCCTGACGGTTGCTGAGTCCGTGAGTGTCGTCAGGTCGAAGCTCGTGTGGACGACGCCGAAGACGTACCAGGTCCGGTCGTCCCGGTGCCGCCGGCGCTCATGCGGCACATAGAGCAGGAGGGTCGGGGGAGGGGCGCGGAGGATCTGGCCTCCCCGGCCCCATGGGTGGGCCGCTGCGGTTCAACAACTGGCGCCGCCGCGTCTTCGACCCCGCCGTGGAGCGTGCCGGTCTCGTCGCCCTCACGCCCCACGACCTCCGTCATACGGCTGCGTCTCTCGCCATCGCGGCGGGCGCCAACGTCAAGGCCGTCCAGCAGATGCGTGGCCACACCTCCGCGGCTATGACCCTCGACGTCTACGCCGGGCTCTTCCCCGACGACCTGGACGTCGTCGGACGCTCGCTGGATGCGCTCGTCCCCGCTCAGGGTGTGCCACAAATGTGTCACAACGGTCCTTCGGAGGCCCTCGGCCTGCTGGCGATCGACCCCGGAAAGGGGCTTTGAACTGCGATGTTGTGTGGTGCCCCCGAATGGATTCGAACCATCGACACCCGCTTTAGGAGAGCGGTGCTCTATCCCCTGAGCTACGAGGGCGGGGGTGGCGGCTGCGCCGACCACGGGCACCTATCTTGTCATGGCGGCGGGCGCAGCGATGACAGCGACCGGCGTGGTTCGTCATACGGGCGCGACCGCAGGGTGTGGATCGATCCAACCCGTCGGCCGCCGAGATGGACACGGAGGGTGAGATCCGCACCGATGGGGTGTGTCAACAGGGCGAACCTGGCCCGTGGTTACTCGCCAGTCTTGACCTTTGGGCGCTGTTTATCGATCATTCAACGAGCGGCGCGCATGGTTCCCTCCCCCTGCATCATGCGCGCCGCCACCATGTCCGCCCGGGGCATCCCGGCCTCGCTATCCTTGGCCGGTGACCCCAGCACCGCCCGCCGCCAGCCGCCCCACCGATGAGCAGGACCCGGCGGTCGCGGCCGTCGCCCGCTGGCGGCGCGAGCTCGTCGAGGCGGGTGGACCCAACTCCCTGCTCTGGCGCCCGGCCGACGCGCGCGGGCGGCTCGAGCTCACGCACGGCCACCCGGCGGGGCTCGCGATCTTCCTGTCCGGGCGCCACGCCAAGCTGTCCGACCTGCACCGCGAGCCGCGGGCGCTGGCCGAGGCCGTGGTCGTGGCCCGGCGGATCCGCGCCACCGCCGAGGACCTCTGGCAGGACCGGGGGCTCGCCACCTGCTTCCTGGCCGCCGGTATGGCGACCTGGCAGACCTCCGGCGGGGCCGGGCGAGTGCCCAGCGCCCCCGTCTTCCTGCGTCCGTGCGAGCTGCGCCCCCGCGACCTGGCCCAGACCGACTTCGACCTGGTGGTCAGCCGCACCGTCGAGCTCAACCCGGCGCTGGTCGAGCTGGTCCGGGCCGAGCTGGGGGTGGAGCTCGACGGCCGCGGGCTGGCCGAGTCTTCCTGGGGGCGCAACGGGTTCGACCCCGAATCGGCATATCGCGAGCTGCTCCGTCGGTGCTCGGGACTACCCGGCTTCACCATCGAGCGGCGTCTCGGGGTCGCGCTCCTTCCCTACGCCAAGCTCGGGATGGTCGCCGACCTCGCCGGGACGACGGTGGCCGAGCACCCGGTGGTGCGGGCCCTCGCCGGTGACCCCGCCGCGCTGCGTCCGCCGACCGGCGAGCCCGCGGCCGGAGTGTCCCTGCCGCTGGTCCTGCCGGTCGACGAGCACCAGCGGGCGGCCCTGGACGCCATCGGCGCGGGCGACGACGTCGTGGTGCAGGGTGCACCCGGCACCGGGATGACCCAGGTCGTCGCCGCTGCCGTCGCCGGGCTGGCCGGTCAGGGCCGAAGCGTCCTGCTCGTGTCGCACGCCCGGTCCGCGATCACGGCCGTGCAGGAACGTCTCGCGCAGGCGGGGCTCGACCTCGTCGTCGAGGCGCACGACGGACCCGACCTGCGGCACGAGCACGAGCCGCTCACGGCCGCGACGCCGGCCGAGCCCGTGCAGGCGACGGCCGCGACGACCCGCGACCACCACGCCGTCACCGAGCGGCTGCAGGGACACCTCGTCGCCCTCCACCAGGCCCGACACCCGTGGGGCGTCAGCGCGTTCCAGGCGCAGGGGGCCATGGTCGAGCTGAGCCAGGTCGATCCGCCGCCGCGATCTCGCGTCCGGCTCGCCGGCGACGACCTCGCCCACCTCACCCCGCAGCGGCTCGACGTCGCCACCCGTGAGCTGGTGCAGGTCGCCGAGGACGGCGCGTGGCTCACGCATCAGGGCGCCGACCCGTGGCGCGCGGCTCGCATCACCACCCCCGCCGAGGCGGACGCCGCCCTCGCCGCGTGCGAACGGCTCGACGGCGACCGCGGCCTGACCCGCCTGACCAGCCTGGTCGACGCCCTGTGCCGCGAAGTCGGTCTGCCCCGCGCGAGCTCGGTGCGGGGCCTGGGCCAGGACCTGGACCTCGTGTCGGGCGTGCGCGCGACCCTCGACGCGTTCGTCCCGGAGGTCTTCGACGCGCCGCTGCCGGAGATGCTGGCGGCCACGTCCACGGCATACCGCACGGAGCACGACGCCGGCGTCGGCCCGTGGCGCCGTCAGGGCCTGCGGCGCGACGCCCGGCGGCTGGTGCGCCCCGGTCCCGGGCCGACCGACCTGCACGACGCGCTCGCGACGGCCCATGACCAGGTCACCCGGTGGCGCGAGCGGGCGGGCGCCGCGAGCCGTCCCACCGTCCCGCACGGGATCGACGAGGCCCGCGCCGCGCACCGCGCCGTGGTCGCCGACCTGGAGGCGCTCGAGCCGGTCCTCGCGACCACCGTTGACGGCGCCGGGTTGCTGGACCTGCCCGTCGAGACGGCTCTCGCCCGCGTGCGCGAGCTCCTGCGCGGACGGCGACGCCTCGCCGTGCTGCCGCTGGTGACCACGACCCTGGACGGGCTGCGGGCCCAGGGGCTGGGGCCACTCGTCGAGGACCTGGCGGCCCGACGCGTCCCCGCCGCGCAGGTGGCCTCTGAGGTGCGTCACGTGTGGTGGAGCTCCGTCCTCGACGAGGTGCGCCGCACGGACCCGCACTACGGAGCGCACGACGGCAGCGCCCTCGACGCCGACGCCGCGGGGCTGCGCCGGCTCGACGCCCTGGCCCTGCGCGAACGCGCCGCCGCCGTCGCCACCGCGGTCGGGGACGCCCGCCCCTGCTGGGCGACCAGCCCGCACGAGATCGCGTCCCTCCTGCCCGTCGGCGTGGCCGTGGACACCGTGATCGTGCTCGAGGCGTCCCAGCTGTCCGTGGCGCAGGCCGTGTCGGCCCTCAGCCGTGGCCGGCAGGTCGTCGTCTGCGGGGATCAGCACCAGCTGCCCCCCGGCGACGTGAGCGTGACCGTGCCCGATCCGGCCCGCCGCGACGACGACGTGCAGGCCGACCAGCGGGCGACCTCCGTGCTCTCGTCCCTCGCGGAGATCCTGCCGGTGCACACCCTCGCGACCGTCCACCACGGCGTCGACGACCGCGTCGCGCTGGCCGTCGACCGCCGGCTGCACGGCCAGGACCCCGTGGTCGTGCCGGTCGCGTCCACCGCGCCCCGGGTGCAGCTCGAGCTGGTGGACCAGGACCGTATGCCGCAGCCGCCGCGTGGCGAGGCCCCCGTCACGACCGCGGCCGAGGTGGACCGCGTCGTGCGGCTCGTGGTGGCGCACGCCCGCAGCACCCCCGAGCGCTCGCTCGGTGTCGTCACCTTCCATCCCGCGCACGCGGACGCCATCACGGCGGGGCTGCGCGCGCAGCTGGCGAGCCTCGACCTGACCGACGCGTCGCGCAGGTTCTTTGCCGGGTCGGCGCGAGAGCCCTTGTGGATCAAGCCTGTCGACCAGGTGCAGGGCCGGACCCGGGACGACGTGATCGTCTCGGTCGGCTACGCGCTCGACGAGGCCGGACAGGCGGGGCACCGGTTCGGCGCCCTGGCGCTGGGGGCGGGGGAGCGGCGGGCCGCCCTCGCGGTGACGCGGGCCCGGCAGCGGCTCGTCCTCGTGTCCTCCGTGACGGCCGAGCAGCTGCGGCAGGTGGGGGCGGGAAGCGCCGGCGTGGAGCTGCTCGCCGAGGTGCTGCAGCTGGCCGGGACGCCGGCCGGGCCCGTCCCCTCGCTGGGCGGCCTGAGCGATCCCGTCACCCGTGAGCTCGCCGCCCGGCTGCGGCAGGCCGGACTCACGGTGACCGAGCGCGCGGGCCGCGGCGCGGGTGCCGTCGAGCTGGCCGTGCGCGACCCCCGCGCCGTGCGTGGTGTCGCCCTGGCGGTGGAGTCGGACGGTGTGGACTACGCCCGCGGTGGCGGGCCGGTCGACCGCGACGTCCGGCGGCCGGAGCTCCTGCGCCGGGCCGGGTGGGAGCCGCTGCGCGTGTGGACCGCCGACGTGTTCACCGCCCCGGAGCGCGTCGTCGCCCGGATCGTCGAGGCGGCCCACGGACGCTGGGACGACGGCCCGAAGGCTCGTGATGCCCGCGCGAAGGCTCGTGACGCAGGCTCGGACGAGGCCCGACGGTGACGCGCCAACACCGTCGGGTGGACGCCCCCGGCACGGGGTCTGCGGCGAGGGCGCCCCTGGGCGAGGCCGAGCCCCGCCTCCCGCCGGCCACGCAGGAGAACCCGCCCCCCTCCACCGCAGCGCGGCGCCGCTCCGACGCGCCTCGCGAGGACGCCCATGACCGGTGGCTGCGGGAGCAGCGTCCCCCGCACTGGGAGTAGGACCCCGGGGTCCGGTCCGCGTCAACCTGCTCCTGCTCGTCTGCGCGGACGACGAAGGGCCCCGCCAGCACGGCGGGGCCCTTCGTGACGTGCGGGGAGGGTCAGCGACGACGCAGCTCGTCGCGGATCTCCATGAGGATGGAGGCCTCCTCGGAGGGAGCATCGGTCTCCTCCACGCCGGCCTTGCGACGGGCGGCGATGGCGTTCATCGGGGCGACGACCATGAAGTAGATGGCCGCGGCGATGATCAGGAAGCTGATGAGGGCCGTGAGGAACGCGCCGACCGGGACGCCGCCCGGGTTGAAGGAGTTGAAGTTGGGCTGGCCGCCCAGCTTGCCGATGAGGTTCATCAGGATCGCGACGAAGCTGTCGATGACCTTGCCGAAGGCGGCACCGATGACGACGGCGACCGCGAGGTCGACGACGTTGCCGCGCATGAGGAAGTCCTTGAAGCCCTTGAGCATGACTGTTCTCTCTCTGTCCTGGGGAGATGTGGAGCGAGCCCGCTCAGGGGCTCGGGCGGCGACTGCGCCGCATGCCCCACCGTATGACGCTGAGTTACACGAGGACGATACTTAATCGTTCATAGGTCCCCAAAAAGTTGACGCGAAGTGCTTACTGGGAACCCGCCGTGAGCATCAGGTGAAGGGGCTCGTCCTCGGGCCCGGCTCCGTGGCCTGCGTGCAGAGCCCTGGACTGAGATGCGTTGAGGGACACCAGGACCGTGCGTCCGGAGGCGCCGGCGGCGCCTCCCGGCAGCCCCACCCCGGCGGACTCACCGACCGGGGTCTGCAGCACCACGGCGGCGGGGGCGACGAGGCGGGCACCGGCCCACACCTGGACCCGGTCGCCCGCGCGCACGAGGTCCGCCACCACGGGCTCGACGGAGGGCACGGCGAGCGCCACGGACCCCTCGGGCAGGCCCGCGAGCCGGGCGGCTCCGGTCACTGCACGGGGCGTCAGCGGGTCGCCGGTGGCCACTGGCCCGGCCAGGCGGCGCCCCACGAGGGCCTCGGCGTCCGGCCAGGTGGTGGGGGCGTCCGACCCGGGCCACCGACGGATGACGAGGTCCTTCGCGTCGAGCACGTGCCCCGCGGGCAGGTCGCGGGCGGCGCTCACCACGCGCGTGCCTGCTGGAGGAGGGGCCGGGAACGCCAGGCGCAGCGCCCCGGCCACGGCGAGCCCCAGACAGAGGGCGGCCAGGGCGCGGCGGACGAGTCGCACGTGCCAGGACACACGGCGGCTGCGCAGGCGTGCGCGCCACGGCCGGCGTAGCGGTGCGGGGCGCCCGGCTCGGTCGCCACGGCGGGGGAGGGCAGTCATGCCGCGAGGCTAAGGAGCGGACCTGCGACGCGGGAGGGCTCGGCGGCCGCCTGTGGACAGAGCGAACCACGACGCGACGAGCTGTGGACGACACGCCGAGACCGGCGCGTCCTAGGGCGTGCGAGGAGTGGGCCGGCGACATACGAGCCGGTCGGCGCCCTCGACGGTCAGCTGGCGGCGGTCGAGCTGGTCGAGGTGCTGGAGCTGCTGGACGAGGTCCCGGACCCGCTCGCGGACCCGTCGGAGCCGGACGAGGCGCTGGTGCCGGAGGTGCTCGAGGAGGACTCGCTCGGGGAGGCCGAGGTGCTCTTGGTCGCCTTGGCGTCCTTGCCGCGCGAGTCCGTGCGGTAGAAGCCGGAGCCCTTGAAGACGACGCCGACGCTGTTGTAGACCTTGCGCAGCAGCCCCTCGCAGCGCGGGCACACGGTGAGCGCGTCGTCGCTGAACGACTGCACGATGTCGAAGGCCTCGCCGCAATCGGCGCAGCGGTAGGAGTAGGTGGGCACGGTGCCTCCGGAAGGAACGAGCGGGTCAGGGACGCCGGCGGCCGAGGCCGACCTGGGCGTTCGACCGCTCAGTCTAGCGAGCCGTCGCGCCGTCGCTGACCGCGTTCGCGGACCGTGCGGGACACGGGCGGGCGCTTCCCCGGCTCGAGCCACCCGGCCAGGCGGCCCTGCTGGGACACCGCGTGCAGCCGCTCCTCGGCCGCGTCCCGCAGCTCCGAGGGCACCACGACCATCAGCGAGTCACCTCGCCGCAGCACGGTCGAGCGCTCGGGCACGAACGACCGCTCGCCGCGCAGCACGAGGGCGACGTTGGCGCCCTTGGGCAGGCGCAGCTCGTAGACCTCGACCCCGGCCATGCGGGACTCCTCGCCGATCTGCACCTCGACCACCTCGGTGTTGAGTCGTTCGAGCGGGGTGGACTCCAGCTGCAGGTCCATCGTCGCGCCCGCGTCGATGACGCCGAGCCGCCGGGCGACATACGGCATGGTCGGCCCCTGCACGATGGTGAAGATCACGACGAGCATGAAAACGAGGTCGAACAACCAGGCGAGCGACGACGCGCCGCTGGTCTCTGGGACCGTGGCGAGGACGACGGGGACGGCGCCGCGCAGCCCCGCCCACGACAGGAAGGCCTGCTCGCGCCACCCGATCCCGAACGGCGTGGCGGAGACCACCACCGACAGCGGCCGGGCGACCAGGAGCAGCACCAACCCCATCACGACCGCCGGGACGATCCACCGGCCGAGCTCGGAGGGGGAGGCCAGCAGGCCCAGCAGGACGAACAGGCCGATCTGGGCCAGCCAGCCCATCGCGGTGGCGAAACCCCTGGTGGCGGCCTTGTGCGGCAGGGAGCTGTTGCCGACGACGAGCGCGGCGACGTAGACGGCGAGGAAGCCGCTGCCGTGGGCGTAGGTCGCGACGCAGTAGGCCATCGTCGGCACCGCCATCACGCCGATCGAGAACAGCGCGGACGAGGTGTCGGCGTAGCGGCGCAACAGCTTGGTCCCGAGCCAGCCCACCGCGATGCCGAGCAGCGCGCCCACGACCAGCTCGTAGACCGCGAGCCCGGCGAGGAAGAGCGGACCGGCGTCGGAGTCACCAGCGGCGACCGAGGCCAGGGCCGTGACGAGGAGGACGACCGGTGCGTCGTTGAAGCCGGACTCCGCCTCGAGCAGGCTGGTCAGCCGCCGCGGGAGGGGCACGCTGCGCAGCACGGAGAACACGGCCGCCGCGTCGGTCGAGCTGAGGACGGCCCCCACCAGCAGCGCCGAGACCCAGTCGAGGTCGAGGACGAACCTCGCGGCGACGCCGACCACCCCGACGGACACCATGACGCCGACGGTCGAGAGCAGGGCGGCCGGGGCCACCGACGGTCTGATGTGCTTCCACGAGGTCGAGAGCCCGCCCTCGGCCAGGATCAGGACGAGGGCGATGTAGCCGAGGGCCTGGGTCAGGCGGCCTCCGTCGAACTGGATGCCGAGCCCCGACTCACCCAGCCCGACGCCGATCAGCAGGTAGAGGAGCAGGGACGGCAGGCCGGAGCGGGCGCTGATGCGGACGGCGACGACGGCCAGCAGCAGGACGGCGGATCCGAGGAGGAGGACGGAACGCAGGTCCTCGATCCCGAAGCCCGCGCCCGTGTCCATGGCCCCATCCTCTCGTATGCCGCACCCGCCCCTCGCGTCGTCCGCCGGCCTGTCGGTGCCGTGGCCTAGTCTCGCTCACGTGTCCCGCGCCGCTCTGATCGCCCGACGGACGACCGTCTCGGTCGTCGTCCTGCTCCTCGTGGCCGCCCTCATCGTCGCCGGCGTCGTCTACGGCGCCGTCCGCCGCACCGACCCCACCGTCACCGGCACGGCGCGGCTCACCGGGCTGTCGGGCGAGGTGGACGTCCGGCGAGACGGCCAGGGGGTCGCCCACATCTACGCCGACACCCCCGAGGACCTGTTCCGGGCCCAGGGCTATGTCGCGGCCCAGGACCGGTTCTTCGAGATGGATCTGCGCCGCCACGCCACGGCAGGGCGGCTGGCCGAGCTCGTCGGCGAGGCCGGGGTGGCGTCGGACATCAGCGTGCGCACCATGGGCTGGCGCCGCGTCGCCGAGCAGGAGCTTCCCACGCTGTCGGCCGACACCCGACGCTACCTCGCGGCGTATGCCGACGGGGTCAACGCCTACCTCGACACCACCGGCGACGCGACCCGCGTGGCGCCGGAGTACCTCATGCTCAGCGTCCGCTTCCCCGGGTACCGCATCGAGCCGTGGGGCCCGGTCGACTCGCTGGCCTGGCTCAAGGCGATGGCCTGGGACCTGCACGGCAACTACGCCGACGAGCTCGCCCGCGCCCGGCTGATGGCGCAGGGTCGCTCGCTCGACGAGGTGCGTGAGCTGTATCCCAGCTATGACGCCAAGGCCCAGCCCCCGATCCTCTCCCCGTCGGCGTGGTCGCCCTCCGGCGTGCACGGCGGCCGGTCCAAGGCGCCGGCGGCCGGCATACGGCAGGGTGCCGGCCCCGCCCCCGATCCTGAGAGCGACGCCGCCCTGGGCCGAGCGGCGCAGGGCGTCGCGGCCGTCGCCCCGCTCGTCGGCCGCGGCGAGGGGATCGGCTCCAACTCGTGGGTGGTCGGGCCGTCCCGGTCCTCGACCGGGAAGCCGTTGCTGGCCAACGATCCTCACCTCGCGCTCGCCCAGCCCGGGATCTGGCACCAGACCTCGCTGCACTGCCGCACCGTGTCGCAGGCCTGCCCGTACGACGTGTCCGGCTTCGCGTTCGCGGGCTTCCCGGGGGTCGTCATCGGGCACAACCAGCGGATCGCGTGGGGATTCACCAACCTCGACCCCGACGTGAGCGACTTCTACCTCGAGCGGGTCAAGGGCAGCACGGTGCTCAAGGACGGCGCCTACCGCCCGCTGACGACGCGCACCGAGCGGATCCGCGTCGCGGGTGGCGCCGACCGCACCATCACCGTCCGGTCCACCTCGCACGGCCCGCTGATGTCCGACGTCGACGCTGCCGTCAAGGACGCCGCGGCCGTGCCCACGGCAGCGACCACCGCGTCGCCGGCGACCCCCGCCGTGGGAGAGTCCCTGGCGATCGCGCTGCGGTGGACGGGGCTGGAGGTCACGCAGACCGCCGACGCGATCTTCCGGATGAACCGCGCCACGTCCTTCGAGACCTTCCGCGCCGCCCTGTCCTCGTTCGCCGCGCCCTCTCAGAACGCGATCTACGCGGACGTCGACGGCCACATCGGCTACCAGGCACCCGGCCGCGTGCCCGTCCGCCGGTCCGGGACGGCGGGGGCACCCCCCGGCTACCTGCCGGCACCGGGCTGGGACTCGCGCTACGACTGGACCGGCTACGTCCCGTTCGACCAGATGCCACGCACCCTGGACCCGCCCGAGGGCTTCGTGGTCGCCGCCAACCAGGCCGTCACCTCGGCGTCGACCCCCTTCCTCACCACGGACTGGACCCACGGCTGGCGCTCCACCCGCATCCGTCAGCTCCTCACCGCCCAGCCGACCGTCTCGCCCCAGCGCATGCGCGACATCCAGGGCGACGTCAACGACGGTTTCCAGCCCGTGCTGACCGCGGCGCTGCGGGGCGTCGACCTGAGCGGCGACGGCTTCACCCGGGAGGGTCAGGCGACGCTCGAGGGCTGGGACGGCCGGTTCGTGACGGGTGACAGCCACTCGTCCCGCGCGGCGGCCTACTACACGGCGGCGTGGTCCGCGCTGCTCCACCGGACCTTCGACGACGACCTGCCCACCGGTCTGCGGCCCGATGGCGGCTCGCGCTGGCCCGCGGTCGTCAAGCAGCTGCTCGCCGACCCCCGGTCTCCCTGGTGGGACAACCAGAAGACCCTGCGGATCGAGACCCGCGACGACATCCTGCGCCAGGCCCAGGTCGACGCGCGTCTCGAGCTGACCCGGCTCACCGGCAAGGACGTCAAGGCCTGGGACTACGGGCGGCTGCACACGCTGACCCTGCGCCATCCGCTCAGCGCGGCGGCACCCGGCATGCTGCGGTCCCTGCTCGACCGCGGTCCGCAGCCGGCGCCGGGCAACCCGCTCGCTCCCAACGCCCTCGGCTACGACCTGCAGCTGGGCTACGCCGCCGACTGGGGGCCGTCCATGCGCATGGTGGTTGACCTCGGCACCCTCGACGCGAGCACCTGGGTCCAGTCCACGGGCGTGTCCGGGCACCCCACGAGCGACCACTACGACGACCAGACGGGGCGCTGGCTGCGCAACGAGCCCTTCGCGTGGCCGTTCAGCCGTCAGGCCGTCGAGGGCGCGACCCGTGACCAGCTCACGCTCGCGCCGCGCGACAACGGCTGAGCCGCGCGCGGGTCGGGCGCGTCAGGCGCGAGCGAGCGGGCCAGCGGGTCAGCGGGTCAGCGGGTCAGCGACGCAGCCAGGTGATCCCGTCCACCGTCACCACGGCGTCGACGCGCTGGTCGTGCTCGGCCGCGGGCAGGTCCTCGTCCACCAGCTCCTGGGGGTGCAGCAGCGTCACGACCCGGACGCCGTCGCGACGCCGGGGGAGCGCCCGGTCGTAGCACCCTCCACCCTGCCCGAGGCGCACGCCCCGTCGGTCCACGGCCGTGCCCGGCGTCAGCACCAGGTCCGCCTGGCCGATCGCCTCCAGCCCGAGCCGCGCCGCCTCGTCCAGCTCGTCGCTGCCGAGCGGGCGCCAGTCGAGGTCGAGCCCCGGCAGGGTCACCGGCACCAGGACGCGATAACCGGCGGCGACCAGAGCCTCGTTGAGCGGCTCGGTCCCGGGCTCGGTCGGCCACGACTCGTATGACGTCACGGTGCCCCCCGGGGCCACCAGGTCGGCGACGACCCGCAGGGCGTGGTCCGCCAGAGCCTGGGCCTGCGTCTCACGCTCGGCGCGCGAGGTGTCGGCATACCGCTGCTTGCGGGCGGCCCAGAGGCGGGCCCGCAGGGCGCGCTTGGCCTCGACGGGGGTCGTGAGCGGGGTGTCCATGCCACGGATTCTGTCAGGCACGGACCCGTGAGGAGGAGGGGCGGATCGGTCTCGTGCCACGATGGGCCGACCCACCCACCTCGAGGAGGACCCGTGTCCATCCGGACCCGCCTGGCGATCGTGCTCGCCGCCGTGGTCCTGCCGGTCCTGCTCGTGGCCGGGCTCGTGGCGGGGGTCCTGCTGCCGCGTGCGCTCGTGGACGGTCAGCGCCGTGACGTCGACCGCGCCACCGTCGCCGTCGCGACGGCCATGGCGTCCGAGTGCTGGGCGCTGGGCGACCGGGCCGAGGTCATCGCCCTGTCGATCGCCAACGGGCGCCCGCCGGCCACGGTCCTCGCGGAGGAGACCCGCGGCGGACTGGGGGCGGAGCGGGGCTATGCCGTGGTGCTGCGCGGGGGCGCCGTGCTGGCGGCCTCGTCCTCGGCGCCGCGACCCACGCCCACCAAGCTGCCCACCACGCGCTGCTCGACCGTGAGCGAGCCCGCCGGCGCCCACCTCGCGGAGCGGGTCGACCTCACCACCACCCAGGGGACGCTGACGGTCCACGTCGTCGAGCCCCTCACCGCAGGGCGGCTGGACGCGCTCACCCGTCAGGCCGCGGCCGGGGACGTGCGCACGATCCTCCAGTGCGCGGGCGGCGTCGAGGTCCACCCGAGCTCGGACCGCGGCCAGGGGGCCATCGCGCGGACCGCCGCCGCCGGGCCCGGGCGTCCCTGCGCGGTGCAGGGCTCGGCCGCCGATCCGGTCGGTGGGGCGAGGGCCTGGATGCCCCTCCTGCTCATCCTGCTGGTGCTGGCGGCGGCCGTCGGTCTGCTCCGCTGGCTGGCCCGGGAGCTCACCGCGCCGCTGCTCGCCCTCACCGAGGGCACCCGCCGCATCGCGGACGGCGACCTGACCGTGCGTCTGCCGGAGGGACGCGACGACGAGATCGGCCAGCTGTCGCGGGAGTTCAACGCGATGGCGGTCGAGCTGGACCAGCGCATGGCCGAGCTGACGTCGAGCCGAGAGACCCTGCAGGACACCGTCCGACGGATCGCGGCCACCCTGCAGCGCACCCACGACCTCGACGGCCTGCTGGCGGCGCTGTGCGCCCTCGCGGAGACGACGACCGGGTCCACCTGCGCCGTCGTGTGGATGCGCGAGGGCAGCGGCCTGCGCGCGCGCGTCGTGCACCCCATCGGCACCCGCCGTCCCGGCACCGGCCGGATCCGCGCGGCCGAGAGCGCCGTCGGCGAGGTCGTCCGTGACCGCCGCGTGGTCGTGCTCGACGACGCGGGGGACGAGCCCGGCGCGGTCCTGCGCGGCCGGCTGTGCGCCGCGCCGCTCGTGTCCGGCGACGACGTGATCGGTGCGCTGGTCGTCGAGCGGGCGGCCGGCGCGACGGCATACGACGACACGACCGGGGAGCTGCTCGACCTCGTGGCCGGGCCGGCCGGGGTCGCCATCGACAACGCGATCCTGCACCGCCGGGCGCAGCGCCAGTCCGTGATCGACCCGCTCACCGGGGTCGGCAACCTGCGCATGCTCACGACCACGCTGGGCCGCGAGGTCGAGCGGGCGCGGTCGTTCGGGCGTCAGGTGTCGCTCCTGATCGTGGACATCGATCGGTTCCGGCAGGTCAACGACGAGCACGGGCACTCCGTCGGCGACGGGGTCCTGGCTGCGCTGGCGGCCCGCATCGTCGAGCTGGTCCCGCCCGTCGACGTCGTCGCGCGCTACGGCGGGGAGGAGATGGCCGTCGTCTGCCCCGAGCGCGGCGAGGAGGAGTGCCTGCGGCTCGCCGAGCGGATCGTCGGTGACCTGCGCTCCCGTCCGCTGCAGGTCGACGACCGCGAGATCCCCATCACCTGCAGCGTGGGGATCGCCACCTGGCCACAGGACGCCGCCACGGCACCCGAGCTCGTGTCGGCCGCCGACGCCGCGATGAACGCCGCCAAGCGCGCCGGGCGTGACCGGGCGGTGGCCTCGAGGCATGTCGGACCCGTCGACTAGTGTCCGCAGCATGTCCGACGCACCCCGGCTGATGCCGGTCGACGAGCACCTGCGCCTCCTCCTCGAGGCCTGCGCCACCGTGCCCCGCCGCACGTCCGAGGTCCCGGTGGCCGAGGCGCACGGCTGCGTCCTGGCCCAGGACGTGCGCAGCGCCGTCGACGTCCCGGCGTTCACCAACTCGGCGATGGACGGGTATGCCGTCCGGGCCGCCGAGCTCGTGGGGGCCGGTGACCGCCCCGTGGTCCTGCCCGTTGCGGGCGACATCCCCGCCGGACGCACCGACCGGGTCACCCTCGTGCCGGGCACGACGATGCGCATCATGACCGGCGCCGCCCTGCCCGACGGCGCCGACGCCGTTGTCCCCGTCGAGCTCACCGACGGCGGCACCGAGCGGGTCACCCTGCGCCAGCAGCCGCAGGTCGGCGCCCACGTCCGCCCCGCCGGCGACGACCTGTCCCGCGGCGAGCTTGCCCTGGCCGCAGGCACGTTCGTGGACGCCCGGGTCCTTGCGCTGCTCGTGTCCCTCGGGCATCCTCTGGTCGAGGTCGTCGTGCCGCCCCGGGTCGTCGTCCTCTCCACCGGCGACGAGCTGGTCGAGCCGGGCGGCACGGCCGGGCACGGCACGGTCGTCGACAGCAACGGCCCGATGCTCGTGGCCGTTCTGCGCGAGCACGGCTTCACGGCCGAGCGGGTGCGCGCGGTGGCCGACGACGAGCAGGGCTTCCGCGCCCGGCTCGACGAGGTGCTGCTGACCCACGACGCCGTCATCACCACCGGCGGCGTCTCCGCCGGCGCCTACGACACGGTCAAGGCCGTGCTCGCCCGTGACGGCGAGGTCGCGTTCCGCGGGGTGGCGATGCAGCCCGGCAAGCCCCAGGGCTTCGGCCTGGTGCGGGCCGGCGACGGGCGACACGTGCCCGTCTTCACTCTGCCCGGCAACCCCGTCAGCTCGATGGTGTCCTACCAGGTCTTCGCGGCCCCGGCGCTGCGCCTGCTCGCCGGCCGCCCCGCCGAGGGGCTCGCGGGCATCGAGGCGGTGGCCGACGACGGCTGGCGCACCTCGGCCGGCCGCACCCAGCTGGCCCGCGTCCGCCTGCGCACCGAGGCCGACGGCCCGCACGCCACCCTCGCGGGCGGCCAGGGGTCGCACGTGCTCGGTGCCCTCGCTCACGCCGACGCCCTGGCCGTCGTGCCCGCCGAGGTCGACGAGGTCGTCCCCGGCATGCGCCTCACCTGTCTGCTCCTCCGTCCCCTCCCCGGCAAGGAGTCCCTCGCGTGACCTCCACCCCCACCCCTGAGCCGCCCCGCCTGACGCACGTGCGGGCCGACGGCAGCGCGCACATGGTCGACGTCTCCGCCAAGGCCGTCACGGCCCGCTCGGCGACCGCCCGCGGCCGGGTCCTGCTCGCCGCCCCCGCCGTCGCCGCCCTGCGGGACGGCACCGTGCCCAAGGGCGACGCCCTCGCCGTGGCCCGCATCGCCGGGATCCAGGCGGTCAAGCGCACCCCCGACCTGATCCCGCTGGCCCACCCCATCGCCGTGCACGGGGTCGAGCTGGACCTCGAGGTGGCCGACGACGGCGTCGACCTCACGGCGACCGTCCGCACCGCCGACCGCACCGGCATCGAGATGGAGGCGCTGACCGCCGTCGCCGTCGGCGCCCTGGCCCTCATCGACATGGTCAAGGCGGTCGACAAGCACGCCCGCATCACCGACGTGCGCGTCACCGCCAAGTCCGGCGGCCGCTCCGGGGACTGGTCCGAGTGACCTCCCCCTCGCGGCGGCGGGCCGTCGTCGTGACGGCGTCCACGCGGGCCGCCGCCGGCACCTACGCCGACCGCACGGGACCAGTCATCGTCGAGGCCCTGCGCGCGTGGGGCCTGGACACCCCGGACCCGGTGGTCGTCCCTGACGGTGACCCCGTGGGGGACGCCATACGGTCCGCCGTCGACGACGGAGTCGACCTCGTCGTCACCACAGGCGGGACGGGCCTGTCGCCGACCGACCGCACCCCCGAGGTGACCCGGGCGGTGATCGACCGCGAGGTGCCCGGCATCGCCGAGGCCATCCGCGGCGCCGGGCTGGCGCAGGGCATCCCCACCGCCTCGCTGTCCCGCGGCCTCGCCGGCCTCGCCGGCACGACCCTGGTCGTCAACCTCCCCGGGTCCCGCGGCGGGGTCGCCGACGGGCTGGGCGTGCTGGAGCAGGTCGTGCCGCACGCCCTCGACCAGGTGGGCGGGGGCGATCACTGATGGCGGCGTGGCCGGTGCGGCTCGAGGCGAGCCTGCCCGACGGGGGAGCGCTCGTGCTGCGCGGCCTGCGTCGCCGCGACCGCGCGGAGTGGCTCGAGCTGCGGCGCGCCAGCTGGGACTGGCTCAAGGAGTGGGAGCCGACCTTCCCGCGAGCGGGCCAGGAGGCCAAGCCCTTTCCCGAGTACGTCCGCCACCAGGCCCGCGAGGCGCGCGCCGGCCGGCAGCTCCCGTTCGCGGTCGAGGTGGACGGTCGGCTCTGCGGTGCGGTCAACCTCTCCCAGATCATGGAGGGCGCGCTGTGGGGCGCCACGGCGGGCTACTGGTGCGCGCCCACCCACGCCGGCCGGGGCATCGTGCCGCTGGCCCTGGCCACCGCCTGCGACTACGCCGTGGGGGAGCGCGGCCTGCACCGCATCGAGGTCAACATCCGCCCCGACAACACCAAGTCGCTCGCCGTCGTGCGCAAGCTCGGGTTCCGCGACGAGGGGCTGCGCGAGCACTACCTGCACATCGACGGCGCCTGGCGCGACCACCGGACCTTCGCCCTGACGACCGAGGACCTCCGCGGAGCGACCTTCACGGACCGGCTCAGGAGGGCATGATCCAGGGCAATCCGCCGACACACCCGCGCGGTTGAGCGTTCATCACCCGTCCCCCCTCTAACGTCGGGGACGTGCAGCCCTCCAGCCTCGTCTTCGTCGTCGTCATCGGGTTGTGGGCTGCCTATCTGACCCAGTCGTGGATGCGTCGTCGGGAGCACCTGCAGACCGCCCGATCCATCGAGCGCTACGCCGAGGCCCTCCGGGTCCTCGAGCGGCGCCCGGTCCTCGCCGAGCCCACCACCGCCCGGTCGTATGCCGTCAGCCCGCTGCGGGCCGGCGCCACCGCCACCGCGCCGACCGGCGCGAAGCGTGCCACGCACGTGGCCGAGGACGCCGCCCCCGGCCGGCTCGCCCACCGCCTGCGGGGAGCCTCTCTCGGGGTCGCCGTGGCCGTGCTGGTCGCGCTCGTCGTGGTCACCGTCCTGCGACTGGTGCCCGTCTGGACCCCGGTCGTCGGCCTGGCGCTCGTCACCGCCGACCTGGCCTGGCTGCGCCACAGCGCCCGGCGTCGCCAGCCGCGCCTCGAGCTGCGTCGCACGGCCCCGGTCGCCTCGGCCGCCCCTGTCGGGCCCGCAGCTCCGGTCGCGTCCACCGTCCCGACCGCGTCCCCGGTCTCCGCTCCTGAGGCGCCGGTCGTGGAGGAGAGCCCCGAGCCCGCAGTGGCCCCCGTGGGTGCCACCCGGGTCGACGCTCCCTTCGACGTGCGCCAGTTCGACACCGTCGACGCGGCGCCCGCGCCGGTCGAGGTCGCCCTCGAGCCGCTCGAGCCCGGGCAGTGGCGTCCGACGCCGGTGCCTCGTCCGACCTACACCATGAAGCCCGCCGCGCCGCGGGCCACCCCGGCCCCGCTGCCGGTCGACGACGACGTGTTCGCCCCCATCGAGGTCGAGGACGAGTTCCTCGACGCCGCAGTGCCGTTGCGCAGCGCCGTGGGCGGGTGAGGATTGGGCCGACGTGCCGCCTCGGTGGTACAGTCGGTCCTCGCCAGGGGCTGTGGCGCAGTTGGTAGCGCGTCTCGTTCGCAATGAGAAGGCCAGGGGTTCGAATCCCCTCAGCTCCACGTAAAGTTGAACGTTCGAACCTTGCCCCGCTTGATCGCGGGGCAAGGTTCTTTCGTTGTGTGGCCTGGGGATGGCGTCGAGGATCGTCGCGATCGTCTGGGCTGGTTCGAGGGCGGCTTGGTCGTCGTCATCGATGGTGATGCGGTCGAACAGTGCCCGGTTGAGCATCCGCCGTTCGGCGGGTTCGGCCTTCGCGTACACATCACCGATGTCGGTGAGGAGGCCGAGGATCGCGTCGAGCCCGACCTTCGCGTTGTCGTAGGTCGATGTGAGGGTGTCGAGCCTGCCGGTGATGGCGTGGAGGCTCGCGCGGATGCGGTCCTGTTCGGTTTTGAGCAGGTCGATGGGGATCGCGTCGGCGTAGTGGGCTTGGAGGAGCTTGACCTGTTCGGCTTCAAGCTTGATCTTCTGTCCTTCGAGGAGGGTCCGTTCATCGCTGGTTGACTCGGCGAGGGCGTCGAACACCTGCCCGAGGACGGCCTGGATCTGTCCGGCCTCGTCCTCGGTGACGGAGACGTGCTGGTAGCGGGTCTCGATGCTCTGCTCGATGCGGTGGACGAGGGCGGCGGTGCGCTGGCAGTCGTTGCGCTTGAACCGGCGGCCGGTGCAGGTGAAGTAGTCGTAGGCGACGCCCTGGTGGTTGCGAGGCCGTTCGAACATGAGCTTCTTCCCGCAGCCGCAGTAGATCGAGCCTTTGAGGTAGTGGTCGTACTTCTGCGGCTTGTCGCCGGTGACGTGGTTCTGCTGGAGGATCGTCTGCACCTGCTCGAACGTCTCCGGGGTCACGAGTGGCTGATGGGTGCCGGGGTAGGTGACCTCGCGAAACGTGACGATGCCCTGGTAGTAGGGGTTCGTGAGGATCTTGTGCAGCCCCGTGGTCGTGACCGGCTTCGCGGGGAACGTCGGCGTGGGCCGGGTGGCAAGGCCGCGGGTCTCTAGCTCGCGGGCGAGCTTGGAGAGGGACCAGTCGCCGGTGGCGTAGGCGGTGAACGCGAACCGGATCAGGTCGGCCCGGTGGGGATCGAGTTGCACGTCGCGCACCTCGTGCCCGTTCGCATCGGTGAGGCGGACGTTGAGGTAGCCGATGGGCGCCTTGTGCGGGGTGCCGCCGATGGACGCTTTCTGCACGAGACCCTTGGTGACCTCTTGGGCGAGGTTCAGGGAGTAGAACTCCGCGATCGAGGCCATGATGCCGTGCATGAGCATCCCGGAGGGGGTCTCGTCGATGTTCTCCATCACCGAGACGAGGGTGACGCCTGCTTGGCGGAGTGTGGCGTGGATGATCGCGTCGTCGAGCCGGTTGCGGGCGATGCGGTCGACCTTGTTGATGATGCAGTACCGGATGGGGTGCTCGGCAAGGTAGTCCAGCATCTCCTGGAGTGCTTTGCGGCGGGCGGTCTTGCCGGACTCGCCGGGCTCGATGAACTCTGCGACGATGACCGCGCCGAGCTGGTCGGCCTTGCGCTGCGCGGCCTCGCGCTGCGCGGGGATGGACAGGCCTTCTTCGAGGCCGTTGCGGGTGGCTTGGTCCTTGGTGGAGACCCGCAGGTAGGAGATCGCCGGCACTTTCCCATCGGGAAGGGCGACGTCGAGGGCCTGGGTCGCGGGGCCGGCGAGGGAACGCAGGGCGCTGAGGTCGAGGCCGGCGGGAAGGTCGAGGAGCGTCATGGTCGTGACTGCCTTTCGGGCGCTCACCCATTCCCAGTCGGGATGGGTGCGGGCGCCGTTGGGCTGTCACGACACAGATGGGGAGGCCTGCCGAACCGCGACGGGTTCGGGCAACAAGGGGTAAGCCGGTAGCGCCCTGATGGACGTACTACGTACCGGGGATTCTACCGCTCGCTGCTCAGCAGCGCCTGGAGTCGGGTGCCGGCCTGCCCGGCCTTGGTGCCCGTGCCGGCTTCTCGCATGGCGACGCGGATGAGGACTTCGGCGACCTTCTCCACGTCGATCTGCTCGCGCCGGGTGAAGGTGACTCGCAGGTTCCGGTCGGCGGAGGGCCGCTGGGTCTTGCGTTGATAGTTCCGCACCACCGCTCGTCACCTACCCATCGTCTGAGCGCGCGGCGTCATCGAGGCGGGCGAAGACGGCGTCTTCGGCGGCCTTGCGGCGGGCGACCTGCGTGATCACGAACGCCACGAAGTCCGCGCGTCGGTCGGTGATCGGGGTGTCTTCGACCGGTTGGGCGGGTGGTTCGCCGGGCCAGGCGGTCTGCCGACTGGGACGGTCGCGGTCCAGGCGGGTGCCGGAGGCGGCGACCCAGTCGCGGAGGCGCTGGCGGGCGGCGGCGAAGTCGCGGTGCCAGCCGATCGCGGCGGACGCGTTCTGCTCGGGGTCGTAGGCGCCGAGCCAGTGCAGGTGTAGCGCGGACAGCTCCCATTGCAGCTCGGGGTGGCGGTGCCAGTACGGCGGGATGACCGACGCGGGCAGCGCGTAGGTGTGGCGGAGCCATTCGACCCAGCGGTTGAGGGCGAGCCATTCCTGTTCCAGGTCGTGGGAGAGCAGCAGGTTCCAGTTCACCGGCCGCGGCGGCCCCGGAATGTCATCGTCAGGGTCGAGTCGCCCGAAGTCCTCCTCCTCCCATTCCTCGGGCTCGGAGCCCAGGTCGTCGGGTGGGAGCGTGGCGTCGTTGTTCATCATGCTTCGCCCCCTCTCACATGGCCCGTGCGGGCTGCTCATAGTCGGGCTGGTCCTGCACGGGCGGCTCGAACGCGACCTGCCGCGCCGGTCGTTGACGGTCCGGGGATTCCATCTGGGAGCGGCGGCGCGGGGTGCCGACCTGGGTGTTCATGCGGGCGAGGTCGTGTCCGAACCGGCTTGCGATGAACTCCGTCGATTCGACGCCGGTGTTGGGGTTCGTGCTTGTCTGGGTGCGTCCGATCGCGAGGAACCAGTCGCCCTTGGCGAGTTTCACTTCGCCGCTCTCGGCAGCGCCTCGGAACGCCACCACATCGTGGAAGGTCGTGGGGAGCTTGATCCGGGACCCGTCGGCTGCGAAGTCGTGGTGCTCTTGCCCGGCCTTGAAGTACAGACGCTTCTTGCCCTCGCTGCCTGACGGCTGCGGATCGGAAGCGACGAACCCGTAGAAGGCTCTATCCAGTTCCGGGTCCGGGTCGCGTGGCTGCTCGTTCATCGTGTGCTCCTGACGGTCTGCTCAGGCGGCCACCTCTCGTCGGGGCCGCTGGGTCAGGCAGGTGCACCCGTCCTCCCGCGGTGGATCAGTCCCGGTGGGGATCGTGGAGGAGGCGTTCGACCTCGGCCCGGTCGGCCTTCAACGTGGTGCCGTCGGGGCGGTTGGGCCAGGCGCGCAGGTCGGTGATGATCGGCGGCGCGGAGCGGAGTAGGGTGACGGCGGTGCCGAACGGGAGCGTGCGGATTCGGTCTGGTGGGAGGATCGCGACCCTGCGGACGGAGCGCTGGTTGGAGCGGGAGCCGTAGTCGCCGACTGTCGTGGAGTCGGTCAGTTCGTCGCGTTCCCCGATCAGCGTGGAGAGGTCTTGCAGGTCGCGGCTGTTGGAGGCGCCTCCGAGGAGGATCTTCACGATCGAGGCGTCCCAGATCGCCCCGGCCTGGTGCTCGTTCCACTTGTCCCGCGCCTGCGCGAGCGACTGCAACACCGCGAGTGTCGTGATCCCGGTCCCGCCACCCTCGGCCATCAACGTCGGCAGGGACGGCAGAGGCGCGAGGTTCCCGATCTCGTCCAACGCGAGCAGCATCGGCGGGTCGAGGCGGGCGCCGGCGGAGCGGGCCGCGAGGCGGCGGACGGTCTCGACCAGATCCTCCACCAGCGCCGCCACCAGGGCGGCACTGTTCCCGGCCCCGGCACCGGTGGCGAGGAGGAACAGGGTGCCCCGCTGTCGGATGAACGCTTCCGGATCGAACTCCTCGCCCTCTCCCGGGGACACGGCGTCGAGCACCCGGGGGTCTGCGAGGGCTGCGAGTGAGAGGGAGACGCCTTGCCAGATGGAGTCGCGGGTGCGGGGGTCGGCGTCGATCATCGAGGCGAGCGAGTCCGCCCACCCGGTCGCCGCATCCGGATGGTTGGTGAGGATCGCGACCGCATCCGCCGCGCTCGTGGGGTCGAGCGTCCACCGGAACAGCTCAGTCGGGGTGCGCCGGTCGAGGGCGGCGGCGTGGAGCAGCGCTTGGAGCGCGGCGCGGGTTTTCCCTTCCCAGAAGTCACCGCCTTCGACGCCACCCGCGCTGAGGCCGGTGGCCGACGCGAGGCCGGCGGCGCGGATCATCGCGGTCTGCGGCGACTCGCACCCCCGGATCGGCGACCAGCGGAGCCCGGCAGGGAGACCTTCGGCGAGGTGCTGCGGATCGAACACCGCCACCGGTCCGATGCGCTTCCTCGCGCGCAGGCAGGCGGTGACGTTATCGGGACGCGTGCTGGTCGTGACCACCGCGCCAGGGGCATCGAGGATCGCCGGGATCACGAGGAACAGGCCCTTGCCGCTCCTCGGGGCGCCGACGAGGAGGATCGAGTCTTCCACGGAGGCCCAGACCTCGTGTCGGTGCGCGGTGCCGAGCCGGTAACCGACATCACCCGGTACGGGGCTGTCGAGCGTGGGGCGCAGGGTGCTGGCGCGGCGCATCAACGCTTTGGTGGAGGCGGTCTGGGCGATCTCGTGCCGGGTCGCGGTGCCCTCCTGCCGGTGCGGATCCAGTGCGGCCTGCCGCATCGTGCGCCGCAGCAGACCCCACGCCCAGAACCCGGCCGTGACGAGAGCGCCGAGCATGAGAGCGGCGACGACCCAATACACGAACGGGTTCAGGCCGTCCGCGCCGAGCTGCCCGCCAGGATCACCCGGTTTGAAGAACACCGCGACCCCGCCAGCCGCTCCGGCAGTGGGTTGCGGGGCGCCCGTGAGAAACGCCGCCACGCTACCGGAGGCGCGGAGGACGAACGCGACCCCGAGGAGGCCGCCGACGGCGATGAGGATCAGGTTGGTGAGCTCGTCACCCATCGCCCCGCTGCCGCCGGGACGGCTCTGCGGCCCGATCACGACAAGCTCCGCACAGCGATCGTGCCGGAGACCCGCCCGACCAGCACCACCTCACCCGCCCGCGCCGCCGCGACGACCGCGGGGTCGAGGAGGGCCCGTGCGCGCCCGTCCGGGGTCGCGTCGGTGTGTGCGGCGATGAGGGCGACGGCGACGTCTTCCCCGGCGATGAACCCGTCGCCGCCGTCCACTGATATCGGATCAGCACCCCGCTGACGCTTCACCGCCCGCCGCGGCTCCGACTTCTCCTCGGCCACAGGTTCCGGGGCGGGGCGTTTCGCGGCGGGAAGGATGTCGGTGAACGTGGTGCCGTCGCTCTCGTGGACGGTCACCCGCACGGCGATGGTCCGGTCGCCCGTGGCGTGGTCGATGATCTGCGCGAACATGGCCCGCCGCCACGCGCTCACACCGTCGGGCGGGTCGACGGGGCGGGTGTCGAGGGTGGCGGTGAGGGTGCCGTCGTCGTGCACGTCGAGCACGAGATGCGGCACCGAAACCGGGACAGACGAAGGAACAGCGGCAGAAGCAGGGGCGTGTCTCATGCCGCCAGGTGCACCCACCGCACCCCGGCCTATGTGCGCGCGGCCGCGCGCGAGCTGGTGTCGAAGAGCCGATTTTCGGCGGGATGGAGTTGATGCTGGACCACGTAGGAAGAACCCTTGATCTTCCACAGCCCCTGCCCGACCCCGAGCGTCGGGAGCAGCCCCTGCTCAGTGCCCGTCAGGCCGAGAGCGGCGGAGGTGGGGCCGAGCTGATCGGACTCCTGCCGGTAGATCACCCGCGTCTCCGCATTCGCGAGCAGGCTGTTGGCGAGGCCGCGCATGGCCGATCCCTGATCGCCCACATTGTCGAGATCGCTGATCTTGTGGAAGATCATCGCGTTCGCGATCCCGTACGCCCGCGCGAGCCGCCAGTGCGCATCCATCCGCCGCAACAGCGCGGGCTGGGACATGAGCCGCCAGGCCTCGTCGTAGATGCACCAGCGCTGGCCACCGGCCGGGTCCAGGAGCGCCGCTTCCATCCACGCCGACGAACACGTCATCAGCGCCGAGATCAGCGTGGAATTCTCGGTGACCTGCGACAGATCGAGGGAGATCATCGGCAACGACGGATCGAACACCTCCGTCGACGGCCCGTCGAAGAGCCCGGCAAGATCGCCGTGCACCAGACGACGCAGCGCATGCCCGACCATGCGACCGTCCTCCCGGAGACTGCCGTCGGGGTCGTCGGCGGGATCGAGGAGGTGATCGACGACCATCGGCAGGATCGGCACCGAGTTGTCCCGCATCGTCACCGCCAGCGCCGTATCGATCGCGGTGTGCTCCAAAGGGGACATGGGCCGCGCCAGCACCGTCTCCGTGAGCGCGCCGATCAGGTCACGGCGTCGGGAAATGACCGTCGCGGTCCACTGCTGATCGCTCATCCCGGCCGGCCGGTACCCCTCATCGAGCGGGTTCAACCGGGTCGGGAGGCCGTGGCCGAGCTTGATCGCACGACCCCCAACCGCCTCCGCGACCGCCGTGTGCTCGCCTTTCGGGTCGCCGGGGATGTAGACCCGCCGCCCGAACCCCAACGAGCGGGTGTAGAGCGCTTTCGCGAGCGACGATTTCCCGCTGCCGACGATGCCCGCCACCACCAGGTTCGGGGCGGTGATGATCCCGTTCGCGTACAGCACCCACGGGTCGTAGACGAAGCTGCCGCCCGAGTAGAGGTCCTGGCCGATGAACACGCCCTGGGAGCCGAGGCCGCCTTCGGCGAGGAACGGATACGCACCCGCCAACATGGCGCTGGTGTCCTGGTGCCGCGGCAACCGGAACCGGCCCGGTGACCTGAGCGCGGCGGGGCCGGGTTCGCCGACAGAGGGCAGATACCGGGTCGCCTTCCGCTCCGCACGCTCCGCCGTCTTCTTCGCTTTCGCCTCGGCCATCTCGCGCTGGCGCTGTTCGGCGACGAGCCGGGCGGCGGCCCGCCGGCGCTGCGCGCGCAGACGCCGGCGTTCTTTCGACGGGGCGACAAGGACGGCGGTGTGCAGGCGCTCGGCCTCCGGCTGCCGGGTCACAGCGACAGTCCTCGGTTCTCGGCGACCTCCGCGATCACATCCGGCAGGAACCACGACGCCCCATCCGGACGCTCCGACCCGCGATGCCGCCCCGCACCCGGCCGGGCAGGAGATGCTTCGGCGGTCGGCCTCTCGGGCTCGGGGTCGGGGGCGTCGATGCGGCGGGACAGGCCGACGTAACCCAGGTCGGGACTGTAGGTGAGGGCGTAATCGCCGTCGGTGACAAGACGATCCGCGGGAGTCTGCGGGGCGGTCTCGTAGACGTACCCGTTCTCCATCGCAGCGCTCACCGTCTCCGCGCCGTAATCCCAGCCGGCGAGGTATGCGATCGCGGCATCCGGACCCTGCCGGTCGATGATCTCCATCACCGGCTCCGCCTCGCTCCCTTGGAGGAACACGACGCTCACCCACCGGTACCGCGGGTCCTCCGGCAGCCAGGCGATCTGCCCGGCCCGGTTCGACGCCCGGTCGAGCACCGTGTCGGCCTGCCCGATGTGCGCCGCCGCTTCGTGGAGCGCGGCGGCGGCCTCGAAGGTGAGCTGGCTGCCCGCCTCCCGGTCACCGGAATCGGTCATCGCTCGCCCGGTGTGCTGCTGCTGGGCGCGGGCGAGCTGGTCGAGCACCTGCGAGAGATTCCGTGTGGTCGCCATGAGTTCGCCGATCACCGGATACAGCACCTCGGGGTTCTCGATGCGCTGGGTGGCGTGGGCGAGCCCGCGGACCGCCTCATATGCTTTGCGGGCATCGGCGGCAGGGTCGTTGAACGTGGGCATGATCAGGTCTCTTTCGATACGCGGGATGGGATCGCGGCAACGCCCCGACCCCGCGGAGGTGAAGAGGGGTCGGGGCGCTGTGCTCCCAGGTGCACCCACCGGCGCACGAACCGCCGGTCAGATGCGGCGTGCCAACGGGAGTGCCGCGGCAGTGAACGCGACGGCCTGCTGACCGGCCAACAGCCGGGTTTCGCAGGAGGCCTGGATCGCGGCCTGCTCGATCGCGGCGACCGCCGTATCCAGCTCCTCCACCGTCGGGGCGGTGACCGCGATCAGGCCGGTGTAACGGAGCACGCCGTGACCGGCGGTGAGGTCGGCTTCCTGGCGGAGCACGTCTTCGTACTCGGCGGTTTGGGAGGCGTCCTGGATCTGCCCGATCCGCCGCCGCTGGGCCTGGTCGGAGATGTGCTCGACTTTCCTCTTGCGGATGTCGCGCACCGCCTGGTCGGTGCGCAGCGGGGTGCAGATCAGCGAGATCGACCGCTGAATCCCCGTCGACAGCGCCACCGGGGCAAGGAATCCTGGGTACACCATGGACCGCGGCCACTCGCTGATCCAGAGGACGGCGTGGTGGCCGGAGTCGGTGCGCAGCCGACCCCACGTCTCGGTCACCGCGACGGGGCCTGCGGTTGCGAGGTTCTGCCCGAGCTGGCCGTGGCGTTCCAGGGTGGGGCCGATCGCGGGGTCGTAGGCCGTGCGCAGCATCACCGCGATCTCACCCGTCGTCAGCCATCCCGACGGGGTGAGGTCCGCGGCCCGGAGCGCGGCGAGCAGGGTTGCCATCTCCTGCCGGAGCACGTTTGCCGCGCCTTTCAGACCGCCGCCGGCGGTGCGGATCTGCCGGGCCGCCGCCCGCATATCCAGCGAGAGTGACAGCGTGGTGGCGTGGCGTTCCCCGGCGGGGCCGGCCCGCTCGATGAGTTCGGCGTAGGTGGTCGAGGCCCAGGAGCCGTCGTGAGTGCCGTGCTCGGCCCACCACTCCGCCAGCCCCTGCCCGGAATCGGGCAGCGTGCGCTCCAACACCTGGAGAGCGCTGATCCGTCCGGAGCGGCAGATCGTGGCAAGCACCCGGCCCCAGGCGGTGACGCGGCGGTTCTGTTCGGACGGATCCAGGAGCACGAACGCCGGATGCGTGACCCGAACCACGACCGTCAAGGTGTTGCCGGTCGGGTCGTGGATCATGCCCGCCCCGGTCTCCGGGTCCGCGTACTCGCGGAGCCGGGCCATGTCACCGGGCAGGGCGAGGGTGCCCGCCGGCCTGGGGGCGACGATTCGTCGCCGGTACAGGAGTTGTCCGCCGGTGGTGCGCCACAGCCACCAGGAGCAGATCGGGAGCCATTCGATCAGTGCTCGCCCGCCGATCCTCACCCAGACGAGGGTGATGGCAAGCAGCCAGATCGGGGCGGAGTAGAGGACGAGGATGCCGCCGCCGGCGTAGAGCGCCCCGACCAGGGACGCCCCGCCGATGCCGAGAGCGATCACCTGCGACAGCGACAGGCCCAGGATGAGGCCACGGCGGGTGAGCCGGGAGAACTTCACCGGGACCAACTCAGCCCCCGTGGTGGTGTCGGTGCGAGACATGAGCTACTCCTTCCCTCCGGTGGGCGGGGCCGGGTTCGGGTCGGGCGGGGTGTTCGGCACCGGAGGCGACGGCGGAGGCGGTGCCCCACGCGAACCTCCGTCGCGGGGGTTGCTGTCACCGGGTGCGGTGGTGCCGGCGTTCTGTGCGCCGCTGGCGGCGGCATCGGCCTGCTGCCCGACCTCGGCGCCGGCCTCCGACCCTGCTTCGGCGGCTTCCTTGACGACGACCGCGCCGACCACGACCGGGGCAGCGGGACCCGCCCCGGCTGCGGCCTCCGTTCCCGCCTCCGCGCCGGCGGCCTCAGTCCCCGCGGGCGGTGGCGTGGTCGGCGGCGTCCCACCGCCACCGCCACCGCCGCCGGAGTCACCGTCGTCGCCTGCGCCGTCGAGGATCTTCTGGGTGCCGTCGGTGTTCGGCTTGGACGGGATCGGGAGAGGCCGGTTCATCGCACTCTTCGCGTCCTGCTCGGCACCCATCGAGTTGTAGAGGTCGAAGCCGATGAAGCTGATCAGCCGGTAAACCATGTACGGCGCAAACGCCGCGATCCCGAGCAGCACGATGCCGGCGATCGGTTCGGTCACCGCGGTCAGTCCCGAGTCAATCGGTGTCGCGACCTGCGTAATCGCCACCAAAAACACCACGACCAGCACGAGCTTGGAGACGATGAGCGCGATCAGGAACGTCGCCCATTTCCCGATCCACCCCTTCGTGACATCCCAAGAGGCACCGGAGAGGGCGAGCGGGGCGAGGACGACGGTGACGAGGATCAAGGCCTTCCGGATCAACAGGGAGAACCAGACGATCCCGATCGCGGCGATCATGAGACCGGCGAGGAAGATCGACACGATCGCACCCACCCCTGGGGCAGCGATGTTCAGCCCGGCCAGCGCCTGGCTGAGGAGCAGGAGTTGGTTGCCCATCGACTCGGTGGTCTCGCCGGCGGCTTGGATGAGGCCGATGCAGAGCTGGTCGACGATCTCCAGCAACACCGTCGTCAGCGTGATGACCACGAACGATCCGAGGATCGACTTTCCCGCCCCGAGCGCGGCGCGGGACAGGGCGGTCGGGTCGCGGTGGATCATCCCGGTGATGAGCTGGAGGAAGAAGAAGATCGCCACGATGAACAAGGCGATCCCGAACAGCAGGTTGTAGACGGACACGAACCCGGGCTGGGTTAGGTCGACCAGGGTGGTGGTGTCGAAGACGGTCCACATGGTCTCCATCAGCCAGGCCGCCGCCCCGGCCATCGAGGAGGCGAGCCAGTCGAACGGGGCGGCGATCAGGGACGCGGTGCCCTCGCCGACCGCATCGCACACGTTGGAGATGACGGGGATGTCGCACACGCTCACGGCAGACCCCTCCTTTCACACGCAGAAGAGATCAGACCTGCTGGCCGACGCCCCAGAAGAAGTTGATGAGCGCGACCGATCCGCCGCAGATGATCGCTGCGCCGCAGGAGATCAGCAGGCCGGTCTTCCCCTTCCCCGCGAGGTGAGGGTTGCTGCTGTTGGAGCCGTAGGCCCAGATGATCGCGGAGATGATCAGCGCGAGGACGGACAGGATGAGGCCGACGGTCATCACGGCGCCGACGATCGTGCGCAGCTGCTCGATGCCCGGAAGCCCGGAGGAGTTGGGGTCGATGTCAATCACGATGAGTGCCCTTTCAGAAGACGGAAGACAGTTCCGACCGCCAGGTGCACCCCGCCCCCATCGGGCACAAAAAGAAGGCCCGCCCCGGGATGCCGAAGCACCCGTGACGAGCCCCGCCGAGCCGCCGCGCGCAGGCCGTTAGAGTTGTCCGCCGATGGTGACGAGCCAGTTCAGCCAGGCGACCCCGGCTCCTGCGAGGACCGCGCCGCCGAGGGCGACGAACACGCCGATGCGGCCCTTTGTCGCGACCTGGTAGTTGCCGTTCGCCGCACCGATGGCCCAGCAGATCGCGGACACGATCAGCATCAGCACCGCCACCACGAGCACGAACATGAGCAGCGCGCCGGCGACCTCACGCAGCTCGCTGATGCCGGAGAGACCGTCGAAATCCGGGAACACGTCCATCACGCCTCACCCACCGGCAGGGTCGGATGA
>NZ_DLOE01000047.1:0-22990 GCF_002479615.1 Arsenicicoccus sp. UBA7492 | reverse complement strand
CCCCCCCGCGTGGGGGGGGGGGGGGGGGACCCAAAAACGGGGGGCCCGTTTTGCACACCCTCCTTCCCCCCCCCCCCCCCCCCCCGCCCCCTGCCCCGGTGGTTCACGGCGTTCATGATCGTCGTCGCCGTCCAGAGCATCGGCGTCTTCGCGCTGCAGTCGCTCGGCGTCATCGAGCTGTCCGCCAAGCGCCACCGGCACCTACTACCGCGCCGGCGAGGGCCTGGTCGGCTCGTGGATCGCCCTCGGGATGTACGCCCTGTTCTCCGCCGTCATGAAGTACGGCGCACTCAAGGACTTCAACACCGAGATGCGCTCGCACACCGTGCCGGGCACCACGATCCACGACTCCCTGGGCGTGTCGCCCTGGGTGCTGGTGCTCGTGCTCGTCGCCGCGGTCGGCTGGGCCACGGTCCGTCACCTCTCCCGCCAGTCCCTATGGCGAGCCTGCCCGCCCGCCGCTCCGGCCTGGCCCACCTCCTGCTCGAGAAGCCCTGGCACGCGTTCGCCACGGCCCTGGTGATCGGTCTCATCGCGATCGCGGCCTGGCCGCTCAGCTTCGCGGCCGGTCGTCCCGACGGGCTCGGCATCACGACCCCCTCGGCCAACCTCGTCCGCTGGCTCGTGACCGGCAACGGCGCATCCGTCGACTGGGGCGTGTTCCTCGTCCTCGGCCTGCTGGTCGGCTCCTTCGTCGCGGCCAAGGCGTCCGGCGAGTTCCGCGTCCGCGTCCCCGACGCCCGCCAGGCCACCCGCTCGGTCGTGGGCGGGGCGCTCATGGGCGTCGGCGCCTCCCTCGCCGGCGGCTGCACCATCGGCAACGCCATGGTCCAGACCGCGCAGTTCACCTACCAGGGCTGGGTCGCGCTCGTCTTCATGGTGCTCGGCACCGGCATCGGCGTGAAGTTCTTCGTCGGCACCCACCGCCGCGAGGGCGCGCTCACCGGGGCCGACGCGGTGGACGCCGCCGCGGCGCCCGCCGCCCCCACGCTCCGCCTCACGCCCACCCCGTGACCCCGGGCGGATCCAGTCACCCAGGCAACCCAAGGCAACCCGGCCCCTGCGGCCGCACCGTCATCCCACCCCCCACGCTAGGAGAACGATCGTGAAGTACACGCTGGGGACCGAGGGCCAGGTCTGCCCCTTCCCCCTCGTCGAGGCCAAGCAGGCCATGGAGCAGATCGAGCTCGGTGACGAGCTGATCATCAACTTCGACTGCACCCAGGCCACCGACGCCCTCCCCCGCTGGGCCGCCGAGAACGGCTACCCGGTGACCAGCTTCGACCGCGCCGGTGACGCGGGCTGGACCATCACCGTGCAGAAGTCCGCCTAGCCCCTCCGCCCGCGTCGGCGCCGGGCACCACGACCGGGCCGGGCATCTCCCCCCTCGGAGATGACCGGCCCGGAGCCGTGTGCCGTCAGTGTGCCGTCGGCGACCGTTCGCCTACTTGATCTCTCGACGGGCCAGCAGCGCGCTGCCGACCACGAGCGGGAGCAGCACCCAGAGGCCGTAGGACGTGGCGAGGTGCTGCCAGTCCGTGCCGGTCATCTCGCCGCTCAGCAGCGGGGCGGTCGACCGGCTGGTGTCGATCCAGGGCGCCGCGTCGCGGAACCACGCGACGCTGGCGGTGAGGATCGTCAGCACCGTCGGCAGGATGAAGAACGCGGCGATGGCAGCCCCCGGCACCACGATGAGCAGCCCGAAGGCCACGCCCTGCAGCACGCTGAGGATCATCGCCAGCAGCACCCCGCCGATGGGAGCCCACTCGGTCGGCCAGGTGCCCGGCGCGTCCTTGATCGCCATGGCGAGGCCGTTGGCCGCGGCGGCGAGCGCGACCGCGAGCGCCACGGCGAGGACCGCGACGAGGCAGGCGGCGACCGCCTTGGCCGCCACCACCCGCAGCCGGCGCGGCTCCTGGGTGAAGCTGACCAGCCCGGTCCGCTGGGAGAACTCCGACGTGGCGGTGAGGATGCCCAGCACGGGCAGCAGCAGCATGAGCGGCGTCGACGTGGCCCCCAGGAAGGTCATGAAGGTCAGGCTCTCGCGCTCGGCGAACACGAGGACCAGCCCGATCGCGGCGGCCGTCACCAGGCCGATCGTGATGAGCAGCCACCGCCCGGACGCGGTGTCGACGAGCTTGCGCAGCTCGACGTGGAGCAGCCGCCCGAAGGGGATGCCGGGGCGACCGCCGGTGGTGGCCGCGGTGCCGTGGCCGGCCCCACCGCCGTCGGTGCGTGCGTGGGTCGTCGCGGTGCTCATGCCGCAGCCTCCTGCCCGTTGGTGCCGCGCGCGTCGCCCGCGGTCAGCTCGAGGAACATCTGCTCCAGCCCGGCCCCCTGCGCCGGACGGAGTGCGGTGAGGACCACCTGGGCCTCGAGAGCGACGCGGCCCACGGTCTCGGCGTCGGCGTCGACGGTCAGCTCGCCGCCGGCTGCACCGGTGACGGCGTGACCGTCCCGGCGCAGCGCCTCGGCCAGCCGGGCCCCGTCGAGCGAGGCCACGACCGTGCCCTGGCCGGCCAGCAGCTCGCGGGTGGAGCCCTGGGCCACGATGCGCCCGCGGCCGATCATGATGATCTCGTCGGCCGTCTGCTCCACCTCGTGCAGCAGGTGCGAGGACAGCAGGACCGTGCGGCCCTGGTCGGCGAACCCGCGCAGCAGCCCGCGCATCCAGTGGATGCCCTGCGGGTCCAGGCCGTTGGCGGGCTCGTCCAGGATGAGGACCTGCGGGTCGCCGAGCAGCGCGCCGGCGATGCCGAGGCGCTGGCGCATCCCGAGGGAGTAGTTGCGCAGCCGGCGACGTGACTCGTCGGGCGTGAGACCGACGAGCGAGAGCATCTCGTCGACGCGGGAGCGGGGAGCGCCGATGGCAATCGCCGCGAGGGTCAGGGCCTCGCGCCCCGTGCGGCCCACGTGCTGGGCCGAGGCGTCGAGCAGGGTGCCGACCTGCGAGGCGGGGTTGGTCAGGTCGCGGTAGCGCGCCCCGAGGATCCGGGCCTCCCCCGAGGAGGCCGGCGTCAGGCCGCACATGACGCGCATGGCGGTGGACTTGCCCGCGCCGTTCGGCCCGAGGAAGCCGGTCACCACGCCCGGTCGGGCGGTGAAGGACACGTCGTCCACGGCGGTGAAGGCGCCGTACCTCTTGGTCAGGTGGTCGATCTCGATCATGGTGACCAGCCTGGCCCGTGTCCTGCGCCCCGCGCATCGGGCCTTCCGCCATACCGCCGTCGACCATCGGCCACGGTCGCGCCGACCTTGGGATGACGCGCCCACGCCCGTCCGGCTCCTAGGCTGCTGCCATGAGCAGCAGCCGTGCCCCAGATCGGTGGGAGCCGATCTCGGTCTGGGGGCACGTGTGGCGAGAGGTCGTGGCGCTCGCGCTCGGGCTCACGCTGTACGGGTTGATGCTCGACCCGCTGCTGGCCAACCCGGTGGCCGGCTGGGTGCGCACCGTCGACGTGTGCCTCGGCGTGGTCGCGCTGGCCCTGCTGCCCCTGCACCGCCGCTGGCCCCTGGCCGTCCCCCTCGCGCTGCAGCTCCTGTCGGCGTTCTCCGTGCTGGGGGCCGGCGCCGCCGGCATCGGGCTGATCTCCGTGGCGACCCGCCGGCGCTGGCAGCCGATCGCCCTGACGAGCGCCGCCACGGTGCTCGCGGCCGTCGTCAACGGTCGTATCTATCCGGCGGTCGACCCCCTGCCCCTCATGGTGGACGCCGGGATCGTGGTCGTCCTGATCGCCGCCCACGTCGCCTGGGGGCTCTACATCGGGGCCCGACGCGACCTGTTCGCGACCTGGCGATGGCGCGCCGAGACCGCGGAGCGCGAGCAGGCACAACGGGTCTCGTCCGCGCGCGAGGGCGAGCGCACCCGCATCGCGCGCGAGATGCACGACGTGCTGGCGCACCGGATCTCGTTGGTGTCCATGCACGCCGGCGCCCTCGCCTACCGGGAGGACCTGTCCCGCGAGCAGATCCGCGAGGAGGCCGCCATCATCCAGGGCACCTCCATGCAGGCCCTCGCCGAGCTCCGCCAGATCCTCGGCGTGCTGCGCAGCACCCCGGTCGGCGGCACGGAAGAGTCCGTCGAGGCGCCGCAGCCCACCTTCGCCGACATCGGCGCCCTCGTCGAGGAGGCTGGTGCCGCAGGGCTTCCCACGCACCTGACGATCGACGTCCCGGCCGGGGAGCAACCCCCGGTCGCCGTCGGACGCCACGCCTACCGCATGGTCCAGGAGGCCCTGACCAACGTCTGCAAGCACGCACCGGGCGCCGACACCCGGGTGCTCGTGCGTGGTGCGCCGGGGGCCGGCCTGCACCTCGAGGTGGTCAACGAGCCCATGCCCGTATGGCGCCCGCCGTCCGCCTCGATCGGGGGTGCCGGGCTCGGGCTGGTGGGGCTCGCGGAGCGCGCGACCATCGTCGGCGGCACGCTCACGCACGGGCCGGCCCCCGAGGGCGGCTATCGTGTCAGCGCGGATCTGCCCTGGCCCCCGGAGGACTCATGACCGACCCCGTGCGCGTGCTGCTCGTGGACGACGACGCGCTGGTGCGAGCCGGCCTGCGGCTCATCCTCGGTGGTGACGCCTCCATCGAGATCGTCGGCGAGGCCGGGGACGGCCTCGAGGCCGAGCGCCTGGTCACCGAGCTGCGTCCGGCGGTGGTGCTCATGGACATCCGCATGCCCCGCCAGGACGGGCTCACGACCACCGAGCACCTGGTGGCGCGCCCCGGTCACCCGGAGGTCATCGTGCTGACGACCTTCGACGCCGACGACCTCGTGCTGCGGGCCCTGCGCGCCGGCGCGAGCGGGTTCCTCCTCAAGGACACTCCCCCGGCGCACATCGTGGAGGCGATCCATCGCGTGCGTGCCGGCGAGCCCATGCTGTCCCCGACCGTGACCCAGCAGCTCATCCACGCCGTGTCCACCCGCACCAGCGACACCCGCGAGCGCCGGGCCGCCACCCTCGTCTCGGGCCTGACCGACCGCGAGCGGCAGATCGCCCTGGCCATCGGCGAGGGCCGCACCAACGCGGACATCGCAGCCTCGCTCTATCTCTCCGTGGCCACCGTCAAGTCCCACGTCACGCACCTGCTGACCAAGCTCGAGGCGGACAACCGCGTGCAGATCGCCATCCGCATGCACGACGCCGGCCTGCTCTGACCCACCCTGTCCCGGAGGCCGCGCCGGGGGTCGGGGTGGTGCGATCTCTGCGCCTGCCACAGATGACACGTGCTGTCTCATGACACCCGCGCCGTCATCTGTGGCAAGTCCGCCTATCGACCACCACCCAGCCCCGCGGTCCGCCCACCCCGGTCCTCCCCCGCTCCCTCAGTCCACCGCGCCGGTAGTCCACCGTTCGGGTTGTCCACAGGTCCGCGGCCGTCCCAGCGGGACCCAGACCGGGCTGTGGAGGACCATCCTCTGCTCCGACCGCGAGATCGCACGCTCGACGGGTGACCACCGACGACACGCCCGACCGGATCACCCGGATCGTCCGCCTGCTCTCGATGCTCCAGCGCGGGCCGGGGCGGTCGAGCGCCGGGCTGGCCGAGCAGCTCGGCACCAGCCGCAGGACGATCCTGCGCGAGGTCGAGGCCTTGCGCGGCGCGGGGGTGGGCATCACCACCTCGCAGGACCGGTGGGGGAGCATCCTGCTGGAGGGCCCCTCCCCCGCGGCGGACACGCTGCTGGCTCTGGACGAGGACGAGGCACTGTCGGTGGCCATGGGGTCGGCGCTGATCATGACCGACGCCCCTGACCTCGGTGGCGGCACCGCCGCTGAGTGTTTCGTCCGGACGGCACGGCTGCTCGGCCCCGGTGGCAGGGCACGCCTACGCACCAGGCTGGTGGAGGGCGGCCTGCTCCCGGACGTCCTGGCCGGTGTGCGGGACCCACGGAGCGACCGGGTGCTGCACGAGTCGCTGCTGACCAAGGTCTGGGCCATCGCCGGCGCCCGTCAGGACGGCCAGCGGGTGACCTTCCGCGAGACGGTGGGTGGCCCGTGGCGGACCTGCGACCCGCAGACGCTGATCGTCACCGATCGGGCCTGGCACCTCGGGTGGACGGGACCGTGGGGTGAAGACCTCACGGCGCAGGTGCACCACCTGCACGACGTCCACCGCGTCCGGTGGACCCACGCGGTCACGGGCGCGTGGCACCACGACCTCGGCTGACGGCGTCGTACGCCGCCTCGAGCCACTCCTCGCGCGGGGCCTCCAGGCGGGTGGGCGACCCGACGTCCGTCAGGACGACGAAGCGCAGGGTGGCCCCGCGTGACTTCTTGTCGCGGGCCATGGCGGTGAGCAGGTCGGGCCAGCGGCCGTCGGCATACGAGGTCGGCAGGCCCACCGAGGCCAGGACGCGACGGTGCCGGTCGACCACCCATCGGTCGAGCAGCCCTGCGGCGCAAGCGAGCTCGGCGGCAAAGACCAGGCCGACCGCGACCGCGTCACCGTGCCGCCAGCGATAGGACTCGACCTGCTCGACGGCGTGGCCGAAGGTGTGGCCGTAGTTGAGGATCTCGCGCAACGAGGACTCGCGCAGGTCCGCCGCGACGACCGACGCCTTGACCCGGATCTTGCGCTCGACGAGCTCGCGGAGCACCGGCCCGTGGACGTCGAGGGCGGCCTCGGGCGAGGCCTCGACGAGCTCGAGGATGCGGGGGTCGGCGATGAGGCCGCCCTTGATCACCTCGGCCAGGCCGGCGGCGAGGTCGGCGCGCGGGAGGGTCGCCAGGGTCGTGAGGTCGCACACGACGCCGCGCGGCTCGTGGAAGGCGCCGACGAGGTTCTTGCCCTCGGGGGTGTTGATGCCGGTCTTGCCGCCGACGGCGGCGTCGACCATGGCGAGCAGCGTGGTGGGCACGTGCACGACGTCGACGCCCCGCAGCCAGGTGGCGGCGAGGAAGCCGCCGAGGTCGGTGACCGTCCCCCCGCCCACGCACACGACCGCGTCGGACCGGGTGAAGCCCGCCTGGCCGAGCTGCGACCACAGCCGCACCAGCACGTCGGCCGACTTCGCGCTCTCGGCGTCGGGCACCTCGGCGCGGTGGACCTGCAGGCCGTGCGCCCTGAGGGCCCCGGCGACCCGCGAGGCACAGGTCTCGACGGCGGGAGAGGACACGACGAGCACCCGCAGCACGCCGTCCCGCAGCAGGCCGGGGACGCGGTCGAGCACATCGTGCCCCACCACGACGTCGTAGGCGTCGCCGACCGGGATCGTCGTGCCTGCGACGGCGTTGCTCATGCGCTGCCGCCCTGGAGGAGCTCGACGACCTGGTCCGCGACGTCCTGGACGCTGCGGCCGGCGGTGTCGACCGTCCAGGTGGCGACCTCGGCGTAGAGCGGCCGCCGGGTCTCCATGTGCCTGATCCAGGAGCGTCGGGGCAGCAGGGCCACCATCGACGAGCTCTGGTCGAAGCCGATGCGCCTGGCCGCGTCGGCGATGCCGACGTCGAGGAAGACGACGGTGTGGTCGCGCAGGGCCTCGCGCACGGTGGGGTCGGTGATGGCGCCCCCACCGATCTCGACGACGCCGTCGCGGGTCAGCACCTGCATCGTCGCCTCGCGCTCGAGCTCGCGGAAGCGCGGCTCCCCCAGGTCGACGAAGACCTCGGACACCGGTGTGCCCGCGAGGCGCTCGACCTCGCGGTCGGTCTCGGTGCAGCCCGCCCCCAGCAGCTCGGCCAGGGCGTGGCCGACGGCGGACTTGCCCGAGCCGGGTGGCCCGACCAGCACGACCTGCGGCCGCGAGCGCCGCGGGAGGGCATGGATGATCGACTCGGTGACCTCACCGGCGTCTCGGCCGGTGGTGTCGACCGCGACGTCCGCGGCGTTCTCGTAGACGGGGCGCCGCGACGCGTACAGCTGCGGCACGTCGTGGCGGCGCAGCATCGGTCGCCCCGCCGGGTCACCGGCTCGCGTCAGGGCCTCGTCGAGGTCGACGTCGAGGTGCACGACCTGATGCGACGCGAGGGCCGCCACGACCTCCGCGGACCCGAGAGCCCCTCCGCCGAGGGCGAGCACGCACGGCTCCTGCGTGGCCAGCAGGTCGAGGACGGTGCGGCGCTCGGCGTCACGGAAGGCCGTCTCGCCGTGCTCGGTGAAGTAGTCCGGGATGGGCATCCCGAGGCGCTCGACCAGCGCGGCGTCGCTGTCGACGAAGGGCAGGCCGGTGCGCGCCGCCAGCTGGCGCCCGACGGTGGACTTGCCGGCGCCCATGAAGCCGACGAGGACGATCATCAGCGCATCGCCTCGGGGATGGCGTCGAGGTAGGCGCGGTGGTTGCGCGCCGTCTCGGGGACGCTGTCGCCCCCGAACTTCTCCAGGCAGGCCTCGGCGAGGACCAGGGCCACCATCGCCTCCGCCACGACCCCGGCCGCCGGGACGGCGCAGACGTCGGAGCGCTGGTGGATCGCGGTGGCCTCGGCGTCCGGGTCGAGGACGTCGACGGTGTCCAGCGCCCGGGGGACGGTGGAGATGGGCTTCATGGCGGCGCGGACGCGCAGGGTGTCGCCGTTGGACATGCCACCCTCGGTGCCGCCGGCGCGGTTGCTGCGCCGGACGATCCGACCCTCGCCGTCACGCTCGAGCTCGTCGTGCGCGGCGCTCCCCCGCCGCCGGGCGGTGCGGAAGCCGTCGCCGACCTCCACGCCCTTGATGGCCTGGATGCCCATGAGGGCCGCCGCGAGCCGCGCGTCGAGGCGCCGGTCCCAGTGGACGTGCGAGCCGAGGCCCGGCGGCAGACCGACGGCCACGACCTCGACGACGCCGCCGAGGGTGTCACCGTCCTTGTGGGCCGCGTCGATCTCGGCGACCATCGCGGCGCTCCCGGCCTGGTCGAACGCCCGCACCGGGTCGGCGTCGAGCGCGGCGACGTCGTCGGGACCGGGCACCGCCGCGTCGTCGGACACGCCGGCCTCCCCGATGGCGACGGTGTGCGACACCAGCCGTATGCCGTAGGCCTGCTCGAGCAGGGCCGCCGCGATCGCGCCCAGCGCCACGCGGGCCGCCGTCTCGCGGGCGCTCGCCCGCTCGAGCACGGGGCGGGCGTCCTCGAACGCGTACTTCTGCATGCCGACGAGGTCGGCGTGGCCGGGGCGCGGGCGCGTGAGGGGCTTGTTGCGCGCGATCTCCTTCGGCGCGTTGACGTCGTCGCTGGCGGCATACGCGGCGTCCTCGACGGGGTCGGGGCTCATCACGGTCTGCCACTTGGGCCACTCGGAGTTGCCGATCCGCAGGGCGACCGGGCTGCCGAGGGTGAGCCCGTGCCGCAGGCCGCCGATGATCTCGATCGCGTCCTGCTCGAACTTCTGCCGGGCACCGCGGCCGTAGCCGAGGCGGCGCCGGGCGAGGGCCCCGGCGATGTCGTCGCTCGTCACGCGGATCCCGGCCGGCAGGCCCTCGATCGTGGCGGCCAGGGCGGGGCCGTGCGACTCACCGGCAGTCAACCAACGCAGCATGTCCTCGATCCTCCCACGCCGCGTGGGGTGGGCTAGCGCCCCGTCCACGCTCCAGACGCGGCGTCGAGCAGCACGGACGCGGGCACGGGGCGCCCCGTCATGAGCTCGACCTGCAGGGCACCCTGGTGGGCCAGCATCTCCAGCCCGGAGACGACCGGGGCACCCGTGGCGGCGAAGGTCCGCGCGAGCGTGGTCGGCCAGTCCTCGTAGATCGCCTCGAACAGCGCCGGCAGCCGGGGCACGTCGGCGAGCTGCGCGGCGACGGCGTCCGCCCCGCGACCCGGGAGGGTGTCGATCACGAGGTCCGCGTCGCGGACGAGGGCGTTCACCTCGTCGAGCGGGTGAGCCGACCAGGCGACGCCCAGCTCGTCCAGCAGGTCCCCGGTCTCGGGCCGGACCTCGGACCGTATGCCGAACGCCACCGTCCGGGCGCCCAGCTCGCGCACGGCGGCGAGGGCCGACCGGGCGGTCGCCCCCGACCCGAGCACGAGCACGTGCCGGGCCGACGTGACGCGGTGGTCCGCCAGCGCCTGGCGGACGCCGTGCACGTCGGTGTTGTAGGCGTCCCAGCCGAGGTCGGGCCGCCGCACCAGGGTGTTGGCGCCGCCGACGCTCTCGGCGACGGGGTCCACCGTGGTGCCCAGCGTCAGGGCGGCCTCCTTGAGGGGCATGGTCAGCGACAGGCCCCGCCAGCTCTCGTCCAGGCCCGCCACGAGCGCGGGCAGCTCGGCGGCCTCGCACTCGCGCCGGTCATAGGTCCAGTCCGACAGCCCCAGGTGCGCGTAGGCCGCGCGGTGCATGACCGGCGACAGCGAGTGCGCGATCGGCGACCCGAGGACGCCCGCCCTCAGCACTGGCCCTTGTGCGCCTGGCACCACGCCTGGAACCGCAGGACCGCCTTGTCGTGGTCTTCCTTGTTCTCGGTGAACACGGTCTCGCCGGTCGCCGGGTCGATCGTCACGAAGAACAGCCAGGGCCCCTGCGCAGGGTTGACGGCCGCCTTGATGGAGGCCTCGCCGGGGTTGCCGATCGGACCGACGGGCAGCCCGTCGCGGGTGTAGGTGTTGTAGCCGTTGACCTGCGCGCGCTCCTCGTCGGTGGTCGTGATGACCCGCTTGCCGGTGGCGTAGGCGACGGTGGAGTCCAGCTGCAGGCGCATCGGCACGGCGAGGCGGTTCTCCAGGACCCGGGCGACCTTGCCGCGGTCCGCGTCGAGGCGCGACTCGGACTCGACGATGCTGGCGATGATGATCGCGCGCTCGGCCTTGTCGTCGCTCACCCCGAGCTCGGCGAGGACGTCCTTGGTCTTGGCGACCATGGCGGCGAGCTGCTCGGCGGCCGTGCTCTTGGCCTTGAACTCGTAGGACGAGGGGAACAGGTAGCCCTCGACGTTGCCCTTGGCCGAGCTCGGGAGGTTGAGCGCCGCGGTGTTCTTGGCGGCCTTCTCGTAGTCCGCGACCGGGATGCCGGACGCCTTGGACAGGACCTGGTAGACCTCGCTGGCCCGCATGCCCTCGGGCACGGTCACGCGCTTGACGACGCGGTTCTTGGGATCGGCGAGGTAGGCGAGGGCGGACTTGGCCGGCTGGTGCTCGGCCATGAGGTAGTCGCCCGGCTGGATCGACTGCGCACGGGTGTCCTCGCGCGCGGCGTCGACGAACGCGCCGGCGGACTTGACGACGCCGGCCTTCTCCAGGGTGTCCCCGATGGCCCGGCCGTTGGCGTTGGCGGCGATCGTCACCGGGACCTTCTTGCCCGTGGCGTCGCTCGCGGCGTAGTCACCGCCGCCCAGGAAGCCTGCGACGACCGGCTTGAGCACGAGCCCGGCGACGAGCACGGCAGCGGCCAGGGCGACCAGGAGCAGGAGGATCAGCAGCGGGCCGCGCCGGCGCCGGTGCGGCGGACGGCCGGTCGGTGACGCCCCCGTCGTGCCGCCTCGCCCGTGGTCACCGGGGCCGGACCCGTCCCGACCGCCGAAGATCGAGTCGCTCAGGTGCTGGTCGGTCACGGGCTGGGGTCCTTGTCGTCGGGCTCGACCGGCGCCTCGGGCCGGGCGTCGGCTCCCCGTCCCCGGTGCCGCGCCTTGCGGGGGCGGGCGGGGATCGAGGCGGTGGCGCGACTGGCGTCCACCGCGGGTCCGGGCTCCGCCTCGGTCGAGGAGCCGGCCCTCCTCCCGGTGGATCGCTCGTGGTCGAGGGCCACCTGGAGGATCAGCACCGCGGCGGCCTGGTCGATGACCTGGCGCTGGGCCCGGGCCCGGCGCCCGCTGTCGCGGAGCTGTCGTGCGGCGTCCACCGTGGTCAGTCGCTCGTCGACGAGGCGGACCTCGACGCTCGGGCCACCGGTGGCGGACGGGGTCGAGCCTAGGAGACCCGCGGCGAACTCGCGCGCCCGACGCGCCGACTCGCCCTCTCCCCCGGCGAGCGTGCGGGGCAGCCCGACATAGACGACGGACGCCCCGACCTCGGCCGCGAGGGCGGCGACGGCCGCGACGTCCGTGTGCCGTCCGGGCACGTGCGCCACGGTCGTCTCGGGCGTCGCGATCAGGCCGTCCGGGTCGCTGCGGGCGACCCCGACACGCACGGTGCCGACGTCCACGCCGAGGCGCACGCCGCGGGGCAGGTCAGCCACGGGTCACCGCTGGGTGGCGCGGGCCCCGACGGTCCACTCGACCTGGGTCAGCGCCTCGCCGATCTTGGCGGCATCCTGCCCGCCACCCTGGGCCAGGTCGTCCTTGCCGCCACCGCCCCCGCCGAGCGTCTGCGCGGCGACGCGGACGAGCTCGCCGGCCTTGATGCCCCACTCGCGGGCCCGCTCGTTGGTGGCCACGATGACGACGGGGCGACCCTTGGACTCGGTCGCCGCCGCGACGACGGCCGGGCGGTCGTTGCCGAGACGCCCGCGCAGGTCCAGGACGAGCGCCCGCAGGTCGTCGCCGCTCACGCCCTGGGCCTGGTGGCCGACGAAGCTGACGCCGTAGACGTCCTTGGCCTCGCTCGCGAGCCGGCCCGACGCGGCGAGCGCCTGCTGCTGGCGCATGGCGGTGATCTCGCGCTCGGCGTCCTTGAGCTTGCCGAGGATCGAGGAGATGCGCTCGGGCAGCTCCTCGCTGCGGACCTTGAGGTCGGCGGTGAGCTGGCCGACGATCGCGGCCTCGCGCGCCAGGAAGTCGTAGGCGTCCGAGCCGACGAGGGCCTCGACCCGGCGCACGCCGGAGCCGATGGACGCCTCGCCGAGGAGCTTGACGACACCGAGCTGGCCCGACCGCTGCGCGTGGGTGCCGCCGCAGAGCTCACGGGCCCACTCGCCGACGGAGATGACGCGGACCTCGTTGCCGTACTTCTCGCCGAACAACGCCATCGCGCCGGTGGCGACGGCCTCCTCCTGGGTCATCACGTCGGCGCGGACCTCGAGGTCCTCCAGCAGCATCGTGTTGACCTTGGACTCGACCTCGTTCAGCACCGAGACCGGCACGGCGGAGGTGGCGTTGAAGTCGAACCGGAAGCGCCCGGGGGCGTTCTCGGACCCTGCCTGCGTCGCGGTGTCGCCGAGGGCCTCGCGGATCGCCTTGTGCACCATGTGGGTCGCGGTGTGGGCGCGGCTGATCGCGCGGCGGCGCTGCAGGTCGACCAGGGCGTGCGCGGCCAGGCCGGGCACGACCTCGCCGGACACGACGGTGGCCTTGTGGACGATGAGGCCGTTGATGGGCTTCTGGACGTCGCGCACCTCGATGACGGCGCCGTTGTCGAGCTCGATCCGTCCGCCGTCGGCGAGCTGGCCGCCACCCTCGGCGTAGAAGGGGGTGCGGTCGAGGACGATCTCGACGTCCTGCCCCGCGGCCGCGGACCGGGTGGACTCGCCGTTGACGACCAGGCCCGAGACGCGCGCCTCGGACCGGACCTCGTCGTAGCCCGTGAACTCGACCGCGTGGCCGAGGGCGTCCGCCAGCTCGCGGTAGGCGTGGGCGTCGCCGTGGCCCTGCTTCTTGGCCCTGGCGTCCGCCTTGGCCCGGGCCCGCTGCTCGCCCATGAGGCGGCGGAAGCCCTCCTCGTCGACGGACACGCCCTGCTCGGCCGCCATCTCGAGGGTCAGGTCGATCGGGAAGCCATAGGTGTCGTGGAGCTGGAAGGCCTTGTCGCCGCCCAGCACGCCGGCGCCGGAGGTCTTGACCGCCGAGACCGCGCTGTCCAGGATCGTGGTCCCGCTCGTGAGGGTGCGGCGGAAGGCCTCCTCCTCGGCATACGCGATCTGGCTGATGCGCGAGAAGTCGCGCTTCAGCTCGGGATAGGACCGGCTCATCTGCTCCATCGACACGGGCAGCAGCTCCGGCAGCGCAGGCGTGGTCACGCCGAGCAGGCGCATCGAGCGCACCGCACGGCGCAGCAGCCGCCGCAGCACGTAGCCGCGACCCTCGTTGCCCGGGGTCACGCCGTCACCGATGAGCATGAGGGACGAGCGGACGTGGTCGGCGACCACGCGGAAGCGGACGTCGTCGTCGTCGTTCGCGCCGTACGTCCGGCCGGAGATCGCCTCGGCCCGCTCGATGACGGGATAGACCTCGTCGATCTCGTAGAGGTTGTCCACGCCCTGGAGCAGGAAGGCGACGCGCTCCAGGCCCATGCCGGTGTCGATGTTCTTGGCGGGGAGCGGACCGACCACGCGGAAGTCGTCCTTGGCCTTGACGTCGGTGATCTCCTCGGTCTGGAAGACGAGGTTCCAGATCTCGAGGAAGCGGTCCTCGTCGGCCTCGGGGCCACCGTCCGGGCCGTACTCCGCGCCGCGGTCGATGTAGATCTCGGAGCAGGGGCCGCCCGGGCCCTCGACACCCATGTGCCAGTAGTTGTCCTTGAGGCTGCGACCCTGGATCCGCTCCGGCGGGACGCCCACCGCGACCCAGTGGTCGTAGGCCTCCTTGTCGCCCTCGGGGTAGTCCGGGTGGTAGCCGGGGCCGAGCACCGTGACCCAGACCTTCTCCGGGTCGAAGCCGAGGAAGCCGTCCTCCTGGCGCCCGGTGACGAGCTCCCAGGCGAAGCGGATCGCCTTCTTCTTGAAGTAGTCGCCGAAGGAGAAGTTGCCGTTCATCTGGAAGAACGTGCCGTGGCGGGTGGTCTTGCCGACCTCCTCGATGTCGCCGGTGCGCACGCACTTCTGCACGCTCGTGGCACGGAGGTAGGGGGCGGTCTCCTGCCCCAGGAAGTACGGCTTGAACGGCACCATGCCGGCGTTGACGAACAACAGGTTGGGGTCGTCGTAGAGGAGCGGGGCGCTGGGGACGACGGTGTGTCCCTTGCCCTCGAAGTACGCGAGCCAGCGACGGCGGATCTCGGCGGTTTCCATGACGGGTCAGTCCTTCTCTCGCAACAGGTTCGGGGTGCAGGCGCGGGCATCGGCCGGGGCCTGGCAGAGCAGTCGTATGACGGGGAGGGGTCGCCTGCGCGCACGCAGGCCGGAGCGGGGGCGGCCGCCCCTAGATAGCTCGGGCTCGGCCCACCGCGTGGCTCGCGGCGGCCGCTGCGCGTGCTGCGGTCGCTGCGATCACTGCGCGACGGGTGCCGGGGACCACGGCGCTCACCTCCGAGGGGTCGTGGCGTCTGCGGCCAGCCTACCCCGAGCGTCCTGGCTCACCGCCGGTCGTGCAGGGCGGTCCGCAGCCACGCCCACCGGCTCGCCAGGCGCTCCTCGAAGCCGCGCGTGGTGGGCCGGTAGTAGTCGACGGTGCGGTCCAGGTCGTCCGGGAGGTACTGCTGGGCCGCCACACCCTCGTCGAGGGCGTGCGGGTAGACGTAGCCGTCGCCGTGGCCGAGCCGCGACGCGCCGGCGTAGCCCGACCCGCGCAGGTGGGCGGGGACCGCACCCCCGCGGCCGGCGCGGACGTCGGCGATCGCCTCGTTGATGCCCGTGTAGGCCGCGTTGGACTTGGGCGCGAGCGCGTTGTGGACGACGGCCTGCGCGAGGATGAGCCGCGCCTCCGGCATGCCGATCTGGGCCACGGCGTGCATCGCGGCCACGGCGGTCTGCAGCGCGGTGGGGTCCGCCATACCGACGTCCTCGGAGGCCGCGATGACCACCCGGCGGGCGATGAACCGCGGGTCCTCCCCGGCCTCGAGCATCCGCGCGAGGTAGTGCAGCGAGGCGTCCACGTCGGACCCCCGCATCGACTTGATGAGCGCCGAGGCGACGTCGTAGTGCTGGTCGCCGGTCTTGTCGTAGCGCACGACGGCCTTCTCGACGGCCTGCTCGACGTGGGCGGACGTGATGACGACCGGTTCCCGGCCACCGTCCCCGACCGGAAGGTCGCCGAGGGCCACCCCGGCCGCGCCCTCGAGGGCCGTGAGCGCCCGGCGGGCGTCTCCTCCGCTGATGCGCACGACGTGCTCGCGCGCCGCCTCCTCGAGCGTGAACTCCCCCGCCAGTCCTCGCTCCTCGACGAGGGCGGCGTCCAGCACCTCCCCCAGGTCGGCGTCCGTCAGCGACCCCAGCGTCACGAGCACCGAGCGGGACAGCAGCGGCGCGATGATGCTGAACGACGGGTTCTCCGTGGTCGCCGCCACCAGCACGACGAGGCGGTTCTCGACCGCCGGGAGGAGCGCGTCCTGCTGGGCCTTGGTGAACCGGTGGATCTCGTCGAGGAAGAGCACGGTGGTCCGGCTGTAGAGGTCGCGCTCGCGCACGGCCTCGTCGATCACCCGGCGCACGTCCTTGACCCCCGCAGTGATGGCCGACAGCTCGACGAAGCGGCGGCCGGCGGCGGTCGCGACGAGATGGGCGAGGGTGGTCTTGCCGGTGCCCGGGGGACCCCAGAGGATCGCGGAGAGGGGGCCGACCGCACCCGAGTGACCCTCGATCAGCCGCCGCAACGGGCTACCGGGACGCAGCGCCGCGGACTGGCCGCGCACCTCCTCCAGGGAGCGAGGACGCATGCGCACCGCGAGGGGCGGCAGGGGTGCGTCGGAGCTGCCGGGGGCGGCGAACAGGTCCGGGAGATCCACCGGCCCAGTCTCGCAGACGTGCCCCTCGGGGTGGTCGGTCCGACCGCTGCCGGGCTCGCCCGTCCGGCGGCACGTCTGGTCACGAATCGGTATCGACGCCGCCCCGGGGTCTGGACCCGGCCCCGGGCCGACCTAGAGTGTGGCCACGGTTCCCCGCTCGCACGAGGGCAAAGGCGCGCTCGCTCGGCTGGGATCACACCCTGGCCGCCATCCGTCAGGGTGATCACCACAGGTCCGTCCCATCAACGGACCCGTTCGAGGAGGTCTATCCCTATGCGAGCCACCACTCGCCTCACCCTCACCGCGACCGTCTCGGCGTCGGCAATGCTGCTGGCCGCCTGTGGCGGCGGTTCCGGCAGCTCCGGCTCCACCGGCAGCGGCGACTCCGCCGGCAAGCAGGGCGGGTCCATCTCCGTCCGCGGCTGCAACCCGGAGAACCCCCTGATCCCCGGCGCCACCACCGAGACCTGTGGTGGTGACGTCATCGACGCCGTCACCGCGCGTCTCGTGCACTACAACGTCGACACGGCCAAGCCCGAGAACGACATCGCCGAGTCCATCGAGACCAAGGACAACCAGAACTTCACGGTCAAGCTCAAGAAGGGCTACAAGTTCTCGGACGGCACCGAGGTCAAGGCCAAGAACTTCGTCGACGCGTGGAACTACACCGCCCTGTCGACCAACGCCCAGGGCGCGTCCTACTTCATGGAGCCCATCGAGGGCTTCGCCGACCTGCAGGCCGAGGAGGGTCAGACCCCCAAGGCCAAGACCATGTCGGGCCTGAAGGTCGTCGACGACACCACCTTCACCATCAAGACCACGGACAAGGTCTCGAACCTCCCTGAGCGCCTCGGCTACTCGGCCTTCGCGCCGCTGCCCGACTCGTTCGCCAAGGACCCGAAGGCGTTCGGCGACAAGCCGATCGGTGCCGGCCCCTACACGGTCGAGTCGTGGACCAAGAACCAGGCGATCGTCCTCAAGAAGAACCCGAACTACTCCGGCGCCAACAAGGGCTCCCTGGACCAGATCACGTTCAAGATCTACCAGGACTCCTCGGCCGCCTACAACGACGTGATGGCCGGCAACCTGGACGTCACCGACGAGATCCCCTCCTCGGCGATCACCGCCGACAAGTACAAGACTGACCTGCCCGACCGCAACGCCCAGAAGGAGTACGGCGGCATCTCCACGATGACCTTCGCCTCCGCCAAGGCCGACCCGGCGGTCCAGAACCCCAAGGTGCGTCAGGCCATCTCCATGGCGGTCGACCGCGAGGCCGTCATCAAGTCGCAGTTCAACGGCACCCGCACCCCGGCCACCGGCTGGGTCGCCACCACGGTCAACGGCTACAAGGCCGGCGCCTGCGGCGAGTTCTGCACCTACGACGCGGCCAAGGCCAAGGCGCTGCTCCAGGAGGCCGGCGGCTTCAAGGGCAAGCTCACCCTCTCCTACAACGCCGACGCGTCGCACAAGGACTGGACCGAGGCCACCTGCCAGTCGATCAAGGAGGCGCTCGCGATCGACTGCGTCGCCACCCCGGTCGTCGACTTCAAGACCTTCCGCACGCAGGTCAAGAAGCGCGAGATGAAGGGCCTCTTCCGCACCGGCTGGCAGATGGACTACCCGTCGATCGAGAACTTCCTCACCCCGATCTTCGCCACGGGTGCCTCCTCCAACGACGGCGACTACTCCAACAAGGCCTTCGACGCCAAGCTCAAGGAGGCCGCCGCGGCAACCGACTCGGCCAAGGCCAACGAGCTGTACCAGGAGGCCGAGGGCATGCTCAAGGAGCAGATGCCGGCCATCCCGCTGTGGTACCCGAAGTCGACCATCGGCTGGTCGCCCAAGGTCACCAACGTCAAGATCTCGGCGTTCGGCAAGCCGGACTACGTGGGCATCAAGCTCAAGTGACCCAGCGGTCGTCCGCTGACAGGTGACACCTGATCCGTGGGTGCCCGGCACGTGCCGGGCACCCACGGCTGTGACGGCGGCCGGTGCACAACGGGATTCGCCGTCCGCGGACCTGCAGCACCCGGGTATCACCCCGGCGACCGGCCCCCAGCCAGGGACCGGTTACCCTGTAGCCGCTCGTTCTTCCCATCCACCCCTACCGGGGTACAGACCCAGCCATCACGTGAGCAAGGGCGCCGCGTGAGCCGCTCGTCCGACGACCATCCCCACGGCGGACGAGGGCGCCGGAGCTCCACGCTTGGAGCACGACTTCGAGCCGTCTGCGGCCCAGCCGCCGCAGGCACGACCACCTGAGGAGGTGTCGTGACCAAATACATCATTCGCCGGATCCTGCAGATGATCCCGGTGATCATCGGGGCCACGTTCTTGATCTTTGCCATGGTGTTCGCCCTGCCGGGCGATCCGACCGAGGGCAAGTGCGGCGAGCGCCCCTGCTCCCCCGCCTACATCGAGAAGTTCCGCGCCGAGCACAACCTCAACGACCCGCTGGTCGTCCAGTACGGCAAGTACATGGGCAAGCTCGTCCAGGGCGACCTCGGCACCAACTTCTACAACATCCCCGTCGCCGAGGACCTGTCCTCCCGCTACGTCATCACGGCCAAGCTCGCCGCGATCGCCATCGCTTTCGAGATCGTGATCGGCCTCGTGGCGGGTGTGCTCGCCGGCATCCGCAAGGGCAAGTTCATCGACAACCTGGTGATGGTCTCGACCCTCGTGGCGATCTCCATCCCCTCGTTCGTCATCGGTTCGACCTTGCAGTACCTCCTCGGCGTGCGTCTGCGGTGGTTCCCCGTGACCGCGGCCAACGACCCGACCCTCTACGACCTGGTGCTCCCCGGTTTCGTCCTCGGGTCGCTGTCGATCGCCTACGTCGCCCGGCTCATGCGCACCAACCTGGTCGAGAACCTCCGCGCCGACTACGTCCGCACGGCGATCTCCAAGGGGCTGACCCGCCAGCGCGCCATCGGGCTGCACGCCATGCGCAACTCGATGATCCCGGTGGTCACCTTCCTGGGCGCCGACTTCGGCGGCCTGCTCGGCGGCGCGATCATCACGGAGCGCATCTTCAACATCAACGGCGTCGGTGGCTACATCTTCACCGGCATCCGCAACCGCGACGGCATCGCCGTCGTCTCGGCCGTCACGATGCTGGTGTTCGTGTTCCTGCTCGTCAACCTGCTCATCGACCTGCTCTACGGCCTGCTCGACCCGAGGATCAGCCATGACTGACGCCAACACCGCCACCGTCGCCGCCACCGAGGTCGCCCCGGCACCCGCTCAGGGCGGTGGCGAGGAGGCCCGATCCCTGTGGTCCGACGCCTGGCGCCAGCTCCGCAGGAACCCGCTCTTCTGGATCTCGGCCGCGCTCATCCTCATCTTCCTGCTCATGGCGTTCATCCCCCAGCTGTTCACCCGGATCGACCCGACCTCCGGCTCCCTGCGCCACGTGCGCGAGTCCATGAGCGGCGAGCACTGGTTCGGCACCGACAAGCAGGGGCGAGACATCTACGCCCGCACCATCTACGGCGCGCGGGCGTCGATCATCGTCGGCGTGCTCACGACGCTGAGCACCACGATCGTCGGCGGTGCCCTCGGCATCTTCGCCGGCTACCTCGGCGGGTGGCTCGACGCGCTGCTCATGCGCGTGACGGACATCTTCTTCGCCATCCCCATGCTCCTCGGCGGCATCCTGTTCATGGCCTCGTTCCCGTCCAACGCCAACACGTCCTACTGGGTCGTCGTGGGCAAGGTCGTCCTGGTCATGACGGTGTTCGGCTGGCCGGGCATCGCGCGGCTCATGCGCTCCGCCGTGCTGCAGGTCAAGTCCCTCGAGTACGTCCAGGCGGCGCGGGCGCTCGGCGCCGGGCCGGGCCGGATCATCCTCGGCCACGTCCTGCCCAACGCCGTCGCCCCGGTCATCGTGGTGGCGACGATCAACCTGGGTGCCTACATCGCCACCGAGGCGTCGCTGTCCTTCCTCGGCATCGGCCTGGTCCCGCCCACCATCTCGTGGGGTGTCGCCATCTCGGACGCCCTCGACACGGTGCGCACCTCGCCGCACATCCTGCTGTTCCCCAGCCTGTTCCTGAGCCTCGCGGTCCTGGCGTTCATCCTCCTCGGTGACGCGGTCCGCGACGCGCTGGACCCCAAGTCTCGATGAGGGGCTGACACACACATGTCTACGACCCACACCGCCCGCCACGCGCGGGCACCGCAGGAGGCCGACTCGGCCTACCAGCCGACCGACGGCCGGCTCCTGGACGTGGAGGACCTCCACGTCGAGTTCCACACGGCCGATGGGATCGCGCGGGCCATCAACGGCGTCAACTTCACGCTCAACGCCGGCGAGACGCTCGCGATCCTCGGCGAGTCCGGCTCCGGCAAGTCGGTGACCGCCCAGGCCATCATGGGCATCCTCGACATGCCCCCGGCCAAGATCCCTCAGGGCTCGGTCCGCTACTGCGGGCAGGAGCTGCTGACCATGCCCGAGGACCAGCGGCGGCACGTCCGCGGCCCGGAGATCTCGATGATCTTCCAGGACGCCCTGAGCTCGCTCAACCCGGTGTTCCCGGTCGGCTGGCAGATCGCCGAGATGTTCCGCCAGCACCGCGGGATGAACAAGTCCGACTCGCTCGAGCAGGCCGTGCGCCTCATGGAGCGCGTGGCCATCCCCGGGGCCAAGTCCCGCGTCAAGGCCTTCCCGCACCAGTTCTCCGGTGGCATGCGCCAGCGCATCATGATCGCGATGGCCATCGCGCTCGACCCGGCCGTGCTCATCGCCGACGAGCCGACCACGGCGCTCGACGTGACGGTGCAGGCGCAGATCATGGGTCTGCTGGCCGAGCTCCAGCAGGAGCGCCAGATGGGCCTGATCCTGATCACCCACGACCTCGGTGTCGTGGCCGACGTCGCCGACCGCATCGCGGTGATGTACGCCGGCCGCATCGTCGAGCAGGCGGACGTCTACGAGCTCTACCGCAAGCCGGCCCACCCCTACACCAAGGGGTTGCTGGACTCCATCCCGCGGCTGGACCAGAAGGGCGAGACGCTGTCGGCGATCGGCGGCCTGCCGCCCAACCTGATGCGGATCCCCCCGGGCTGCGCCTTCAACCCGCGCTGCCGCTACGCCCAGGACATCTGTCGCGTGGACCGTCCGGAGCTGCTCGAGGTGGCCCCCGGCCGCCTGTCCGCGTGCCACTTCTCCCAGGAGGTGCTCCATGGCTGAGCCGATCCTCGTCGCCAAGGACCTCGTCAAGCACTACCCCATCAAGGGCGGCATCCTCCGCACCACGACGGGTCAGGTCAAGGCCGTCGATGGCGTCTCCTTCGAGCTGCTCAAGGGCGAGACCCTCGGCATCGTGGGCGAGTCCGGCTGCGGCAAGTCGACCCTCGGGCGTCTGCTCATGCGCCTGGAGGAGCCGACGTCGGGCACGCTCGACTTCGACGGCATCGACATGTACGCCCAGAAGGGCGCGGCCATGCGCAAGCTGCGCCGCGACATCCAGATCGTGTTCCAGGACCCCTACACCTCGCTCAACCCTCGCAAGACGGTTGGCGACATCGTGGGCGAGCCCTTCGACATCCACCCGGACGTCGTGCCCAGGTCGGGTCGTCGCAAGGCCGTCCAGGACCTGCTGGACCTGGTCGGGCTCAACCCGGAGCACATCAACCGCTATCCCCACCAGTTCTCCGGTGGTCAGCGGCAGCGCATCGGCATCGCTCGCGGGATCGCTCTCAACCCCAAGGTCCTGATCTGCGACGAGCCCGTCTCGGCGCTGGACGTGTCGGTGCAGGCGCAGGTCGTCAACCTGATGGAGAAGCTCCAGACGGAGCTCGGCCTGTCCTACATCTTCATCGCCCACGACCTGTCCGTCGTGCGTCACATCTCCGACCGCGTCGGCGTGATGTACCTCGGCAAGATGGTCGAGCTGGGCACCGAGGACGAGATCTACGAGAGGACGACGCACCCGTACACCCAGGCGCTGATGTCGGCCGTCCCCGTGCCGGACCCGACGCTGCGCGGCAAGCGCGAGCAGATCGTCCTGCAGGGTGACGTGCCGTCCCCGGCCAACCCGCCCGCCGGCTGCCGCTTCCACACGCGGTGCTGGAAGATGCAGGAGATCTGCAAGACCGAGGTGCCCGAGTTCGTCGACCGGCCGGACGGTTTCGACGGTCACCGCAGCGCCTGCCACTTCCCGGAGGTCCTCGTGGCCACGGGCGCCGAGGTCGACTCGGACCTGCCCGGCGGCACGAGCAGCGGTGACGGCGCCACCCGGTCGTCCGAGGGACCCGGTGGGCTGGGCGGCCTGTTGCACAAGGTCGCCGACAAGGTGGGCCTGGGCAACGACGCGGACGACCCCAACCACCAGTCGGCGCGCACGTTCAAGCCGCGCACGGGTGACAGCGACAGCGTCTCCGACGCGCGGGCGGCCGCGGACAACGCCAACAAGCAGCAGGGCTGGTAGCAGCACTGGCACCATGAGCCCGGCTCGCCATGATCGTGAGGGTCTGGTCTAAGAATCTTGGACCAGACCCTCACGATCTTTGGGGTCGGGGGGGCGGGGGGTCGGG